>SXSC01000030.1 GCA_005792355.1 Opitutaceae bacterium
CGTGTGCCGCACGGACCACCCGCTGGATCACGATCTGCGCGACAAGCTGTCGATGTTTTGCAACGTGCCGGTGAAGGCGGTGGTCGAGTGTCGCGATGTCGATCACTCGATTTATGAGCTGCCGCTCGCGTTGCAGCGGGAGAATCTCGACCAGCTGGTGCTCGATTTGTTCGGGCTGAAGAATCCCCCGCCGGAAAAAAACATCTGGGAGGAGATCGTCCGGCGCATCCTGAACCCGCGTCATGAGGTGACGATCGGTGTCGTCGGCAAATACATCGAGCTCCAGGATGCCTACAAGTCGGTATACGAATCGATCACCCACGCGGGCATCGCCCACCACTGCCAGGTGAACATCCGGCGGATCGATGCCGAGGAACTCGAGAAGAAAAACGGCCTCAGCCACCTGCGCGGGCTCGATGGCATTTTGGTGCCCGGCGGCTTTGGCGACCGCGGCACCGATGGCAAGATTACCGCGGCAAAGTATGCGCGGGAAAACAAGGTGCCCTATTACGGCCTTTGCCTCGGCCTGCAGATCGCGGTGATCGAGTTCGCGCGGAATGTGCTGAAACTCAAGGGCGCCAACAGCACCGAATTTGATGCCAAGTCACCTCATCCGGTCATCAACCTGATGGAGGAGCAGAAAAAGATCATCGACAAGGGCGCGACCATGCGGCTCGGCAGCTACGAGTGCGCGCTCACGCCCGGCACGCTCGCGCACAAAGCCTACGGGGCCGACAGCGTGCGCGAGCGGCACCGCCATCGCTACGAGGTGAACAACGCCTATGTCGGCCAGATGCAGCGCGCCGGTCTGATCGTGAGCGGCATCAATCCGCGCCGGAATCTGGTCGAGGTGGTCGAACTGAAAGGACACCCGTGGTTCCTCGCCACGCAGGCGCATCCGGAGTTCCAGTCGAAACCGAACCAGGCGCATCCGCTCTTCGCGGCGTTTATCGGCGCGGCGCTGAAGCGCGGAAAAGCCGGAAAGAAGAAATAGGGATCCCGGACCAAACGCGCCGGCAGCATAGCCGGATCGATTCAGCCGAAGTGCGTGCTTCCACTGGAGACGAAAACACTGAGAGGTGGCACCCGATGTCCTCATCGGGTTCTTAAAACGTGCGCCGTCAAGACCAGCCCGATGACGACATCGGGCTCCACCTCGACGGCATGAACGCCGCCGCCCCCTCGGGCCGCCACACTTCGGTTGACCGCCTGTGTCCGGCGGCTGTGTTTGGCGGCGTGAGCGCCTATTACGTCAGTCTCGTCGCGGTCAATCTGAAGCGCGAAGAACTCCGCACCCCGCCGCCGCGCAAAACGGCAAACCCGACCCCGAAGGTTTTTTTGCGACTGGCTCGTCCTCGCTCCGTTTTCGATCGGCGAAAGCTCCGGCGCCGAGGCACTCGACAAGAAGCAATTTGCCACGGAGGCGCAGCCTGCCGCCCGGGAAGGCGCGGTGCCAAAGATCGGCGGCAAGGAACTCGTGAAGCAGCCGTGTCCATTCGTGGGTCCGAACTGAATTGATGCAGCCAAGGCAGCGCGGCGCGCTGGAGGATTAATCTCGGTCGGGGGGGTTGAATTCTTCCGGAGTTTGTCTTCACTCTCGACGCCCTTCCCACCCCATGATTCGCCGCACCCTGTTTCTTGGTCTCTCCGCCGCGTCCCTCGCCGTCCTGTTTGCGCAGGTAACGCCAGCCGGAAAAAAGGCCGGGGCCGCGCCGCCGGCGGCGCAGAAGCTCTCCTTCAACGAACACATCCAGCCGATCCTCGCGGACAATTGTTACGCGTGCCACGGTACCGACCCGGGGTCACGCAAGGCCGACCTGCGGCTTGATCGTCTCGAGCACGCGACGGCCCGGCGCAAGGACGGCGGCCCGGCGATCGTCCCGGGGAAGCCCGACGACAGCCCGCTCGTGCAGCGCATCGAGTCGAAGGATGAGAAGAAATTCATGCCGCCGCCGGAGGCGCACAAAACGCTGAAGCCGGATCAGATTGCGACCCTGCGCCGCTGGGTCGCCGAGGGGGCGGAGTATGAAGAGCACTGGGCGTTCATCGCGCCCGTGCGACCGGCGGTGCCGGCGAACGGCAAGTCGGCAAACCGCAATCAGTCGCCCGTAAAAGGTACTCGGCCAACGCGGGCGAAAAATTCACCGCCGGCGGCTCACCCCAACCCGATCGACGCCTTCATCCTCGCGCGGCTCGATCGCGAGGGCCTCGCGCCATCCCCGGAGGCCGACCGCCGTTCGCTCCTTCGCCGCGTCACGCTCGATCTCACCGGCATCATCCCGACGCCGGAGGAGGTGGAGACGTTCGTGGCGGACAAGTCGCCCGACGCCTACGAGCAGGCGGTCGACCGCCTGCTCGCGAGCCGGCGCTTCGGCGAGCATCGCACGCGCTACTGGCTCGATTATGTGCGGTATGCCGACACGCATGGCATTCATTTCGACAATTACCGCGCGGTCTGGCCGTACCGCGATTACGTGATTCGGGCGTTCAACGCCAACAAGCCCTTCGATGCGTTCGTGCGCGAACAGCTCGCCGGCGACCTCCTGCCGGCGCGAACCTTCGATGAACTCGCGGCGACGGGGTTCATGCGCTGCAACCTGACGACGAACGAAGGCGGAACGATCACGGAGGAAGTTTTCGTCAACCAGACGCGCGATCGCGTGGAGGCATTCGGCGTCACGTTTCTCGGCCTGACCACCGGCTGTGCGGCGTGCCACAATCACAAATTCGATCCGATCACGCAGCGCGATTTTTACGGGCTCGCCGCCTATCTCAGCAATACGGTGGAGAAGCCGTGGGACCTGAACATCGCCGAGCCCCCGCCGGTGCTGCGGCTCCCCAAGCCGGAGACCGCGGCGAGCGCCGAATTCGTCCTGAAGGCGCGGGCGGAGCTGCAGGTGAAACTCGGGGCGCGGCGGGCGCGGGCGCGCGAGCTGACCGCCGCCTGGCTCGACGCCGGCCATCGGCCGAAACCGGTTCCGCACGAGGGTCTCGAGTTGCATCTGCGACTCGACGAAGGGAAGGGCGACGTGCTCAAAAACAGCGCGCCCAACGCGAAAGTCGCGGAGTTCAAGGCCGACACCAACCCGTTGGTCTGGGGCGAAAATTCCTGGCTGTGGCCGTCGATGCGCATGGATATTCTCAGCCGGATCAATCTCGGAGATCATGGCGACGTGGAGGCGAACGAAAAATTTTCGACCGGCGGTTGGATCATGTTGCGGGCCAAGCCGGGTGGCGGCGTGCGCACCGGCACGGGCAACGGCTCGCTCCTCGCGCGGATGGGTGACGAGCAGCGAAAGGGCGGCGCGGGTTGGGACATCTATCAGGAGGGACTGCAACTCTTCATCAACCTGGTGCCGGACCCCAGCACCGTCGAGGTGGCGTCCGGCGCGCCCGCAGCGTCGGCCGGGGCGAACCCGATCGACGCGGTCGTGAATCGACCCGCGCCGAAGCGGGCGGCGAAGAAAGCCGCTCCGGCGGTACCAGGGATGAAGCGCGGGATTCAGGTGGCCACGCGGCCCGGTGCCATCGGGCGCGACGAGTGGCTGCACGTGTTCTTCACCTATGACGGCTCCCGGCGGGCGGCGGGCGTCAAGGTCTACCTCGACGGCAAGCCCGCCGAGACCGAGGTGAAGCTGGATACGCTCGGGCCGCGGGAATCGATTCGTACCGATGCGGCGATGCACCTCGGCCGGCGGGACGATACCCTCCCGATGCGGGAGACGCGTTTTCAGGATGTGCGTTTCTACAAGCGATTGCTCACGCCCGACGAAGTGGCGCGGTTGCCGTTCGAGGATTTGGCGGGGGAGATCGTCGCCCGGCGGCCCGAGGCGGCCAAGTGGACGGCGGACGAAAAGTTTGTCGTGGCCGATCGATTTTTTCTCGGAGAGAAAGACGCCGAAACGATGGCGCTGGCGGCGGCGGTGACGGCGCACGACCTCGCGTTTGACGCGCTCACCAAGGATGGAACCGCCACGTTGATCGCGGCGGAGAAGGCAACTCCGGCCTACGCCGATATCCTGAAGCGCGGCGACTATTTTTCCCGGCTCCAGCGGGTGGAGCCGGGCCTGCCGCACTTTCTGCCGGGCCTGAAAACGGGCCTGCCGGCCAATCGGCGCGGCCTGGCCGAGTGGCTGGTGGCGCCGGAACAGCCGCTGATGGCGCGCGTGGCGGTGAACCGCATGTGGCAGGAAGTGTTTGGCCGTGGGTTGGTGGAGACCGCCGGCGACTTCGGCGTGATGGGCGACCGGCCCTCGCATCCCGAATTGCTCGACTGGCTGGCGGTGGAGTTTCGGGAAAGCGGCTGGGACGTGAAGAAGTTCTACCGCCGGCTGGTCACCTCGGCCACGTACCGGCAAACGGCCGCAGCCACGGTGGAGCGGCTGGCGAAGGATCCGGTGAACAAGTTCCTCTCGCGCGGACCACGGTTTCGGATGGACGGCGAGATGCTGCGCGACAGCGCGCTGGCGTCCGCCGGCCTGCTGGTCGAGAAGCTGGGCGGTCCCTCGGTGCGCCCGTATCAACCACCGGGGATCTGGGAGGAGGTGGCGATGCCGGAGTCGAACACGCGGAACTACGTGCCAGACAAGGGCGAGGGCCTGTATCGGCGCAGTGTGTACACCTTTTGGAAGCGAGCCTCGGCGCCGGCCAGCCTGGAGACGTTTGACGCCACCTCGCGCGAGGTGGTCTGCACGAAACGCGCCCGCACCAATACGCCGTTGCAGGCGTTTGTGACGATGAACGATCCGCAGTGGATCGAGGCCGCGCGCAAGCTGGGCGAGCGCGCCGTCAGGGCCGCGGCCGCTCCGGCGCAGCGGCTCGATTTCCTGGCGCGGATGACGCTGGCCCGGCCGCTCGAAGCGCGGGAGTCGGCGATTCTGCTGAAGGCCGCGGCGAAGTTCGGCGACAAATTTTCCGGGGGTGCCGACGAAGTGCGGGCGCTGCTCGCCGTCGGCGAGTCCAAGCCGGACGAAACGCTGGCGCCGGCGGAGATTGCGCAATGGACGCTGGTGGCGAGCCAGTTTCTCAACCTGGATGAATTCCTGACGAAATAGCCCGCGCCCCAGGGGCGCGGGCCATGATGGCCCAACCAAGAATGCTCATGTACTCCCCGGCACCACCCCGTTCCGACGACCAGCAGCTTTGTTCCGACCACGGCGGCGAGCACCCGACGATCTGGGATCTCCCGCAGGTGCCGCTCGGATTGAAGCGCGAGTGGCTCGACCTCGAGACGCGGCGTCATTTTCTCGGTCGTGGGGTGAAGGCGCTCGGCTGGGCCGGCCTGGCCACGCTGCTGGGCCGCGGCGCTCCCGACCTTTTCGCGCGCGCCGCGACCGGCCCGCGGCTGATGCCGCATCACGCCCCGAAGGCCAAGCGGGCGATCTACCTCTTCATGGCGGGGTCGCCATCGCAGTTTGAAACCTGGGACTACAAGCCGGCGCTTGCCAAAATGTTCGACACGGACCTGCCGGAGTCGGTGCGCGGCGGCCAGGTGCTCACCGGCATGACGGCGAGCCAGGTGCGGTTTCCGATCGCACCGAGTGTTTACAAATTCGCGCGGCAGGGAAAGGCGGGGCACTGGGTGTCGGAGCTTTTCCCCTACACGGGAAAAATTGCCGACGAACTGTGCGTGATGAAATCCCTCCACACCGAGGCGATCAACCACGAGCCGGCGATCCTGCAGATCACCACGGGCAACATGTTCCCCGGGCGCCCGTCGCTCGGCGCCTGGCTTTCGTACGGGCTGGGGGCGGTCAACGACGAGTTGCCGACGTTCGTCGTGATGACCTCGAAGATGCCGCACCGCACCAACGTGCAGGCCCTCTCCAACCGCCTCTGGTCCTCCGGCTTCCTGTCGCCGGAACACGCGGCGGTCGCGTTGCGCGCGGGCAACGATCCGGTGCTCCACCTCAACAACCCCAAGGGTATCGACGGCGAGGTGCGCCGCGCGATGATCGACGGCGTCAACGATCTCAACCGGCAGCTGTTCGAACGCGTGGGCGATCCGGAAATCAACGCGCGCATTTCGCAATACGAGATGGCCTTCCGGATGCAGACCTCGGTCCCGGAACTCGCCGACCTGTCCGACGAGCCGACTTCGACCTGGGACCTCTACGGGCCGAAGGCGAAGGAGCCCGGCACGTTTGCGTACAATTGCCTGATGGCCCGGCGGCTCGCCGAGCGCGGCGTGCGTTTCACCCAGATTTTTCTCCGGAGCTGGGACCAGCACAGCAACCTCCCGAAGAACATCCGCCTGATGGCCGAAGATTCGGATCAACCGACGTATGCCCTTGTCACCGATCTGAAACGCCGCGGGCTGCTCGATGACACCCTCGTCATCTGGGGCGGCGAGTTCGGCCGCACCTGCTATTCGCAAGGCACGCTGACGCCCGAAAACTATGGGCGGGATCACCATCCGCGCTGTTTCAGCATGTGGATGGCGGGCGGCGGCGTGAAGCCGGGCATCTCCTATGGCGAAACCGACGATTTCTCCTACAACATTGCGCGGGACCCCGTCCACATTCGCGACCTTCATGCGACCATGCTCCATCTCTTTGGCATCGACCACAACAAGCTGTCGTTCAAATCCCAGGGTCTGGATCAAAAGCTTACCGGCGTGCTCCCGTCCCATGTCATCGATGGCCTCTTGGCTTAAGCTTTTCGCGGCCGTGGTGGTCGTCGCCGGAGCGGGTCGGACTTGCGCGGAGACGCCATTTTATCAGGCCCGCGTCGCCCCGATCCTCGATCGACACTGCGTCGGCTGTCATGGCGCGGAGAAACAGAAGGCGGGGCTGCGGCTGGATTCTTTCAGCTTCCTGCTGAAGGGCGCGGAGTCGGGCAGCGTGCTCAAGCCGGGCGAAGTGAAGGCCAGTGAACTCTTCCGCCGCATCACGCTGCCCCGGGACGACGACGAGGCGATGCCGAGCGACGGCAAGCCCGCGCTCTCGCCTGACGAAATCAAGACCATCGAGTTGTGGATCGCCGACGGGGCGTCGGCGTCGAAGGTGGTCGGAGACTTTCCCGGTGCGCCGGCCCTGGCCCGGGCCAAGTCGGCCCACGTGCCGCAGGCACCGGACTGGCGGCCGCTCGCCGCCGAGATTACAGCACTCGAGCAGTCGCTCGGTGTGCGGCTCATCGCCCGGTCGATCGTTCCGACGGATGGGTTGATTCTGCGCACAGCCAGCGCCCCCGGTCGTTGCGACGATGCCACCCTCGGGAAACTTGCGTTGGTGGCGAAGTACATCGTCGAGGCCGAACTCGCGCGGACCAAGGTGACGGATGCGGGGCTGGCCGCGCTCGCCGGCTGGGAAAATCTCCGCTCGCTCGATCTCACCCGGACGGCGGTCACCTCGCGGGGGCTTACGGGGTTGACGGGATTACGAAACCTCGAGGCGCTGAATCTCACCGATACGGCGGTTGACGACAGCGGAGCGGCAACCCTCCGGACGTTGCCGGCCCTGAAGCGTCTGTGGTTTTTTGGGACGAAGCTGACCGCGGAGTTGCCCGGCCTGACGGGATCGAATTGAGGATGACCTGCGTGACACCTGGGCCGGTGGGTGGTCGATGCGCCCAGGTCGCAGCGGTGGCCGTGGGGATCGCGTTGGTTGCCGGTGGCTGCGCCTACCGCCCGCCCATGAGCCGGTGCGGGGCCTCCTCCTCGCCGCGCGGCGCAGGGGCTTCGACGCAGGGTTGATCACCGGCCGTCCGGAACGCGATCGGACCTGAACCGAAAAGAATCTGCGCGCGATGGGGTGATCCCGGGCGCCTGAAAACAAAAAACACGCGGGCAACGCCCGCGTGTTTGGGAAGGAAGTTCACGCCCGAGGGCGGTATTTACTTTGCTGGCGTGGCTGCGGGCCGCGTCGGAGTGCTGATCACCGGCGCCGGCGCGGCAGCGGCGGCGGCGGGCGGCTTGGGGGCGGCGGCTTGAAGCTCGGTGAGGCGCTTTTCAATCTCCCCCATTTTAGAGACGAGTTGCTCCTCGACTTTCTTGCGGTCGCTGCTGGTGACGATGCTCAGGCTGGCCGCGTCCCTGACCACGCTGGCCGGCAACGAGAGCAGGCGCGTGATGATACCCTGATCCTTGAATGAACTCAGGTAGAGTGCGGTGACTTCGTGCGACAGCTTGAGCGCATCCTGCGCGGTCGCCTGGGTCGCCTGCAGGTTGTTGTTGAGCACCTGATTTTTCGCCAGTTCGGCCGTCAGGACGTTTCCGACCTGATCCGAGATGCGCTGACTGTATTGGGCGATCGATTCGCGGGTGAGATTTTGGTCGCGGGCCATTTCGGTGAGGATGGGCTGGATGCGTTCGGTCATCCGACCGGAGACCTTGTCGACCTGGTCGTTTTGCTGCTTCTCGGCCTCTTCCGCCGATTTTGGCATCGGATTAAACGGCATCACTTTTTTCGCAATCGCCTCAGCGAGGGCGTTCATCCGCTCGGTGTTGAGTTTCTGCATTTCCTCGTCGGTGCGGAACATGTCGGCTTCACGTTTGGAAATTGCATCGCGCAGCAATTTGTTGGTGGCCTCGATTTGCTTGCGGTTTTCCTCCGAAGCGGCCTTCAGTGCGTCGTTGGACTCGCGCAGTGGCGCGAGCTCCGTTTGCTGCCGCATTCCCAACTGTTTGACGGTCTCTTGGTGGAGCCAGAATGCGCCTCCGATGACGAGCAGTGCGGTCAGGATTACGGCGGGAATTTGCTCTGTGAATTTTTGAAACATGGCGGGACGAGTTTGAGTGATTAGTGTGAAGTGAAACCTAGCTACGGATGGCAGGCAAATGCAACGTCTCCGTAGGCGCGGCGTTTCCAGTTGTTTTTCATCGGTCGTGACGCAGGTTGAAGGGAATGAGCCTCAATCGGTGTGAACAACGGGTGTTTGACTATCTGCAGAGGCACCCGGATGAGAGACACTATTGGCAGGAAAAGTTGCGTAGTGTTATGAAAGCGCTGGGTGATGAACATGTTGCAGTCGCCAAGCTTGAGCCGGAGCTATGGCGATACGTCGAAGAGCGCAGCGCGGTCGCGGCGCCGTTCAAGGAGGCGGCGCGCCTCGAGGGATTGCAGCGGACCAGCATGAAAAACCTGGCGGAGTTGTTGCTGCGGTTGTGGGTGGAGCCGATTCCGAAAAAGAAACGACCGCAGTCGGGACGTGATTCGGGTTAAAGAATATTTTGCGATTGCCGATGGAACTTTTGCGGCCCTCGGCGTTCCCAGGGGCACGATCTTCGATTTTCTCCTCCGCTTAGCGGTGGAGAATTGGGGTAAGTTAGAAAGCAATGGGCGGACCGCTTAGGGGTAGGCGGTCCGCCCTCTTTTTTGAATTAAATGACAGAAAATCCGGGGTGCGCCTGATTTGCGCGCCGTCCTGGCTCACGTCACGCCGACGTTTCCTTGGCGGACTTCGCCTCGTGGAAATCCTGTGGTGTGCCCGTCGGCTTCACGTAACCAGTGCGAATCGAAAAGTCGCCGAAGCGCTCCCCCTGGGTCCGCTCGGAAGCGTAACGCTGGATGATGGGGCGGAGCAGGGCGACGATCTCGGTGTCGGGCACGTTGGCTTGGTAAAGCGTGTTGAGCCGGGAGCCATTGAACGCCGCACCGAGGTAGATATTGTATTTGCCCGGCGACTTGCCGACGAAGCCGATCTCCGCGAGATAGGGCCGACCGCAGCCATTCGGGCAACCGGTGATGCGGACCGTCACGTCGTCGTGGCGCAACCCCGCAGCCTCGAATTCCGTTTCAAGCAAGCCGACCAATTCCGGCAGGTAGCGCTCGCTTTCCGCCAGGGCCAGGCCGCAGGTGGGCAGGGCGACACAGGACATCGCATTCAGCTTCAAGCCCGAGGCGTCGTTGGCCGTGTGCAGCCGGTTTTTTTTCAACAGCGCCTCGATCGACGGACGATCCGGGGCGGCGACATTGGCGATGATCAGGTTCTGGTTCGCGGTGAGCCGGAAATCGCCTTGGTGCGCGAGGGCAATTTCACGCAATGCCGACTTCAGTCGGTAATGGGGGTCGTCCTTCACTCGTCCGCTCTGGATGAAGAGGGTGAAATGCAAGCGTCCGTCGTGGCTGTCGACCCACCCGTAGCGGTCGCCGGTGTCGGTGAAATGAAACGCGCGCGGAGCACCGAGCTGGTACCCCAGTCGCTGTTCGACTTCGTGGCGGAACCAGGCGAGGCCCCGATCCTCGATGGTGTATTTGAGGCGGGCGTGCTTGCGGTCGGTACGGTCGCCGTAGTCGCGCTGTACCGTCATGATCTTTTCCGCCACCTCGACCGCCTGTGGCACCGTGCAGAAGCCCAGGACGTCGGCGATTCGCGGAAAGGTTTCGATTTGATTGTGCGACATGCCGAGGCCGCCGCCGACGGTGAGGTTGAAACCGACGAGTTTGCCGGCGGCGTCGGTGATGGCGATAAACCCGAGGTCGTGGCCGAAGATGTCGACGTCGTTGCTCGGCGGAACCGCGACAACAATTTTGAATTTTCGCGGCAGGTAAGTTTTCCCGTAGATCGGCTCGGCCTCGGGCTCGCCGCCGCCGACGAGTTCGTCGCCGACCCAGAGTTCATGGTAGGCGCGCGATCGCGGCAGGAGGTGCTCGCTGATGGCTTTGGTGACCTGGTAAACCTCTGTGTGCAGTTCGGAGCGCTCCGGGTTGGGGTTGCACATCACGTTGCGATTCACGTCACCGCAGGCGGCGATGGTGTCGAGCAGCGAGCGGTTGATGCCGTTGATCGTGCGCCAGAGATCACCCTTGAGGATGCCGTGATACTGAAAGGCCTGGCGCGTGGTCAGCTTGAGCGTGCCATTGGCGAATTCATCGGCGATGCGGTCGAGCGCCAGCCACTGGCCCGGGGTGCAGACTCCACCCGGCACGCGGATGCGGGCCATGAAGCTGAAGGCCTTTTCCGCGCCCGCTTTGCGGCGCTGATGGCGGAGGTCGCGATCGTCCTGCGGGTAGATGCCGTGAAACTTGGTGAGCTGCGCGCTATCCTCCGTGATGCCACCGGTGGAGTGGTCGGACAGATCTCGTAGGATATGGCCGCGCAGAAAATTGCTCCCGGCCTTGAGCAGCTCATTCTTGTGGAGCGGTTTTTCGACGGCGACTGGAGCGGCGGAGGCGGACATTGAACTCATGCGAAAATTGGGGCGGGAAGGTGAGAGAGCGTGTGATGGAGGGCGGCGGCGAGTGCGTCGATGGCCAGCGGATGCGGGCCGATGAGCCCGCTGACCTGGCACGACGCGGGAGAAGCCCGGCAGATTTCAGCGATGTCGCCGCCGGTGCCGGCGTGGCGTCCGGGTGAGAGAAACAAAGGTGCGACGACGAGGACGCGGCCGGCGAAGCCCGGGGCGCGGAGCTGGTCGGCGAGCAGGGGCGGGTGGTGGCCTTCCAGCGAGGCTGCGGCAAGCGAACCGATTTCGCTTCCGAGCAGTGTGCGGATTTTCGCGGCCAACTCATCGCGTAGAGTGGCGGAGGCCGGGGAGGGGCCGCCATGATCGACGACGACGACCGGAGGCGTGCGCAGTGATTGCGCGGCGATCGTTTCGCGGATGCGCGCCGCGGCGATGGCGGGGATGACATCCTGCGCGGCGAGGCCGGGGGTGAAAGCGTACTCAAATCCACCGGTTTCGCGCTGGAGCTCATCCAAGTCGTGCCGCAGGGCGGAGCCGATGGTGCCTTGGGCACTGATGAAAAACGGCACCAAGACAAACTCGCGTTGCCCACGGGCGACCAGGGCGCGCACAAACGCCGCCAGGGTCCAGGCGGGCGCGCCGCCGAGTTCCTGCGGTGGGATCCGGTCACTGTATTTCCACGACACGGCGTGGACCAGCGTGTCGCAGCGAGTGGAAAGGGCGGCGGCCACCCCGCGCAGGTTGCGATGCGCGGCAGGTTCGACGGAGCCGTTGTCGACCAGGGCAACGATCATAGGGATGGGCGTGAAGCCAGTTCGCCGGCGCCCGTCGCCACCGCGGATTCGAACCAGGCGAGTTTTCCGGAAAGCGCGGCGACCGCGCCGATGACGACGATCGCGGGCGCGCCGAAGCCCGCGTGTTCGGACTCGAGGGCGATGCGGTCGACCGTGGATACCAATTGCCGATGTTCGTTGGTGGTCGCGGATTGAATCACCGCGGCCGGAGTTTCGGGCGGGAGCCCGCCCGCTTGGAGGCGCCGGGTAATTGTCTCGAGATTTTTCATTCCCATGTACACGCACAGTGTCGCTCCCAGGCAGCCGTAGTCCTCCCAATGAATCGCGGCATCCGGCTTGTTGGGGTCTTCGTGGCCCGTGAGGAAAACGACGGCCGAGGCGTGTTCGCGGTGGGTGAGGGGCACTCCGGCGTAAGCCGCCGCAGCCAGCGCCGACGTCACCCCGGGCACGATTTCAAACGGGATGCCGGCTGCCGCAAGCGCCTCCGCTTCCTCTCCGCCGCGCCCGAAGATGAAGGGATCTCCACCCTTGAGGCGGACTACTTTTTTCCCTTCCCGGGCGAGCCGGATCAGCGTGCCTTCGATGTCGCGTTGCGGACAGCAAAAGCCGCCACCCTTTTTCCCAACAAAAATACGTTCAGCGTTCGGCCGGGCGGCTTTGAAGATGGCCGGACGAACCAGGTAGTCATAGACGATTGCGTCAGCTTCACGGATCAGGCGGTGCGCCTTCAGCGTGAGCAGTTCGGGATCTCCCGGTCCGGCGCCCACCAGAGATACCTTTCCCTCCGAAAACGCCCCGAATTCAAAAATACGGCCATCGGACTGGCCTGCTGCCGGGCCGTCGTGCTGCCGTTCGAACACCTCATCAATGGACGCCACCTGGCGGTACGGAGGATCGTTTCCGAAGGATTTCATAGCCGGCTGTCTAGCAATGAACGAGCCACCCACCGGACCGACGGAAGATCGTGGATCGGTGAGGTTGCGGCCGGGGTTAGAATTTAAACATGACATCTGTAGTAGATATGACGTCTTTTATCCTTTACTCACTGGCTGATAAGTGCAAGCATTCTCGATGACATTGATGAAAAACATCTCGCATGGATTAACAAGCGTTTGGTCTCCAAGTAGAACGGAGCTACCGCCCGGGGCGGTTTTCGTGCTGGGAATTGATCTGAACCAGAGCCGCCCGCCAATCAAATGAGTCCCTTCGACGTCTCCCGTTCGAACGCCGAGTTGCGGTCCAAGTCACCGCTCGAAATCGTCCGTTGGGCCATCTCGCGGTCCGCTGGTCGCGCCATCGTCTCGACAAATTTTCGGCCGTACGAAGCGGTGATTCTGCACCTCGCGGTGCAGGCGCAGCCGGACATTCCCGTGCTTTGGGTGGACCACGGCTACAATCGTCCGGCCACCTACATGCATGCGGAAGCCTTGCGGGCCGGCTTGGGATTGAACCTTAGACCATATTTGCCGCGCGTCACCGCCGCGCACCGCGACACGGTTTTGGGGCCCATCCCCACCACGGACGACGAAACTGGTCTGAAGGAATTCAGCGCGCTCATGAAGCTCGAGCCTTTCCGGCGCGGCATGAAGGAGCTGGCTCCGACCGTTTGGATCACGGCCCTGCGCAAGGTGCAAAATCCCAATCGGGAGGGCCTCGATATTGTCTCGCTCGATGAAAATTTCGGCGCGCTGAAAGTCAGCCCGCTCTTTTACCTCAGCGACGCCGACCTCGACGCCTATTTGGCGCGACACCAACTGCCGAACGAGTGGGACTATTTCGATCCGGCCAAGGCCGACGAGAAACGCGAATGCGGATTGCACGCCGCGTGGGGCAAGACGGCGGCGCAGGGCGCCGCCGTCTCGGAGATCGGAGCTCGGAGTTAAGAGTTCGACCGAACCTCGCGTCCCAAGCCCGCACTCGCATCGCCCGACTTCGCTTCCCCGTTTTCCACGTCGTGACGAATTATCACCTCGATCATCTGCAGCACCTCGAAACTGAGGCGATCCACATCATGCGGGAAGTCGCCGGGGAGTTTGAGCGGCCCGCGCTGCTTTTTTCCGGCGGCAAGGACTCGATCTGTCTTTTGCGTCTCGCCGAAAAAGCCTTTCGGCCGGCCGAACTGCCGACGCCGCTCCTCAATGTCGACACCGGGCACCACTTCGCCGAGCTCAATGAATTTCGCGATCGGCGCGCGAAACAACTCGGCGCCCGGCTGATCGTGCGCACCGTCGAGGATGCGATCGCCAGGGGTATCGCGCAGCCGTCGCCGGGTGAAATCAGTCGCAACCGTCTGCAGATCCCGACGCTGCTCGCCGCCATTGAGGAATTTCGCTTCGACTGCTGTATCGGTGGTGCCCGACGCGACGAGGAAAAGGCCCGCGCCAAGGAGCGTTTTTTCAGTTTCCGCGACAGTTTCGGCCAGTGGGATCCCAAGAGCCAGCGGCCCGAAATCTGGAATCTGTACAATGGTCGCCTGAACCCCGGTGAAAACATGCGCGTTTTCCCGCTGAGCAATTGGACCGAGATGGACGTGTGGGAGTATATCCAGCGCGAGCAACTCGAGGTTCCGTCGGTCTATTTCAGCCATTCACGCCGGTGTGTCCGTCGCGGCGGACAGTGGCTGCCGGTCAACGACCTCGTCCCGCCCCGGCCGACCGAAGAGGTGCGCGATCTCGTCGTGCGGGTGCGGACGATTGGCGACATCATCAGCACGGGGTGCGTCGAATCGCCCGCCACCACGGTGGAGGATATCATCGCGGAGATCGCCGCCGCGCGCGTCACTGAGCGCGGCTCGCGCGCCGATGACAAGGCCTCCGAGGCCGCGATGGAGGACAGAAAAAAGGCGGGTTATTTCTAACGGCGCAGCCCCCAGTCCGGCAGGATGGATCCTGCCCGGACCGGAAAACGTGAACCGCCAATCTTCGCTAATCACCGCTAATGAATACACTGCGGCACCAGAACAAGCGTCGCGCTTCGCCGATTAGGCGAGGCACGCACGGAGACCTTGCCGCCGCGTCCGAAAATCAGCGGAGATTAGCGGTTCACGGTTTTGCTTTTTGTGTTGTCCGCGTCGGCAAACTGATCACCGGCCTCATGCAATGCGCCGAACGCAGAAAATAATTTTCACCATGGTCTTGTTGCCGACGTCTCCCATCTCCCTTATGCCATTTTCCAGCGCCCCGGCGCTGCCGGTCGACATCCTGCGTTTCAATACCTGCGGCAGTGTCGACGACGGCAAGTCCACTCTCATCGGCCGCCTGCTCTATGATTCGAAATCGCTGATGGAGGATCAGCTGGAGGCGCTGGAGCGCTCGGCCGACATCACCGGCGGAGGCCAGATCAATCTCGCCAACCTCACCGACGGGCTGCGCGCCGAGCGCGAGCAGGGCATAACCATCGATGTCGCGTACCGCTATTTCGCGACGCCGCGGCGCAAGTTCATCATCGCCGACACGCCGGGGCACATCCAGAACACGCGCAACATGGTGACGGGCGCCTCGTCGGCCAACCTTTCCATCATTCTGGTCGACGCGCGCACGGGCGTGATCGAGCAGAGCCGCCGCCACACCGCCCTGGCTTCGCTGCTGCGCATCCCGCATCTCGTTGTGGCGGTCAACAAGATGGACCTCGTCGGCTGGAGCGAGCGGCGCTTCCTTGAGATTCGCGCCCAGTTCGAGGAGTTCCTGCCGCGGCTCGACATCAAGGATGTGAAATTCATCCCGCTCAGCGCCCTCAACGGCGACAACGTGGTCGACCCCTCGCCGCACACCCCTTGGTACGTGGGGCCGACCTTGCTCGGGCACCTCGAGACGGTGCACATCGCGAGCGACTGGAACTTGAACGGCTTCCGCCTGCCGGTGCAGTGGGTCAACCGCCCGAACAATCCAACCGATGGGGCGCTGCACGATTTCCGCGGATTCAGCGGCCAGATTGCCGGGGGCATAGTCCGTCCCGGCCAGAAAATTATCGCGCTGCCGGCCGGGATCATGACGACCGTGAAACAAATCTGGACCTACGACGGTCCGCAGTCAGAGGCGTTTTGTCCGCAGTCCGTCACGCTGGTGCTCGAGGACGACATCGACATCAGCCGCGGCAGCATGCTCATCGGCGTCGAGCATTTGCCGGGCGCCAGCTGCGATTTGCAGGCCCGGATCTGCTGGATGAACGCGCGGCCGCTGCAGCCCGGTCGGAGATATTTCCTCAAGCACACCACGCACACGGTGCAGGCGGTCGTCACCGACCTGGTGAGCAAACTCAACATGTCCACCCTCGACACCGAGACCGGCCCGGCGGCGCTGGCGATGAATGACATCGGGGAGATTCGCCTGCACGCGGCGAAGCCGCTTGTCTTCGACGGCTACGCCACCAACCGGCTCACTGGCTCCTTCATTTTGATCGAACAGGGCACCAATGCCACGGTGGCCGCCGGTATGTTGCTGCCGCCAGGGGCGGTCGTGAAGCCCGAGATCGGAGACTACGTGATATGAGCACGCCCCGCCCCCGCGACGAAAGCCACGCGCGCAGCCTCGTGAAGGCGGTCAGCTGGCGCTGTGTTGGGACCCTCGACACGTTTGTGGTGAGCTTTGTCGTGCTGCGCTTGAGCGGTGCCGCCGACACCTCCGGGGAAGCCCTCAAGGTTTCCGGCGGCATCGCCGGCGTGGAGGTCATCACGAAGGTCGCCCTTTACTATCTGCACGAACGGGCGTGGGCGCGCCTTGCGTTCGGCCGCCCGCGCCCGCTGACGCCGGAGGAGAGCGCCGCGGAAAACGTCCCGTGAAAATCTCCGTCAAAGTCGATTATGCCTGCCGCGTGATGGCGGAATTGGCGCGCCTGCACGGCTCGGGTGAGCTCGCGCAGATCGAACACCTCGCGCACACCGAGGCGGTGCCGGCGAATTTCCTCGCGCAGATTCTCCTCAAACTCCGCGACCACGGTCTCATCACGAGCCGGCGCGGCAACCTGGGCGGCTATATGCTCGCGCGCCCACCGCAGGAAATCTCGCTCCACGACATCTTGCTGGCCGTCGAGGGAAAATGCCTGCACCTCAGCGGCAACTACGAGGGCCGCAGCGGCCGGCGTTTGAAGCGCGTCTGGGACGAAATCAGCGAGGTGCTCGACGGGAAAACCAAGAGCTACACGCTCGACCAGTGGTCGACGAAAAATCCGGCCGAGATGTATTATATCTAAGGAGTTCGCGCGGCGCGATACCCCTACCAGCCGAAGATATAGCGTTCCCGACGGAGATCGGCGCCGCCGCGCAGCGTCCCGGTCTTCGGGTTCACTCCCACCGCCACGACGCCGGTGCTCATCCCATACGGTCCGACGATCTTCAGCACATGGCCGCGAGCGTCCAAGTTTTCCAGCACCTTCACCGGGACGCGGCTCTCAATCTCCAGCTGGCCCGGCGAGCTCTCATGATTATCGAACGAGCTGTGCGGATGGCCGGAATTGATGCGCGGCGCTTCGATCGCGACCTGGACGTCCATGTCGAAAACAATCATGTTCAACAGCACATTCAGCACCTGCTGATCCTGGCTGTCGCCGCCCGGCGTGCTGAGGGCGAGGAACGGCTTGCCGTCCTTCCGCACCACCGTGGGCGTGAGCGTGGTGCGCGGGCGCTTGCCGCCAACGAGCACATTCGGGCTGGCCGGATCGAGATCGAAGGCCTGCATGCGGTTTGAAAGCGGGACGCCGGTTTCGCCGGCGATAAACGCCCCGCCGAGCATCCAACCTGAACTCGGTGTGGCGCTGAACAAATTACCCTCGTGGTCAACCGTGTTCACGCACGTCGTGTCCCCGGAACCGCTGGCCTTTTCACCCTGCGCGTGCGGCTGGTATCGGACGGCCGGCGGCTTTATGTCCGGAGCGAACGCGTAGGGATTTCCGGGGCGATGCCCCAGGAATGCGTTCGGCCCGATCAGTTTCCGCCGCTCGGCCGCGTACGCTTTCGACAACAATCCCCTGAGGGGCACCGCCACAAACGCCGGATCGCCGAGGAACGCGTTGCGATCATCGTACGCGAGCTTGATGGCCTCGTGCACCGTGTGGATGTAGTCGGCCGAGTTCGCGCCCATCGCCTTCAGGTCCACCCCCTCCAGGATATTCAGCGTCACGAGCATCGCGGGCCCCTGATTCCAGGCTCCGGCTTTGTTGATCTCGAAACCATGGAAGGTCGTGGTCGCCGGCGTTTCGACGGAGCCGTGGAAGTTCGCCAGGTCGTCGTAGGTGAAGACTCCGCCTTCGGCGCGATTTGCTTCCGCGATGCGACGCGCGATGTCGCCCTGGTAAAACGCATCGCGCGCGGCGCGGATGGCGGCGCCACGATCACGGTTCTTCTCGAGCGCGCTGTGCTCCGCCGCGACGATGGTGCGGAAGGTGCGCGCGAGGTTGGGCTGGCGGAACATCTCGCCCACCTCGGAAATCTTGCCGTCCGCGTAATAGAGATGGCCCCACTTGTAGGCTTCGGTGAGCTTCCGGTTGCCGACGAGCGCGTCGCGCAGATACGCATACATCGGAAAACCGTCGGCGAGCTCGATGGCCGGCGCCATGACCTGCTCGAGACGCATCGTCCCGAAGCGCTCGAGCGCGATCGCCAGGGCGTCCATGACGGCCGGCAGGGTCGCACCGAGCGGTCCGTTGCCATCGACTTTGCCCTTGGCGGCGAACAGCTCAGGCGTCGCGGCTTTGGGCGCCGGCCCCTGACCGTTGATGACGTAGACTTGTTTCGTTTTCGCGTCGTGAATGATTATCGGGCACTCGCCGCCAAAGCCGAAGTGCGAGATCTCGACGACGGCAGCCGCGAACACGGAAGCCACGCCGGCGTCGATGGCGTTGCCACCTTGCTCCATAATCCGGACGCCGGCGGAGACGGAGTAGTGACGGCCCGCCGCGACGATGCCACGCTGTCCGACAATCTCGGGTCGCATCGTCTGTTCGCGGCGTGGCCCGCCGCGTGGCGGTCCAGCCTGGCCGGCCTGCGCGGTGGGTAGAGTCATAAGGACGAGGAGGGTGAACGTCGCCGTTAGGGCAGTTTGGGGCTTTCTCACGGGGCGGAGACAAACCTCCGGCCGGCCTGCCGTCAACGGGTCTGTCGCTAAACTGGCGCGGGCGTCCCGCTGCGGCGCGAGTGCCAGCACCGCGTTTTCAGTCGGCAGAGCCGGAGATTGCCACCGCGCAGGCTTTGTAGGCGGGCTGGCGGGAATGCGGGTCGAAGGCCGCGAACGTGAGCTGGTTCACGGTGGCATCATGCATCGGCAGAAAAATCTGCCGGGGCTGGACGGTCGCGGTGACGACGGCGATGGCCTCCACTTCACCTCGCCGCGAGCGGATCCGCACCGTGGCACCGGTGACGAGGTGCAGGCGTTCGGCGTCATCCGGGTGAATTTCGACGGTGAGAACGCTGGGCGCGAGACGGCGGAGGACCGGACTTTTGTCTGTCCGCGAACCCGTGTGCCATTGCGCGGATGAGCCGCGACCAGTGAGCAGGAGAAAAGGATACTCCTGGTCGGGCGGCTCGGGCATCGGTCGCGGCGGATCGAAGATGAATCGCGCCCGACCGTCGGGGTGGAAAAAGCGACGGTCGGCGAAGAGCCTGCGCTGGGGCAAAGGCGGAGTTTGGAGAGGGGAGTTCGGAGACGGGCGTTCGGCATTCGGCGTTTGGGTCGCGGTTTTCTGCGTTTCTATCTTCGAACTCCGGACTTCCATCTCCGACGCCATCGCGTCCGCGGCGGCGTACGGCCATTGGATTCCGCCGGCCGCGGCGAGGTGCGCGTAATCGCGGATGCCGCTGAAGTCGCACGGTTGACCGCGGGAGAGCTCCTTGAGGATCTGAAACGTCGCCTCCGGAGAACGCCACGCGCGGAACAGGTCGCCGCAGCCCCACGCCTCGGCGACGAGCTTGAAAATGGCGAAGTCGCTCAGCGCCTGGCCGGGGGCGCGGGCGACTTTTTTGGTGAGGCCGATCCGGCGCTCGCTGTTGATGAACACGCCTTCTTTTTCGCCCCAGCCGGCGGCGGGCAAAATGAGGTCGGCCATTCGGGCGGTCTCGGTCGTGGCATACATGTCCTGCACGACGAGAAAATCGAGTTTGCCGAGGATTTCGCGGGCGCGGCCCTGGTTGATCCATGAGTGCGCGGGGTTCGTGGCGATGACCCACAGACCGCGAATCTCGCCGCGATCGATGGCGTCGAGTATCTGGTCGTAGGCGTAGCCGGTCCGCTCCGGGATGCGGGGCTCCGGGATGTCCAGCACGCGGGCGACGTGCACGCGGTGATCGCGGGAGGTGAAATCGTATCCGCCAAGCAGGGACGTGGCGTTGCCAAAGAGACGGGATCCCATCGCATTGCACTGGCCGGTGATCGAATTGGCTCCCGTACCGGGGCGACCGATGTGGCCCGTCATCAGTGCGAGATTGATGATCGCCTGCGCGGTGCGCGTGGCTTCATGGCTCTGGTTCACTCCCATCGTCCACCAGAAGGAAACGCGTGCGCGCTCCGCGATGATCGCGGCGAGGCGATGGAGGGTGGCGACGGGCAGGCCGGTTTCGGCGGAAACACGTGCCGGAGTAAAATCCGCCACAAACGCGGCGAATTGTTCGAAGCCGTTCGTATGGGCTCGGACGAAATCATGCTTTGCCGCCCCGCGCGCGATGAGCAGATGGGCGAGGCCGTAGAGCAGCGTAAGGTCGGACTTGGGGCGCAATGGCACGTGCAGGCTCGCGGCCTGGGCGGTTTCGGTCGCGCGCGGATCGATGACGACGATTTCCGGATTGCGCCGGTTCATCATCACGCGCTGCCACATGATCGGGTGCGCGATGCAGGGGTTGGCACCGATGAAGATCAACGCATCGCTTTCCTCGAAATCGGCGTAGGTGAAAGGCGGCGCGTCGAATCCGAGGGACTGCTTGTAGGCGACGTGCGAGGTGGCCATGCATTGCCGCGTGTTGGAATCGACATGGAGCATCCCCATCCCGAATTTCGCGAGCGCGCCAAGGAGGGCCATCTCCTCCGTCACGATCTGGCCGGTGCTGAGAAAGGCGAGGGCGTGGGGCCCGTGTTCGCGTTGGATGTGTTTATAGCGGTCGGTGAAGGCACCGAGCGCGCGCGCCCACGAGACCGGTGCGAGTTGGCCCGTGGCGCGGTCGCGCAGCAGGGGTATGGTGGCGCGGTCGGATGCCGCGAGGGGCGTGAGCGCCTCCCAGCCTTTCGGGCAGGCCATGCCGAGATTCACCGGGTAGGTTGGATCGGCTGAGAGGTTGATGGCCTCGCCCTTGGCGTTGAGGTGGATTTTCAGCGAGCAACCCGTGCTGCAGAAACCGCAGACGGAGCTGGTCGTCGACGCCGGCTGTAACCGGGCCGGCAGGCGACCGAGATCGAAATCCGCCGGATGCAGCACCATGTTCGCGGTCATCGGACCGGTGCGGACGTGCAGCAGGCGGTCGAGCGGCGAACTCATACAGGCATCCCCGGCATCTTGGGTGCATCGACCGCGCGGAAGAAGAGATAACGTTCGGCGAGTTCGCCGGCCAGGAGGGCGGCCAGCGCGGCGACGCCGGGCAATGCCAGCAGCAGTATGACGGCGGCCAGGCCGAGGAGATCGCGCCCGAGCGCCGCGCGCACGAGTGGCCCGCGTTGGAGCCGCGCGGATACGCTATGGTCGAAATAGGTGCGCGATTCCAGGGCGAGTTTGACGAGCAGCAGCAGCGCGGCGGCGGTGGGTGCGGGGAGCGCAAGGGCCACGAGCGCGGCCGTGCCGAAGAAGCGCGGAAAAGTCTGGCCGGCGCGCCAGAAGTGCCGGCGCGTGGCGACGTAGATCAGCGCGGAGCAGAAAAGCCCCATCAACCCGAGCGTCGCGCTGGCGACGATGAGGGCGGGAACGACCAAGGCGGCCGTGGCGACGGCGACCCAGGCGCCGAACACGATCGCCTCCCGGCTGAGCCAGCTGGTGCGCCAGCCGAGAAAAATCCGCCACGCGCGCAGCGGTTTTCCAAGGTGAAACCCGCTCGCCGCGAGGCCCGTCATGCCCGCCACCCAGGAAGCGAGTGTCACGTAATAAGTGACGCTCTGGCTTGGCAGTTCATAGGTAAACGCAGGAAAGAGTGTCACGTAATACGTGACACTCGGCGATATCGGATCTGCCGGAACCAGGGTCACGGCGCCGGCGAGGGCGAGGCCGATGGCGGCGGGCAGCAGCGTGAGCATGATCACCAGCGGCCAATGCCCGGGTTGGACGCGGAGTGCGGCGGCGTCGGCGGCGATGAGGGTTTCCGGCAGCGGGCGTTTAGTGACGTAGCGGGTGGTCGGCTGCGTGTAGGCGGAGTCGGGGGCGCCGGGGAGGAAGGTGGATGAGACTTGAGATCGGAAATTGGAAATTTCAGAGGTACCAGCGGTGACAACCGTGACGATGCGGATGGCGTGGGTGGGGCAGGCTTGGGCGCAAGCGGGGGCTTCGCCTGCCGCCAGGCGGCCCTGGCACATGTCGCACTTGCGCACGATCCCGAGTCGCTCGGAAAATTTCGGGACATCGTACGGGCACTTCAACACGCAATAGCCGCAGCCAATGCACTGATCATCTAGGTGAACCACGATGCCGGTAATCGGATCTTTTTCATAGGCAAGAACCGGGCAGCCATTGAGGCAGGCGGGATCGGCGCAGTGGTGGCACGCGGTCGTGACGGTCTGGGTGAACGGCTGGGCGCGGTTCGTGCTGACGAGGAGGCCGACCTCGCGCCAGGTTTCGTTTTCATCGAGGCCGTTGAGCGAGTGGCAGGCGGCGACGCAGGATTTGCAACCCGTGCACGAGTCAAGGTCGACCTCGAAGGCGTATTGTTCGCCGGGTCGCGGGGCGGTGAGCGGTATGAGTTGCGGCGCGAGGACGGAAACGCCGGGCCGCAGTCCATCGTGGGCGGCGGAGAAGCGCGCGACGGGGGTGTCGAGGCGCTGCTGCTCGGCGAGGAGTTCGGCGAGCAGGGGAAAGTTTTCGCGCGAAGCAACCACGTCAGTAAACGTCGCGGGCGTAGCGTTTCGTCGCCCGCAACGTCTGGACATAGTCGGCGGCCTGCGCGGCGGTTCGGCCGCCCGCGCGTTCAATCACGATGTGCAGCGCGGCATCGACATCCTTCGCCATGCGCGCGGCGTCGCCACACACGTAGAAATGCGCGCCGGCCTCAAGCCACGCATGGATTTCGACGGCCTGCTCAAGCAGGCGCTGTTGGACGTAGATTTTTTCGGCCTGATCGCGCGAATAGGCCGTGTCGAGACGCGTGAGGACTCCCTCGCGTTGCCACGAAGTGAGTTCGTCCTGGTAAAGAAAATCGGTCGCGGCGCGCTGGTCGCCGAAGAAGAGCCAGTTTTTCCCCTTGGCGCCGTTGGCCTGGCGTTCGTGGAGGAAGGCTCGGAACGGGGCGATGCCCGTCCCGGGACCGACCATGATCATTGGAGTGTCGCCGATGGGTGGCGGGCGGAAAGCGGGGTTGGCGTGGACGAAGATCCCGACGCGCGATTCGCCGGGCACGGCGTGGTCGGCCAGAAACGTGGAGCAGACGCCGTGGCGCGGGCGGCCGTGAAGATCGTAGCGGACGGCCCCGACGGTGAGGTGAACCTGCCCCGCGTGGGCGCGGGGAGAGGACGAGATCGAGTAAAGGCGCGGTTGGAGTTTTTTTAGGGCGCGCACGAAATCGACCGGAGCCAACCTGAGGTCGGCCCGGGCGGCCACGACGTCGACCACGTGATGCACCGCGACGGCGGTGCCGCCACCGGCCCCGGGTGCGAAAAGCGCGAGCAACTCCGGCGACGGCCGGCCGAGGTCGTAGAGTTCGGCGAGCGCCCGGCGCAGCGACACCGTGCTGCCGTCGGGGGCGGGCACGGCTTCTTCGCCGTCACAGCCAAGGGCGGTGAGAATTTCGTTTACGAGCGCGGGGGCGTGATGCGGGAAGACGCCGAGAGCATCGCCGGCCTCATAGGCCAGACCGGAATCGCCGAGATCAAATTCGACGTGGTGGACTTGTTTGGCGGAGCCGGATGCGTTGAGATTGCGGGAGGTGAGGAGGAGGGCGGGGTAGGGGTTCGAGCGGCCATAGCCGCTCGGGATCTCAGATTTGAGATTTGAAATTTCAGAAAAGGGAGTGGCGGCGATTGTGGCCGGCGAAAGTGCGGAGGCGGGCGGAGGGTGCGGCGAGAGGGCGGTGAGCGCGGTGTTGAGCCACGCGGAGAATTTTTCCTCGTAGTCTAGGTCGCAATCGACGCGGGGTGTGACGCGGGTGGCGCCGAGCCTTTCGAACATGGTGTCGAAGTCGGCGCCGCAGCGGCAAAACTGCGTGTAATTGGTGTCGCCGAGCGCGCAGACGGAAAAGCGGAGGGCAGGAAGCGTGATCTGAGATTTTGGATTTGAGTTTTCAGAGGCGACGGCGGCGGCGAGGGCGGCGTGGAGCGCCTTGGCGTTGTCGGGCGGTTCGCCGTCGCCGTAGGTGCTGGCGATGACGAGCAGATTCTGCTCGGTCGCGAGCTTCGAGAGGTCGCACTGCGCCATGTCGAGAATAGTGGCGGCGAAGTGGCGTTTGCCGGCCGCTTTGGCCGCGCGCTTGGCGAGGCCTTCCGCGGTGCCGGTCTGCGACCCGTACAGGATCGTGAGCGGCGCGAGCGCCGCTGACGATCCTGAATTTGAAATCTCAGACTTGAGATTTGAGATGCCCGCGGCTTCGCCGCGGGAGAAGAGGCCGGCGAAAAAGCCGTTGAGCCAGGCGCGTTGTTCCGAAGTGAACGGCGCGGTGTCGGGGATGAACGGGACGATTTGGCTCATCGGGAGAGAAATTCCTGGAGTTCCTTCTCGGAGTGGCGCCGGGCCCAGGTCGCGAAGGTCTCCCCGCGGTTTTTTTTGGCTTCGTACGTGACGAGAATCCGCTCGACGAGGGGGTTGACTTCGCTGGCCCGCACACCGCGGAAGATTTCACGGGCGATGCCCTGTTCGTGGTCCAGGCCGCCGCCGAGCACCACGTGGTAACCCTCGCTGCCGTCCGCGAGCTTGGCGCCGACGAACCCGATGTCGCCACAGTAGTGCTGCGCGCAGGAGTGCGGGCAGCCGGTGAAGTGGATGTTAACAGGTGCACCCGGAGGCACCCGCCCGTCGAGGTGTTTGAGGAGAGCGACGGCGTGGGCCTTGGTGTCGGCGGCGGCGTATTTGCAGCCGCGATTGCCGGTGCAAGCGATGATGCCGCCGGTCGCGAACGAGGCCTCCGTGGAAAAACCGAGACGTCGGGCGTTGCGGCTGACGGTTTCAACAAACGCGTCCGCCAGGTGCGGGATGAGGACATTTTGCCAGACGGTGAGCCGCAGTTCGCCCCGGCCGTAATTCGTGGCGAGATCGGCGAGTGCGTGCATCTGCCGCGATGACATCCGACCAACGGGAATCCCGAGGCCGAGCGAGTTCAGACCGCGCTGCGACTGACGGCGGGCGCCGAGCCAGGAGTGCTTTTCCACCGGGCGGCGCGGTTCGCAGGCGGCGAGCGGCAGGCGCGTGAGCGGGAACGCGAGTTTTTTTTCGGTGGCAGCGAGAAACTTTTCCACGCCCCATTTTTCGAGAAGGTATTTGAGCCGGGCCTTCTTGCGGTCGGTGCGATTACCGTGCTCGGCGAAAACCCGGATCATGGCCACGGCGAGAGCAACGGCCCCGGTGGGTTTGATCAAGAGTCCGGTGTCGCGGGCGAAGTCCTTGTGGCCGGTGATGCCACCGAGTTGAACGCGGAAATAGACGCCCGCGGCGGGAGCAATTGGGATCCCCGATTTGAGATTTAGAAGGGAATGCTCCGTGACCCGCACGGCAACGAAACCGATGTCGTTCGTGTCGGCGGCGACGGACATGCTGCCGCCGTTGTCGAAGGCGACATTGAATTTCCGGGGCAGGCCGTAGAGATCGCGATGATTGAGGATGTAGTGGTGCAGGGCCTTGGCGTAGGGGCGGACATCGAGCAGTTCGTCGGGCGCAAATCCGCTGTCGGGCGAGGCGGTGATATTGCGGATGTTGTCGGCGCCGGCCCCCCGCGAGGTGAGACCGAGTTCCTGGACGCGGGTGAGTACCTCGATGATGCTGCGGGGCTTGAATTCGCGGATCTGCAGATTGCCGCGGGTGGTGATGTGCGCTTCGCCTCCGCCCAGTTCGTGCGCGAGGTCGGCGAGGCCGTGCAGTTGGACCGAGGTGATTTCGCAGGCGGGAATCCGCAGCCGAATCATGAAACTGTCCTGCGCCGGCGCGACGTAGAAGAGCCCGTGCGTTTTGAAGCGATACGTGTGCTCGGCGTCGGGCGGCTGGTTGCCGTCGGCGTGGCGGAGGAGACGGTCCCACGCGTCAAGCGGGTCTTCGTCGTATTTCCAACGCTCCTCCTTGCAAAGATCCGAGAGCGGGGTGCCGTGGACGGCAGGCTCCGGAGCCGGCGCGGCGAGATTCACGGCCGTCGCGTCGGAGGGCGAGGAACTTATCTTCCCCGCGGAATTTAGACCGACGAACGGAGTCAGTCCGCTGGCGCTGACGCCGGCCATGAAACCCGCGAGATACTCCTTCTGCTCCGGTGTAAACGCTCCTCCGGGCGGCGTGGTTAGCGGTGGGGAGGACGGCGGTGTCATGCGCGGGGTTTAGCAGTCAAGATGCCACGCCTCCTGGCGTGGGGTTGCAGCCGGTGAATCCTTTTTCTTGGTCGGATGAGGTTCGTTCATGCCAAACCGGTGCGGTGGTGGTTCGACCGAGGGGCGATTGCCCCAGCGCCCGCGACCGACAGCTGACGGTCGACGGTTGGTAAATCACGCCACAGGCGGTCAAGCTGCCGCTCCGTGGATCCAGCGACGATCGCCGTTGGTTCGGAGCGACGCCCGCGGTCCCTCACAAATTCAGTGTGAGCTGGAGGTAGACGTAGCTCGCGTTCTTCGAGCCGACGGTGGCGAGGGACTGTTTGATGTAGTCGCCACGGAAGTAGCGGCACACGGCGGCCTCGATTTGGGCGTAGGGCCGGAAGGTCCACGCGGCCACGAGATCGAGTTCGTTGCCGACATGTCTAGAGTAAGCAGGATTGAGGCGGTAGCCGCTGCCACTGCCGACTGCGGCACCGGTGAAATTGCGGGGGACGCCGGCGACGTTGTACCAGAAATCGGTGGTGCGACTCAGAAAGTGGGAGTGACCTTCCAGCGCGATGATCGACGTGGGAGTCGGCTTGATCGTGGCGGCGACGCGGATGTCGTGCAGGTTTTGCAGGCTGCTCAAGTCCATGTAGCCGTAGAAAAGATGATTGGTGGGGAAGAGATTCTGGAACGTGCCGCTCTTGGGGTCGGTCGCACTCCTGTCGCCGGAGCCGTAGCTGTAGATGAGCGCCAGACGCGGCTGGCGGGTGCTCTCGGTCCACGTGTAGCCGGCCTGGGTCACGACCGCCATGGCCCGGTGATCGAGACGCAGGGCCGCGAGGGCGGCGGCGGGGGCGGTCGCCGGAGAGACGACCGTGCGATTGCCGAACTGATACATCACCTCGAGGGTGTAGTCGAACGGGTCGTAGGCGTTGGGCTTGGATTTCACGCGGAGGCCGGCGGTGTAGGTGTCCTGGGCTCCCGGAAACCGGAACGGTGCCGGCACGCCGTTCCAATTGTCGGTGGCGATGCCGCGTTCGACATTGCGGGCGAAGAGATAGGCCTCGGTGATTTCGTTCTTCAGCAGGGTCGGGAAATTGAAATAGGCGCCGGAGAAATGATCCTGGGAGTTGGCCCGGTTGAGATTGCGCGAGTCGTTGTAGACGACACCGCCGGTGAAGAGATCGACCCCGAAGACCGGGTTCTGCCAGCGCACCTTGAGCGCGTCGAACGTGCGGGCATTATTGTTCCAGCGAAAGTGGCCGACGAGGCGCTGATCGCCGCAGGCCAGTTCCTGGCGGCCGATTTTAAGGGAAACGGGAAATTCCTTGTGATTGCCCACGTAAACAAAGGCCTGGTGCAGATCGAGGCCTGCGTCGTTTTCCGCGAGGCCCTTGCCGGGCGCGGTGGCGTTGAAGCGTTCGTCCCCGAGCGATGAGCTGGCGCGGGCCTCGATCGTGAACGCGACGCGTTTGCCCGTGTAGGCGACGCGCGGCATGAGCCGCGAGAGCAGATAATGGTTGTCGGTGTCGTCGACGGGGCGCTGCGAGAAATCCCAGTTGGAGCCGGCATCGGTGAAACCGGCGCCGCGCTTGTCCTCGGAACGGAGGCGGTAGCTGGCGCCGATGTCCCACGCGCTCATGTAGACATTTTCCGCGCGGAGCTTCTCGTTGGCGAAACCGGGGAACGGCCGGGGCGGTGGTGGCGCGATATATTGGGCGAGTGCGGACGTCGCGAAAGCGAAAAGCGGAACGAGGTGGCGGATTGGATTCATGTGCGTTGGTCGATGGGTGGGAAATCAGGCGGGGGCCAGGGCACGAAGAAAGCGGTGGAAGCGGGGCGGGGTGGACGGGGGCGGCAGGTTGTCCGCAGCCGGAATGGCGGCGCGGACCGGGCGGTGGTGAGAGCGCTCCTCGAGGAAACCGATGAGCTGTTCGCGCAGGCGGTAGTACGCGGGGTCCTCGAGGAGTTGTTTGCGCGAGCGGGGGCGAGGAAACGTCACGTCCAGAATCTCGCCGACCGTGGCGGCGGGGCCGTTGGTCATCATGACGACGCGGTCCGAAAGGAAGAGCGCCTCGTCGACATCGTGTGTCACCATGAGGGCGGTCTTCTGGTCCTTTTGCCAGAGGTCGAGCAGCACCTCCTGTAGTTCGTAGCGCGTCAGCGAGTCGAGCATGCCGAAAGGCTCGTCGAGCAGCAGCATTTTGGGCGAGAGGGCGAAGGCGCGGGCGATGCCGCAACGCTGGCGCATGCCTTGCGAGAGTTCGCCGGGCTTCTGGTGCATGGCATCGGCGAGGCCCACGACGGTGAGGTAATACTCCGCGATTTGCCGCCGCTCCTCCCGGTCCGCGGTGTAATAGACCTGATCGATGCCGAGCATGACGTTCTCGAACGCCGTGAACCACGGCAGCAGGCAGGGCGCCTGAAACACCACGCCGCGATCCGGGCCGGCGCCGACCACTTCGCGATTGGAGAGGATGATGCCGCCGGAGGTGACATCGGTGAGACCGGCGACCATCGACAGGACGGTGGATTTGCCGCAGCCCGAGTGGCCGATGAGCGTGATGACGTCGACTTGGCGAATCTTGAGGTCGAAATTTTCGACGATGACGGCGGGCGCGCCAGAGGGCGAAGGGTAGACTTTGCCGAGCTGGGAGATATCGAGAAAGGGTTTCATCGGTGGTGGAGCTCAGGTGCCGACCGTGATCTCTTCGTGTTTCATTTCGTGCGGGCGGAGGGGACGGCGGCGGTTGGTGCGCGGAAGATCGAGATCCTCCGGCAGAATATCCGGCAGAATGAGTTTCCGGGTGACGGTCGACCGACGGCGCGCGCCGAAGCCGAGGAGCTGATTTGTCACGAGCGCGCGGAGGCGCTTGAATTCCGGGTCGTGGTTGAGCGCCTTGCGGTCGCGGGGGCGGGCAAGGCTGACTGCAACCGACTCGCCGAGCGTGGCTCCGGGGCCGGGAGTGAGCGGGATGATACGGTCGGCCAGGAGCAGGGCCTCGTCGACATCGTTGGTGATCAAGACGACGGTTTTCTTGTCGGCTTCCCAGAGGCGTTCGATTTCGTCCTGCAGGGTCGCGCGGGTGAGTGCATCGAGGGCGGAGAGCGGCTCGTCGAGCAGGAGAATCTGGGGGTCCATCGCGAGGGCGCGGGCGACGGAAACCCGCTGGCGCATGCCGCCGGAGAGCTGACGGGGTAGTTTGTCGCGCGCCGGGGTGAGATTCACCATGGCGATGTATTTCTCGATGTGCTGGCGCCTTTTTTCCGCCGAGTAGTTCGGGAGGACCTGCTCGACCGCCAGGGCGATGTTTTCGAAAACGGTGAGCCAGGGCAGCAGGCTGTAATTCTGGAAAACCACGCCGCGGTCGGGTCCGGGCTCGGTGATCTCGAGGTCGTTGAGCTTGACGGTGCCGCGGTCCGGTTGCTGCAGACCGGCGATGAGGGAGACGAGCGTGGTCTTGCCGGAACCGGAGTAGCCGACGATGGCGACGAACTCGCCACGGCCAATGCTGAGGTTGACGTCATGCAACACGGAGAGTCCACCGAAGGATTTGCTGACGTTGCTGAGCTCGAGGAAAGGCATCAGTAATGATGAGGGATGATCGACGATTGATAATTGGCCGGCGCCCTCACGCGGACTTGAAGCGCGCTTCCAGCAGGCTCATGAGGCGATCGAGGATGAAGCCTACGAGACCGATGGTGATAATCGAGAGGATGATGTGCTCGTAGATGAGCGAGTTGTATTCCTGCCAGAGAAACCCTCCGACTCCCGGCCGGCCGGTGAGCATCTCGGCGGCGACAATCCCGAGCCACGCGATGCCGAGGCTGAGACGGAATCCGGTAAACATATAGGGAAGCGTCGCGGGGATGAGAATTTTTGTGAGCGTCTTCCAGCGGGAGAGTTTGAGCACGCGGCCGACATTGAGGTAGTCTTGCGGCACCGCGCGGACCCCCACTGCGGTGTTGAGCACGGTCGGCCACATCGAGCAGATCGCGATGGTGAAGAGGGCGCCGTACGTGCCGGCCTCCTTGCCGGTGTTGAGAAACAGCACGAGACCGAGCGGCAGCCACGCCAGGGGCGACACCGGGCGCAGAATTTGGATGATCGGATCGAAGGTCTTGGTGAACGCCTTCGACAGGCCGAGAAAAAAACCAATCGGCGTGCCGATGATGATGGCGAGCGCGTAGCCCTGCGCGACGAGGACCAGCGAATACCAGGTGAAGCGCAGAATGCCCTGGTCCATTTCTCCGCGCTTGGCGAACGGCTGCAACACGTACTCCCGGCTTGATTCCCACGTCTTGAGCGGCGACGGGAGATTGGACGCCCACGTGGCGCTGGAGATGGACCAGGCGGCGAGAATGAGGGCCAACCCGAAGAGAGGAAGAATGAGCCAGTCGAGTTTGAAGCGTTTCATCGGCAGGAGTTCGCGGCAGTGGGAATGGGAAGGAAAACGTGAGTGGGAGCGGGCTGAAGCCCCGCCCCACCCGCTGGTTCAACCTTTGAGGTTTTTTACCGCGAAGCTCTTCGCGAAACCTTCCGGGTCTTTGGGATCGAAGATGGCGCCGTCGAAGAATTTTTCCGGACCGTCGTCGAGCCCGGCGTGGGTGACGCCGATCTCTTTCATCGCCTCTTCGTAAATGTCGGTGCGCATCACGCGCTTGACGATGCCGGCGTAGTCGGGAGCTCCTGTGACCATGCCCCAGCGCCGGTATTGAGAGAGGAACCAGGTGGCGTACTTTGGCTGCGGATAGTTGCAGTTGCGCCGGCTGAAATGCATGGGGAACTCATCCTTCACCGTGCGGCCGTCGCCGTAATCGAGATCCCCGAGCAGGCGGCCGAGAATCGTCCGGGCGTCGCAATTGATATAGGTCGGCTTCGCGACAATGGTGCATTGCTCGGCGCGGTTGCCCATGTCGTCGAGCCAGACGCTGGCTTCGTGGAGAGCCTTGAGGATGGCCTTGACGGTTTTTGGATTCCGCTGGGCGAACTCTTCGGTGAAGGCGCAGACTTTCTCCGGGTGATCCTTCCACATGTCCTGCGTGGCCAGGGAAGTGAATCCGATCTTGTCGGTGATGGCGCGCGCGAAAGCCTCGCCTTCGGCCGCGCCGATGTGGAGGATTTCCAGCCCTGGCGCCCGCTCCTGAGCGTCGGCTTCACGCTGGCACCATCGCTCCTGTTCCTGTTCGCCGTCACCATCTTCATCTCGGTGGCGAGCCAGGCGGGGCTGGGC
>SXSC01000356.1 GCA_005792355.1 Opitutaceae bacterium
AACGCTGGCTCGCTTCAACTGCGCCGCAGTTGAACCCGCAGCAAACCTTCGAACGTTATTTGTGCTGGAATAATCCGCTCAGTCCGGACGACTGGCTCCCAAAACTGGCCCCCTGAACCTCAACTGCGGGATTTAGGATTATGCGGGGCTCGCCACCTCGTGGCTCTTGCTCGCCGTCCTGCTGCGCGGCCTCGGCGGGCGGGGCGTGGGTTTTGGCAGCGGGTTCGAATGGTGGCATTATCCGCTGACCGCCTGCCGCGCGATCCTGACTTACCTGTCGCTGGCCGTCTGGCCGCATCCGCTGGTTTTCGACTATGGCGTGGATCTGGGGGGGCCGGGGATTCCGGAGTTCGTTTGCGCCGGCCTCGTCCTCGGCCTGGCCGGCCTGACCGTCGTCGGATGGTGGCGCTCACCGCCGCTGGGATTTCTGGCGGCGTGGTTTTTCATCACCCTCGCCCCCACGTCGAGCATCGTGCCGATTCCGTTGCAGCCGATCGCCGAGAATCGCGTCTATCTGCCGCTCGCGGGAGTAGTCGCCCTCCTCGTTTGGTTCATCCATCTCGCGGCGCGAAAGATCAGCCGTCTGCTGTGGCTTGCGCTGGCCGTGGCGCTCGGCGCGCTCACCCTCGCGCGCAACACCGACTACCGCAGCGACATCGCCTTGTGGTCCGACACCGTCGCCAAAAAACCGCTGAGTTCCCGCGCACATCAGAATCTCGGCGCGGCGTTCAACTCCCGGCGCGACCCCGCGTTGCTGGCGGACGCCGGGCGGCATTTTTCCGAAGCACTGCGCCTCAAACCGGACTACGCGGAGGCGATGGCGGCTGTCGGGGGAATCCTGGCCCGGCAGGGGCGGCTCGAGGAGGGGATCGAGCATTGCCGCAACGCCATCCGGCTCGATCCCCGCACGGCCGAGGCGTACAACAACCTTGGCGGGGCGTTGTGGGAAAAACGCGATCTGGCCGGCGCCATCGAGGCGTATGACGCGGCCGCGCAGTTGCGTCCCGGGTTTACGGAGGCCTACGTCAACCTAGCCAACGTACTGCTGCAGGCCGGTCGCATGGCCGAAGCGATTCAGGCCGGCGAAGCGGCGCTGCGACGGTCGCCGCACCTGGTTGATGCCCGGTTCAGTCTCGGCTGCGCCTTGACCGGAGTTGGCCGGCAGGAGGAGGCGGCGCGGGCTTTCCAGGAAGTCCTCCGGATCCAACCCAACCACCCCGACGCGCGCTACAACCTCGCCACCACGCTGCACCAATTGGGGCGCGTCCCCGAGGCGATTCCGCACTATGAGAAAGTGCTTCAGGGAAATCCGCGCCATGCACCGGCGCTCTCCAACCTGGCGAGCGCCCTGCTGTTCTCCGGCCGGCTCGCCGAGGCGGCGGCCCGGGCGGAGGCAGCGATCCAGGTGAAACCGGATTTCGCCGACGCCCACTCCAACTTGGGGCTGGCCTTGCGGCGCAGCGGAAAACTCGCCGAAGCCGCGGCAAGTTTCGAAGCCGCGCTGCGCCACAACCCCGACCTCGCACTGGCGCGCACCCAACTCGACGAAATCCGTCGCGGCACGCCCGCCAGTCGATGACCGGCGGTCCGCCAATCCTCAATCGCGAATCCGCCGCCCCGCCCGGTAGGCGGCAAGTCTCGCCTCGGAGACGCGGATGGCATCGTCCTGCCGCAGAGCCCGCGCACTGGCCAGGGCGCGCTCGGCCGTCGCCACAGCCTCGGGAAACCGCCCGGTCTCGGCGAGCGCCGCCGCCAGCGAATTCAGCGCGGTCGGCGACGCGGGGTCGGCCTTGAGGGCCTGCTCTGCCAGAAGAATCGCTCGCGGACCATTGCGGACCGCATCGTCGGTCGAGGTGGCGAGCACAAAAGCCAGGAACGCGGCAAGCTGGGAGTTGAACCCTTCCGTGAGCGCAGCCTCGTAGATCTGAACCGCGATCGCCTGCTGCCGGTTGCGGTAGAAACTGCTGGCGGTGTTGGCGTACATGTTCAACCGCGCTTCGGCGGGCGACCGCCGGATCCCGCCCAGGGTGGCCTCGGCCGCACCCTGCCAGTCCTTGCGGTTGAACATCATCTCACCCTTGCGCAGAAATGGTTGGGGCGAGTCCGGCGAGCCTTTGATGAGGACGTCAAAATCCTGCTCCGCCTCCACCAGGTTGCCCAGCGCGATCTTGGCCAGGGCGATCGCGTAAAGGGCGTCAGCCGGCGTCTGATCAAACGCCACCTTGAAAAGCAGGGCGCTGACCTTCAGCGCCGAAAGATCGGCCGGCACGTTGTACGGGATCATCTGGAGCCAGGGCGGGATCACCCGCTCGACCAGCAGCTGATAGCCAAAGCATTGCTTGGCCGCTTCCGGTTTCGCCGTCGGATTGAGCAGCCGAAAGTACGGTTCGACAAAATTCTCCTCGGAGATCATCGCGATGTGCGTGATCCCCAGTTTGCGCACCAGTTCCGCCGCCGCCTTGGGCGTCGTCGCCGACAAGACCGCCGCCGCCGCCTTCAGGCCGTTGTTGTTTTCCCAATACAACGTGCCGAGCGTCTTGAACCGGCCGTAGTAGCCAATCCCCGTGGAACTGTTGGGACTGGTGAGCAAGACGATGTCGCCCTCCGGTTGCGACGCCCGGATGATTTGGGCGACATCACGAAACAGCGCGGAATTCGCGTCCTTGGGGCCCACCCGCCGGTTCACCACGTCGCTCCGCCCGGAAGTGATCCGATCATAGGCATAGGGCATAAATACCGCCCCGGCGATCGCCAACCCCATCGTCCATCTCAGCCAGAGCCGGCATTGTCCGGTGAAATACCCGATCAGAATTAGCGCCAGCCCAACTTGAAACCCGCTCGCGTTCAACAGCCACCGCGACTGCACCCACGCGAGCCCCGTGAAGAACAGCCCGCACAACGTCGCAAAGCCCAGGGTCGCCGGCACCCGACGCCGATGCACCAGCACCAGCCCGACCCCCACCAGCAAGGGCAGATTCTCCAGCCCCACCACGGAGGAAAAGGTCCGCCAGCCCATTCCCCGGATCGTCATCCACAGGGGCAGGAACTCCTGAATGTACTGCTTGTGGAGCTGCGACAGAAACGGATCCACCACCACAAACACCCGTGTGCCCCCGAGGAGAATCGTCATGGGCGCGACCGCCACGGCCGCCAACGCCAGGCCGAGATCACGCGACGAATTTCGACCGACGGCGTTCCGCCGCAGCCAACGCTCGCCCACCTGGGCGATCAGTTCGCCCCCGCCCAGCCACGCCAGAGAGTAGCATGGATGGTTCGCTTCCAAGCGCAGCCCGAGATGATTCGGGAAATACTCCAACAGGTAAAAACCAAAGCTCGCGGCCGCTCCCACCCGCCCCCACGTCCGCCAGACCATGGGATCGAATTCCGCGCCGTCCTCGCGGGCGCCGCGGCCCAGGATCAACACGGTAATCAGCCCCCCGAGGCCAATGATCGCAATCGGTGGAATCACCGACGCCGCACTGACCCACATGCCAAAGGCCCCGCTCAACGCCGAAAACACCGCCGCCTGTCGCGCCAATTCCGGCGATGCGGGAAAAATCCCCCGGGCTTCGGGCGCCGTCGGTTTCCACCAACCGGCACCCATGAAAAGCGAACCGAGCGACATCGCCACCACCGCCATGGTCAACAGTCCATGGTGGTCGACATAGCAGGGAAAAAAGCCCTCGTATACCCGGGGATGGCCGACGACCGCAATCGCCACCACCGCTCCCGCCAACGCTCCCGCCCGCCTTGCCACCCATGATGAGATGACGACTGTAAACACCATGAGCGCAAATGGCGTCAGCCAAATCGTCATCCGCTCGGTCGCCTCCGGCAGCGAGGCACCCGAGATCCAGTGGTCCAGCATACCGGCGAACGCGATCGCCCAGCCCCAGGCAGAATTCCAATGGACTTCCCTCCCAGTCGGGGCGTTGTCGATGTCGGTGTGCCGGAGCCTGAGCTGCTTGCCTTCGGAAAGTGACAGCGCGTGGCGCACCCAGGTCTGGGCGTCGGCCGCGAATGCCGGATAGGACTGCTTCAATGGCGTCGTCACCGTCACCCCGGGACGGGCGCCGAGCCCCCCGACAATCGAAAGATAATCGCGAACGATGGTGGCGTGGAGGAATACGATCGTCGTCAGAATCACCCAGACAACAGTCAGAATGAGCCAGCGTTGGCGGGGCGACTCGGCGGTCAGCTGCATTGGAACACTCCCCTGGGGCTGGCCGCACTCCGGAAGCACGAGATAAACACGGGGCGCCAACCGCCAGCGACGGCGTCAATTTTGGATGGGGAAAGTTGCACTCAGGGTCGTTGTTGGAAGAAGCGCACCGGTTTGCCGAGCGAAAAACATCGTGGAAGCGCCCGCGGTCGCCCGCGGGCGGGTCGCCGGCGCCAGTTCGCCCGGCGGACCGGGGCCGGCGAATCCAGAATTTTCTTGGGTTGCCTTGAACAAAACCGGGCTCCACTGGTCTCGATTTGCCCAATGATGATTCCGCAGTCCCGGTTTGTTGCAGGATTGATGTTCGGCCTTTGCGCGTACTTGACCACGCTCGGCGCCGCCGAGACCGGCGGGCCGTCCGAGCAAAAGACCTACCCTCTCCGCCAGATCATCATCACTGACAGTCTGGAGGCGGCCCAGCCCCTCAATTTTGTGCCCACGGGAGGGTTCCTCGTCATCTCGTCCCCGACCTACGCCACCCTCGACAAGGCGGACTTCCTGCAGCGACTCCAAGCCGGTGAAAACCGCCCGATCAACGATCGCCTGCTCGCCGCCATCGCGCAGGTGGTGGAGAATTTCCTGCGCCAGAGCGGCTTCGCCCTGGCCTCCGCGCTCATCCCCCCGCAAAACATCGCTGGCGGAGCCGTCCGCGTCGTCGTCCTGCCCGGCAAGATTCGTCACATCAAATTCGAGGGGAACCGTTGGTTCAGCGAATCGCTGCTGAGCGAAAAGCTGCGACTGGAACGGGGCGGGGTCGTCCGGGTGCCTGAACTTGAAAAGGCTCTGGCCTCAGCCAACAACAGCCCATTCCGCCGCATCAAGCTGCATGTCGAACCCGTGGCGGGCACGGGCGAGGCCGACCTCTTGTTTGGCGTGCAGGACCGTTTCCCGCTGCGATTTACCGCCAGCTACGAAAACACCGGCAACGAAATCCTCGGCTTGGACCGTTACAGCGGAGCCGTCACCTACGCCAACCTTTGGGGCCTCGAACACCAGCTCACCTACCAACAGGCCTTCTCTCATTCGACGTCCCTCTTTCGCGTCCACGCCTTTGACTACCGCGCCCCGTTGCCGCGGCGCCACGTCCTCTCGTTTTCCGGTTCCTACGCGCGGGTGAACCCGACCTTCTTCTCGGGGCTGTTCACCCAGCTCGGCAAGAGCATCAATGCCGACGTAAAATATATCATCCCCGTCCGCCTGAAAGGCTGGGAGGGCGAAATCACGAGCAGCGTCTCCTTCAAACAGTCGAACAACAACCTTGAATTCGGCGGGGCGCCCGCCCTCGGTTCCACGCAGGATCTTCTGGCCGCAAGCGTGTCGGCGGGCGGAGTCCGCAGCGACAAGCGCGGCCGCTGGATCGTCACCGCCACCCTCACCGGGAGCCCCGGGACGTTCAACTCCCGGAGCGAAGAGGAGGATTTTGGCGACGTCCGGACGGGAGCGCGGCCCCAGTTTCTCTTTGCCAATTTCTGGGCGCAACGCGTCACCGCCCTCACCCCGCGACTGACGTCGGTGGCGCGGGTCAGCGTGCAACTGGCTGGCACGAACCTCGTGCCCAGCGAACAGTTCTCCGCGGGCGGCGCCGGCTCGGTCCGCGGCTACGAGGAACGCTTCCTCTCGGGCGACGGGGGCTACCTGGCCACCCACGAGCTCCTGCACTCGCTGCCCCCAATTTCACTCGGCAAGAAGCTGCCGAAAATCGACCTTTCCGGCGCTTTCTTCTGGGACTACGGCCGCACGATCATCAAGCACCCGTTGATCAATCAACCCAAGTCGGCCTACCTCGCCAGCGTGGGGATCGGCCTGCGCAGTTCAGTGGCGAACAACCTCTCCGCCTCGGTCGACCTCGCGCGCCAGCTCGAGGAGGTCGAGACACCGGGCGCCCCGCACCACCGGCTGCACGTAAAATTGACGCTTTCCTTTTGAGGATCGGCGTCTTCCCGGGCTCGCGTGCGCATCCACCTCGGCCACCACTTCTACGGCGCGGGCAATCTGGGCGATGATTTCATGCTCGCGGGATTCCTCACCGCGCTGCGGGCGCTCGCGCCGGCGGCCCGCTTCACCTGCTGCGTGCCTTTCGCCCTCGCGCCGCTCCAGCGGCGCTTTCCCACCATCACCTGGCTGCCGTACGACGAACCGGGCCGCCGCCGCGCCATCGCCGGCTGTGATGTCTGGCTCGGGCTCGGCGGCTCACCCTTCCAAAGCGCGCAGTCGCGCTGGTTCGTCGATCACCTCGTCGCGGAAGCCAGCACCTGCGCACACGAACGCAAGCCGATGTTCTTCCTCGGCGTCGGCGTGCAGACGGCCGCCGAACTCGACGTCGCCGACGTGCGCCGCATCTGCGCGCGGGCGATCGGCATCTGGACCCGCGACGCCACTTCGGCCGCCCGGCTGCGCGCCCTCGCTTCGCCTCCGCCCGTCGCCGCCGGCGCGGATCTCGCTCATATCTATTTTCGTGATACGCCGCCCCCGCCCGCCGCCGCGGGCCGCGTGACGCTCGTCGTAAATTTCGACCACGGCACCTGGACCGGCCAGACTTCGTGCCTCGGGGCCATCGACCGGCTCCCTGCCGGCGAGCGGGTGTGGCTGGCGCAGGAATCGCGCGAACTCCCCGGCGCCGAGCGGGTCCTCTTCGCCGCCCTGCCCGCGACCGAACAAGCCCGCTGGCGCCTGCACACGCCGGAGCTGCCCGGGGCGCCGCTCGACGAGGCGCTGGCCCGCTGGCCGAGCGGCGAATGGCTGGTCACCTCCCGCTATCACGCCGCCCTGGCCGGCGCGTGGTCGGGCTCCCGAGTTGTGATTATTTCCACCAACGAAAAACTACGGGCCGCGGCCGTCGAGCTGGCGCTGGCGGCCATTCCACCCGACGCCGATCTCGCCAGCGCCACGCGCGCCCTGGCCACCGCCGGCGCGGCGGCCCCACCGGTCGCTCTCGCGGAGTCTGCCTTCGCCGCGTGCGCCGAGTTCGTCCGCCGGGCCCTCGGAGCCGTAAAGAGCTGAAATCCGGAGATTGTCGGAAAGGCCGGCTGGTCTCGCAGAATAATTCTCAAATTTACTCGGCACTTCCGCTCAAAGCCCGACAAACTCCTCGTTCATGCCGGCTCTCGTGCTTTCCTTCGCCTTCGTGGTGTTCCTCGCCTTCGTCGGGCGGGCGACCCTGGCGACGTGCCGCTGGCGCGGCGGCATCCTGCGGGCCTGGCTCCTGGCACCGGCCATCGGACTCGCGGTGGTGGTGCTCGCCACCACTTTCCTGAACCAGGCCGGTCTGCCGGTCCGCTCGTTTGCCTGGCCCCTCACCCTCGCGCTCGCCGCCGGCACCGCCGCAGTCTTCCGCTGGCGGCGCCCTGCCGGCCCCGGAAACGCCCTGCAGCCTTTTGTCGCGGTGGCGTTGTTCTCCCTGTTCTGGACCGGCTGGCCTCATTTTCGCTTTAATTTCGACTGGCTGAGCTACGTCAACGACGACTTCGTCAACTACAGCCTCGCCGCCGAGCGGTTCAAGGATTTCGGCTTCTGGCGCACGCCCACGCTCGAAGAACTCGCTGGCCGCGACATCACCCAATATTACTGGTTCATGCACGTGCCGGGCCTGATGCGCTTCGGCAGCGAACTCACCCTCGCGTGGGTCTCCGCCCTCGTCGGCGTGAAATCCCTCGGCATCTTCATGCCGGTGATCCTCGGGCTGGGCCTGATCCAGCTCTTCGCCGCCGCCGCCCTCGTGCTTCACCGCGGTCGCTGGCGCCGGCGCGCCTTGATCACGATGGCACTGCTCGCCATCAGCCCGCTCTTCATGCTCGGAACACTCTACCAGCTGATCGCGCAGGTGGGCGGGCTTGCCCTCATGCTCGCCGCGACTTGCTTCCTGACCGCGCGCATCCCCGGCACCCGCCGCCGCCTCGTCCCGCACGCCCTCGCCCTCGCCATCGTCGGATCAGCGGTCGCGGTCTATTATCCCGAGATCACCGCCTTTGCCGTGCTCGTCACGGCCATGGTCGGCGCGGTGGAATGGCTCCAAGCTTATCGTCGCACCAGCGCCGCCCGTACGGTGCTCCCGCGCCTGCGCGACTCGTTCCCCAAGATGCGCCTCGTCCTGGTGCTCTACGGGGTCGTCGGCGTGCTCCTTCTCCTGCGCTACAACGTCCTGTCGTACGTCTTCACGATCATGCTGCAGATGGGCTCGGGTTTCCGCAGCGTCGATCTGTCGCTCTCGCTTTTCCCGTACTTCATGATCCCGACCGGGCTGGCGAACTTCTTCGGCCTCATGCCGCTGTCCGTCAACTTCGGCGAGCCTTTCACGTCGCTCACCATCCTCGCCGGGATGCTGGCCCTGATCACCGCGCTGGGTTTCGCGGGACGCGATGCCTTGCGCCCCGCACCGATGGCCGCGCTCCTGCTCGTGCAATTTTTCCTCGCACTGAAACTGATGCGGTCGGGCAACGATTTCGGACTCTACAAGATTGCCATGTTCATGCAGCCGGCGCTGGCGGCCGCCCTGGCCGGGGCGCTGCTCAAGCTCCCCTGGTCACGCGTCGTCGCGCCGCTCGGCGTGATCGTGGCCGGCGCCTGCTGCGCGCCCACCGCCCTGTTCTATACGCGGGCCTCCCAGGGCGAAAAAGCCGGCGGCATCACCGAGGCCAAACTGGCCTCGGTCCTCGGCTCCCGCCCGCCCGCCTTCCCACCTCAAACCCGACTGCTCGGCGATATCAACAACCTCGTCGCCGCCAAAATCGCCGCCTTCGAGCTGCGCGGCACCGACCTGCGCTACCTTTCGCGTGACTATTACCAGCAAATCGCGCCAATTGAGTACGAGAAGCTGGGCGACACGCTCATCAGCCTGCATCCGCGCTTCAACGATCTCATCCGCGCCCGCGATATGCTCGCGCATCGCGACCATGCCACGATCCGCACGCACCAGCTGTTCGACACCACGTTTAACGCGCCCGCCCTCGAATTCGGCCGGGCCGGCAAGACCGATGCCTATCTCGTCATCGACGAATCATTCGGGCTCCTCAACAAGATCGGCGTCACGCCGGGGACTAAACCCACGAGTTTTTTCAAGGTCCTGCCCGCGGCCGCCGCGCGCAATCGCCTCGTTTTCATGCATTCGGGCCGTGGCAACCACTATTACCTCGGCGACCGCAACCGCATCGCGATCTACCAGTCCGAGGCCGATCCCTACACCCGGCAGCAGGACATCACCGGCCTGGGCCGCTTCATCCTTCTGCGCGTCGAACAGCCCGACGAGGAGTTCTACCTCCGCCTCTCCGCCACCAAGACCTTCATGGGCGAGGGCCATACGGCGTGGTCGCCCGGCTCCCGCGTCCTCGGCGCGACCAACCTGCCGCTGGCCTTTCCGGGCAACGGCGCGGTCAACCGCATCGTCGGCCCGCTCCGGCCGGTGTTGCGCGACGGCGCCGCCTATCTGGCAATCGATTTTAACGAAATGCCGGTGCAATTCCTGCCCCAGCGCACCGGCCTGCAGTCGATTTACAACACGATGGTGCCGCTCGATTCGCGCAAACTCGTCGCCTACGGCCGCGACATTTCCGCGCTGTCCGCCACCGAGGTCGCCGCCCTCGCCCGCCCGGCGAAACTCGCGCGCTTCCCCGACGATCTCGTCTTTGCCCGCGGACTCGAGTACGCCGGCATCTACGAGGACGGCTGGCTGTCTCCAGAAAGTGAATTCGTCCTGGGCGGCAGCCCCGCCACTGGCATCGTGCGCCTCCGCGGCTTCATCCCCGCCACCCCCGGCTCGCCCGCCGGCGGCGGCCGGCTGCAGGCGCGGGTCGGTGACCGGGAGTTTGCGTTGCCCGCCGCCGCCGGCGCCTTTGACTGGCTGCTCCCCGTGCCCGCCGCCGCCGATACCACCCGCCTCAATCTCCGTTTCTCGCACCATGTCCGCCTCCCGGGCGGCGACTCGCGGCCGGCCGCCGCCAAGCTCGAGCTGATTGAAGTCCTCCCCGCCCTGCCCACTCACACGTTTGAGTACGGCATCTCGGGCAGCGCCCGTCTTCCGTCCCACGGCATCGACCAAGATGGCTGGATCGCGCGCGAGGCTGGTCTTGTGCTGCCCGCCGGCGGCAACCGCGTGCTGGCGCTCAAACTCGAATACCCCGACTGGAGCGCCAAGGGCGCGGGCAAACTCACCACCTCGCTCTCCTCCGGGAGCGGCCCGCAGGAGCATGTCCTGCCGCCCGGCTCGTACTCGACCATCCTCCTGCCGGTCCCAGCCTCAACGCGGCTGCAAACCCTGACTTTCTCGGCGGGCGACGATTTTCCACTGCCCGCTCCCGACCAGCGCCGGCGAGCCGCCCGCCTGGTCTGGGCCGAATTGCAGCCGACCAAGGAATGAGCCACCCGCGCACCGCTCTCCTGCTCAAGGTCGACACCCTGGGCGACCTCGTGCTCTTCGCCTCCACCCTGCGCGTGCTGCACGCGGCCTGGCCGCAAACCCGCCTCGTCGCCGTCATCCGCCACCCGTACCGCGACCTCGCTCCGCTTCTGGTACCTGGAATCGAGTGGCTCTCGACCTCGCTCGATCCCTTCACGCACAGCCCCGCGACCGATCCGGTCGAACTCGCCCGCCTCCGCGATGCCGTCACCGCGCTCCAGCCCGATGTCGTCGCCGCCGCGACCTCCCGGCGCAACTGGCTCGAAATCGCCCTCGCCGCCGCCGCGCCGTCCGCCCGCCGCGTCGCACTCGGGGCCGTCGCGGCCGATGAATTTTTCGAGACTCAATTGCGCGTGCACCTCGGCCTCGACTCCGCCGCGGCGTTTTCCGAAACGATCACCGTTCCGGCCGACGAACCCGACTGGCAGCGCAATGGCCGCCTCGCCAGTGCGCTCCTCGGGCGACCAGTCGAGCCCGGCCCCCCCTCCTTCGCTCCCCCCGATGCCGGCGCCGCTGAGTTCCTCGCCCGGCAAAATTTGGCGCGCGGGCGTTACGCCATCTGCGCCGCGGCCGGCTTTGCCAACGTCCGACTCAAGACCTGGCCCGCGGATCGTTTCGCCGCCGCCCTCGCACATCTCCGGGATCGCCACGGGCTGCCGTCCGTGCTCATCGGACACGAAAGCGAGCGAGCGCATCTGGAAGCCATTCCGGGAGCGGCCGCACTCTGGCTCGGCCGCGATGGCGACCTGCCGCTCCTCGCGTCTTTGCTGGCAAACTCGGCTCTTTTTCTCGGTAACGACACCGGGGCGATGCACCTCGCCGCCGCGGTCGACGTGCCCGTGGTGGCGATCTTCGGCGGCGGCACCTGGCCCCGTTTCGTCCCCGCCGCCCGGCGCGGCGTCGCCCTCGTGCATCCGCTCCCCTGCTTCGGCTGCGGCTGGGACTGCGCCTTCGGGGATGCGCCCTGTCTCGGCGAAATCACCATCGGCGATGTCACCGCCGCCCTCGACCGCGCCCTCGTCGGCACGGAGTTTGCCACCATCTCCCTTGATCGCGTGCCGGCCGCCACGCGTGAATTCCTGACCAGGTCCGCCGCGCATTATCGCGGTCTGCGCACCGACCACCTCGCCCGGCAGCACAAACTCGAGGAGCTCACCCAGCTCGACCGGGAAAAGGACACCGAAATTCTCAACCAACATGCCGGCATTCTCGCCAAGGAGCGGGAGATCGCCGCGCTCAAGACGGTCTGCGACGAGCGCGAAAAGACCATTTTCATCCTCGATGGTCACGTCCGTCACTTCCAGGCGGAGAACAACACCCTCAAGGCCGACAAGGCGATCGTCGATCAAACGCTCGCCGCCCTGCCCGCCGACGCCGCGCAGGCCGCCCAGGCCCTCGCCAACCAGTTCGTCCACATCCGCAACCTCGAGGCGCTGCGCCTGCAGCGTGAGACCGAGATCGCCGAGCTCCGGCGCAGCCAGGCCAACCGCGCGGCGGGTCTCCACGATCTCGAAAACGCCCGGCACTATGGCCGCCTGCTCGCCGAGAAGGAGACCGTCATCCAGGCGCTCAGTCAGGGCATCGCGCAACGCGATTCCTTGATTGCCAAGTTCGGCGCGGAAACCGCGACCGCGACGGGGAAACTCTGGTTGCTCTGGCGCGCCGGGAAACTCCGCCTGCGCGAAAAATGGGGGCAACCGTTCGCCGCCTGGCTGTTCCACCAGGTGGTGGAAAAATACTGGATGCAGATTGGCGTCCTCCGCCACCACGCACCCCGGCCACTCGTCTGGGACCGCCGCCTGCCCGGCCCGCGCCGGCCCGACCCCGCCCTGCCCCAAATCGCCGTCGTCACGCCCAGCTACGGCCAGGAAAAATTCATCGAACGCACGCTGCGCAGCGTCCTGGGGCAGGCGTATCCGCGACTCCTTTACGTGGTCCAGGATGGCGGCTCGCGGGATGGCAGCCCCGCCATCATCGCCCGCCACGCCCCGCAGCTCCGCCACTGGGAGTCGGTCCCCGACCAGGGGCAGGCCGACGCCGTCCGGCGCGGCTTCGCCCACGTCGCCGCCGAACTCGGCCCCGCCGACCTGATGGCGTGGCTCAATTCCGACGACCTGCTCGCACCGGGGACGCTGCGTTTCGTCGGCGAGTATTTTGCCGCCCACCCGGAGGTCGACGTCATCTATGGTCATCGCATCATCATCGACGACGATGACCGCGACATCGGCCGCTGGATCATGCCGCCGCACCGCCCGGCCACGCTCGAGTGGATCGACTACGTCCCGCAGGAAACGATGATCTGGCGCAAGCGCGCGTGGGATCTCGCGGGGGGGATCGACCCGACCTTCCAGTTTGCCCTCGACTGGGATCTCCTCGCCCGCTTCCAGCAGGCGGGCTGCCGGCTCGTGCGCGTGCCTTATTTCCTCGGGGCCTTCCGCGTCCATCCCGAGCAAAAGACCTCGCAGGCCATCCACACCACGGGCGCGGACGAGATGCGGCGCATCCGCACCCGTTTTCACGGCGAACGGCAGGACGACTTTGCGACGATCGACCGGCACGCCCGCCACACCCGTTTCTGGGGCGCGATTACGGCCCGATTGCTCGCGCTCGGCATCCGGTGGTAGGTTGCCGCGGGCGGCCGGAAATAAATTGAGCCCGGGGCTGCGAAATACTTTCACAAGCCGCCGAAATCCAACTTAGGATTTTGCGCAGATATATCCTCCATGCTCCTCAGCCTCGTCGTCCCAGTTTACCAGGAAGAGAAGAACATCCCCGAGTTCCTCCGGCGGCTGCGTCCGATCCTGGAGGACCTCACCGCGGATTACGAAATCATCTTCTCCCTCGATCCGTCCCGCGATCGCACCGAGGACGTGATTCTCGAGCACCGCGCGGCGGATGAGCGGATCAAGCTGCTGAAATTTTCCCGCCGGTTTGGCCAGCCGATGGCCACCCTGGCCGGGCTCCAGTATTCCTCGGGCGACGCCGTGGTCGTGATGGACGTCGACCTGCAGGACCCGCCGGAGTTGCTGCGGGAGATGCTGGCCAAGTGGCGCGAGGGCTACGATGTCGTGCTCCCGCAGCGCCGCGCCCGGACCGGCGAGCCGTGGATCAAGCGGGCCGTGGCCGCGACCGGCTACAAGGTGATCAATAAAATCGCCGACGTGCGAATCCCGCCCAACACGGGCGACTTCCGCCTGATGGCGCGCCGGGTCGTGACCGAGGTTGTGCGCCTCAAGGAGAGCCATGGCTTTCTGCGCGGCATGGTCGCCGTGGTGGGTTTCAAGCAGGCGATCATCCCGTTCGACCGGCCGGCGCGATTTGCCGGCGCGACCAACTACAACCGCTGGGTCGGTTCCCTGCGCATCGGATTCAACGGCATCTTCTGCTTCTCCACCTACGCCCTCTCGCTCAGCACGTGGCTCGGTTTCGTCGTCTCCGGCTTCTCCTTCCTGCTGATGGCGATCTACCTTTTCTACAAACTGATGGGCTGGTCGATCCTCTGGGGCAACCCCACGTTGGTGATCCTGGTCTCGTTTCTCGGTGGCATCCAGCTCATCAGCGTCGGGATTCTCGGCGAATACATCGGCCGCATCTACGAGGAGGTTCGCGCCCGCCCGAAGTACATCGTCGATCGCGCCGAGGGCTTCCGCCGCCCGCCGCCCGCATGAGCCGAATCCGCGCCCGGCTGCTGGCGTCCGCCACGGTGTTCGCACTGCTCGCGGTCGGGGGGATCGACCGCACCCTGCCGACGCTGCCGGGAAGCCTGCCGCTCACCCTCGTCCTGCCCGCCGGGACCGCCGGCGACTCCCAGCCCCTTGTGACCACCGGCGCCGCGGGCGCGGGGGATTTTTTGTATGTGAAATTCATGGACGCCACGACCGTGGTCTTCAGTTACGACTCCTGGGGCGCCGGCGGCCCCACGTCGGCGCCGGTTCCGATCGTGGCCGGTCGCCCCTACCGGATCGGCCTCGAGCTGCCGGGTCTGGCCCGGCTCGACCCGCCGGCCCGGCACACGCTGCTGCGCCTGCGCCTGACACTCGATGACCGCGAGCTGCTCAACCACGAAGTCGACTACCGCGGCCGCCGGCGCTCCGAGATCTGGTTCGGCGAAAACCCCGTCGGCGGCAGCTCCACCAGTTCGAGTTTTCGCGGCACGCTGCAGTCCGCGACGGGGCAGGCGCTCCGCGGCCGGCCGTCCGCCCTCGCCCCGTGGTCCGCGCGCCTCCGCCTCTGGTTCACCCGGCAGTCCCTCGAAGCGGCCGCACTCGCGCTCCTGAGTGTCGCGATCGTTTTCGGGCTGCCGCCGGTCTGGCAACGGGTCGGCGCCTTTCTGCGGAAACCCCGGCCCGAACCGGCGCACGCCGGCCGGGCCCGCGCGCCGCATGGGTGGTTTCTCGCCACCAGCCTGCTCTGCACCCTGGGGTTCATCACCGTCCTCACCGGCGGTTCGTTTCGCCTGGTTTTCCCGGAGTCGTTCGGCTCCTTCTATGACCATCAGGCCGCGAGCCTGCTGGCCGGCCGGCTCGATGTGCCAGAGGGGGCGCTGAGCGGCGAGGCCTTCCGCTTTCAGGGAAAATACTACGGCTATTTCGGCCCCACCCCCGCGCTCCTCCGCCTGCCCCTCGTGCTGGCCGGCGTGGCTTTTGGGCAGGTAAGTCGCTTGTATCTGGTTTTTTATTACCTGGGCAGCCTCGCCGCCGCGTACGCCCTGCTTGTCTGCGCCTCGCGCCACCTGAGCCGGGGTGCGACGTGGCCCTCGGCCGGCGCCACGGTCTTGCTGGTCGGCAGCGCGGGCCTGGGCAGCACCCTCTTCTTCACCGCCAGTCGCGCGTACATTTATCACGAGGCCATCCTTTGTGGCGTCATGTTCGCGCTGTGGAGCACGTGGTTTTCCCTGCGCTACCTCGCCGCCGGGAGTGGCGGTCTCCGGTCGTGGCCGGCCTCCCTCGGCTGCGGCCTGCTGGCCCTGCACGCCCGGCCTCCCGCCGGCCTGTTCGCCCTCGCGCTGCTCGGGGTCGTCGCCGCCTTCCACCTGGCCCGGGCCTGGCACTCGTCTCGGCGGCTGCTCCTTCCGCCACTCGTCACCGGAGCCCTCGCCGTGCTCGGCGTGCTCAGTTTCAACGCCCTGAGTTACCTCAAATTCAAGAATTTCGAGGGCGCCCCGCTGCGCTACCACGTCCAATACCATCCCGAACGTCTCGCCAACATCGCCGGGAAAAATTTTCACGTGAGCAACTTCCGCTTCAACTTCGAGCTTGGTCAGCAGAATTCATGGGCGCATTCCGGTTCGGGCAAATGGCCAAGGTTATGATATAGGGCCACCTCCATTGCCCTATAGGTTCGGAAACCATATGAGCGTCTGGTCACCACTCGGACTTTATTGTTCAAGCCT
>SXSC01000357.1 GCA_005792355.1 Opitutaceae bacterium
CCCGTGCCGGTTCACGCCCAACGAGATCCGCATCGACCCGAGTTGGTCCGGACTCAAGCGCGACCCGCGTTTCGAGCAGGTTCTGAAATCAGCGAAGCGGCTTTAGGGTCGCTGGGCCGAACCGAAGGGGTCAGCCCGCTGCTTGCTGCTCGCTCCCGTGTCCAATTAGAGAGCCCATTGCTCGCAGCCGGCACCGCCCAAGCGACCCCGGTTTTCGCGTGTCCACAAATCGAACGTCATGAGAACGGGCCCGGGTGTCTCGGGTGCCACGAAACGATTTGCCCAGAGCGCGATCCGGGGTGAAGCAACTATTGTGAGGGCGCTGCAAAACTCATCCTCTCATGAGTACAAAGAACCCAACCATCATCTACCCCAGGGTTTCGACCACTGAGCAGGAAACTGATTCACAGGAGGATCGTGAATCCAGGTGCGATTGCTGACCACCTTCGTTGCGGATCTCTTCCGAGCGGCTGATTTGAACGACAACTGCCGCGCGAGGTTGGCCAAGCAGTGCGCAGACGGGGGCACCTATCACCCCGGATTGTTTGTTGCCGATCACCGGCTCACACCCCTTCCAGCCAGCTGCTGCAGGCGCTGTTGCCTGAGCAAGGAACGCCTCCACGCCCCCAGTTTTACTCGTTCACGAAACCAACCGATCCTTGCTTTCGAACACTTTTCGGATGCTGTTTCTTGAGAGCGGTACGCGGGGCGTCGATCGGGCTTGTCCTCTCCCGCGGGCCGCGCCTCAACTTCACTCCAACTCCTCTGCCGCCGGTACTTCCGTTGGTAATGGAGCATCTGATACCGAAACCTGCAACCCGTGCCGCATCCATGACACGTAAAAAGCCCTCCCTGGCCGGCCTGATGCTCGGGCTCGGCCTCTCCCTGGTCGCCATCGTCGCCGGTCAGGCCGCCGAAGTCGGCCGCACCGGAACCATCGAGGGCCGGGTGCTGAACGGCCGCAGCGGTGAGTACCTGGAAAAGGCGCGCCTCACCGTCGAAGGCACCTCGCTCGAAGCGTTTACCGACACCACCGGACAATTTCGCCTCGGCGCCGTCCCGGCGGGCAGCGTGCATCTGCGGGTGTTTTTCACTGGTCTCGAGCCGCTGACGGAGACTGTAAACATCGCCCCCGGCGCCACCCTGCAGCGCGACTTCACTCTGGGCGCCGGTCGCGATGCCGGCGTGGTCAGGCTCTCCGAGTTCGTGGTGGGCGCATCACGAGAGATGGACGGCACCGCGATCGCGATCAACGAGCAGCGCTTCGCGGCCAACATCTCAAACGTGGTGTCTTCCGACGAATTCGGCAGCATCGTGGAGGGCAACATCGGCGAGTTCATGAAGTTCATGCCGTCGATCACGGTCGAGTCCAGCGGCGGCAATGCCCGCTTCATCTCGATCAATGGCGTCCCGGCGGACAACGTGCCGGTGACCATCGACGGGTTCAGCCTGGCGACCACCGGGAATGCCGGCACCGGCCGCGCGGTCGACATCGACATGATGTCGATCAACAACGCCGCCCGCATCGAAGTGTCGTATTCGCCCACCCCTGAATCGCAGGGCGGAGCGCTCGCCGGTTCCGTGAATCTCGTGCCGCGCAGTTCGTTTGAACGGACGCGTCCGTCGTTCCGCGGCAGCGTGTATCTGATGATGCGCGACAACGCCCGTGACGTCAAAGCGGTCCCCGGTCCCCGGGAGGGCCGGGCCACGCGCAACGTTCACCCCGGATTTGATTTCGTCTACATCAACCCCGTCAGCCGGCGGTTCGGCTACACCCTTTCCGGCGGCTACTCGACCCAGTATTCGGCCCAGGATACGATGCAGAACAACTGGCGCGGTGTGAGCCAGGCAACCGACGGCGCCGCTTTCCCCCACACCACGCCGGACCGCCCCTACCTCACCAGTTATCTGGTGCGCGACGAACCCAAGGTCACGACCCGCCGCTCCCTCGGCACCACGGTCGACTTCCGGCTCTCGCCGCACGACCGGCTCTCGCTCTCCATGCAATATTCCTCGTTCGCGGTGCGGTTCATGAACAACGCCGTCACATTCACGATCAATCGCGTTCTGCCGGGCGATTTCACGCCCACCTCCACGCGCGGCGCCCCCGGCCTGGGCGAACTGCAGTTGTCGAACAGTCCCCGCCACCGCTTCAACGAAACGTATATGCCCTCGCTCGTGTGGCGGCACACGGGGCCGATCTACAAGGCCGAGGCGGGCCTTGGGATGTCGCGGGCCTTCGACCGGAACAACCTCAAGACCCACGAAGGCTTCAATGGCATCACCGCCCGCCGTACCGGCGTGACCGTCGGATTCGACGACATCTTCTACCTCCGTCCCCGCCGGATCACGGTGACCGATGGCACGACCGCCCAGCCGGTGGATCCGTATCGCGCCGACAGTTACGTCATGACCGCCTCCAGTCAGAGCCCGCGCACCGTGTCCGACCTGCAGCGCAGCGTCTACGGCAATGTTCGCCGCGACTTCCAAGCGCGCTCTCCGCTGAGCCTGAAGGGTGGCTTCGATGTGCGCCAGTCGGCCCGGGACTTCCGCAGCACCACCACCAACTACAGCTATGTCGGCCGCGACGGTCGCGCGAGCACGACGCCGGTCGGCAATGACGACGGAGCGGGGCCGTTTCTCGATCCCCTCTTTTCGCGCCGCGTGGGACCCTTCGGCTTCCCGCGGATCGACGCCGTCAGCAACCAACTGCTCTGGGCCCACTACCAGGCGAACCCGGGGCAGTTCACGACGAACGAGAACACGACCTACCGCTCCGGCATCACCAACTCCAAGTTCGCCGGAGAGACGATCTATGCGAGTTACCTCCGCGGCGATCTGAGCCTGCTGGATCGCCGGCTGAAGCTCGTCGGCGGCCTCCGCGCCGAGCAGACCAACATCGACGCGCAGGGGCCCCTCACGGACCCAACCCGCAATTTCCGGCGCGACGCCAGCGGACGCGTGATCCTCGGGCCCAACGGCCGGCCGCTGCCAATCGCGACCGACGCGCTGGGGACGTCGCGGCTCACGTTCCTCGAACGCGGGGCCATCGTGGAGAAGGAGTACCTGCGCTGGTTCCCGAACCTGAACCTGAGTTTCAACCTGCGCGAAGACGTCATTCTCCGTGCCGCCTATTACCAGTCGGTCGGCCGGCCGGACTTCAATCAATACGCTGGCGGTCTCACCCTGCCCGATCTGGAGATCGGGCCGACGCCCACGAACCGGATTCAGGTGAACAACGCCGCGATCAAGGCGTGGACCGCCGAGACGGTGAATGTCCGGCTGGAGTACTATCTGCCCGGCGTGGGCCAGATTTCCGTCGGTGCGTTTCGCCGCGATTTCGAAAACTTCTTCGGCGGCACCGAATTCATGGCCACTCCCGCGTTCCTCGCGCTCTACGGCCAGGATCCCGCGCTTTACGGCGATTACCGCGTGGCGACCCAGCACAATGTCCAGGGCATCGTGCGGATGACGGGCGTCGACCTGAACTACAAGCAGGCCCTCACCTTCCTGCCCCACTGGGCGCGGGGCGTACAGGTGTTTGCCAACGTCAGCGCCCAGCGCGCCACGGGACCGAATCTCGGGGCGTTCACGGGCTCGAATTACGTTCCACGCAGCGGCAGCTGGGGCGCGAGCCTGACGCGCGAGAAATTCAATCTCCGCGCCAATTGGAATTATCGCGGCCGGCAGCGGCGCGGCGAAGTGGCCGCGGGCACCGGCATCGAACCGGGCACCTACAACTGGGGCACGAAGCGGCTCAGCATCGACGTGCAGGGAGAATACCACCTGACACGCAACCTGGCCGTCTTCGCCAACCTCCGCAACGTCAGCAACGCCTATGACGACTTCGAGATCTACGGCCCGAGCACACCCGAACACGCCCAGTTCCGCAGCCGCCGGGACTACGGCGCGCTCTGGATGTTCGGGGTGAAGGGATCGTTCTGATCCGCCGGCCAGGCGGTCGTTGGGCGCAACTCTGTACAAACCCCTCCCGGATCCGATCCGCCTGAAAATCGAGTTTCCGGCCAATCACTCACCCTCCCGTTCCGATCTGTTCCGCCGCCCTATGACCACTCTCACCCGATTCGGTTTTCCCGTCGCCTTGATTCTTGGCGCACTTTCGACGCTGCGGGTGGACGCCGCCGACCGCCCGCGCCCCAACGTCCTGTTCCTCATCGCCGACGACCTAAACAACATGCTTGGCGCCTACGGCGATCCGCTCGCCCGCACACCCCACATCGACCAGCTCGCCGCGCGCGGCGTCCGCTTCGACCGCGCCTACTGCACGTATCCGCTTTGTGGACCGAGCCGGAACTCGATGCTCACCGGCCTCTATCCCAACAGCACCGGCATCCAGGGCAATTCGCTCATCTTCCGGCAGACGATTCCGAATCAGTTGAGCCTCTCACAGACCTTTCGCCAACAGGGCTGGTTCGCCGGCCGGATTGGCAAACTCTATCACTACAACGTGCCCAACTCGGTCGGCACCGCCGGTCACGACGATCCCGCCTCGTGGGAACTCGAACTCAACCCCGCCGGCGTCGAACGCACCGAAGAGCATCCCAAGATCCACACGCTCACCCCGGGCCAATTCGGCGGCACGCTCAGCTGGTATGCCTCGCCGAAAAGCGATGAGCACCATACCGACGCCATGCTCGCCGCCGATGCCGAGTGGGTCCTCGAACGCTGCGCGCAACAGCGCCAACGTCCCTTCTTCCTCGCCGTCGGTTTCTTCCGCCCGCACACGCCCTACGTCGCCCCCAAAGATCCCTACTACGGCTACTACCCGCGCGAAAAAATGCGCATCGTGCCCAACATCAGGGAGGACCAGGCCGACATTCCGCCCGCCGGCCTCGGCAGCTACAAGCGCGAGCAGGACAACATGACCGACGACCAGCGCCGCGACGCGCTCCAGGGTTACTACGCGAGTATCAGTTTTATGGACGCCCAAGTTGGCCGCGTCATTGCCGCGCTTGACCGCCTCGGCCTCGCGGAGAGCACGATCATCGTCTTCACCAGCGATCACGGTTACCACACGGGCGAACACGGTCTCTGGCAGAAGCAAAGCATCTTCGAAGAAAGCGCCCGCGTGCCGCTCCTCATCGTCGCCCCGGGCGTCTCAAAAGGAAAATCCGTCGCCGCCTCGCCCGTCAGCCACCTCGATCTTTTCCCGACGCTCGCCGAACTCGCCGGCGTAAAGCCCCCCGCCAATCTCCAAGGCCAGAGTCTCGTGCCGTTGCTGCGCGATCCGTCCGCCACCGGTCGTGGTTGGGCGCTGACGCAGGTTAACCGCGGTGCTGCCGGAGGCGGCGGAGGAGGCGGTGGTGCCGGCAAGGGCAAAGGCAAGGCCGCCGCGGCGAAAGCCGAGTCGGGTGGCGGCCGTTTCTCGGGCTACAGCCTGCGCACCCCGCGTTGGCGCTACACGGAATGGGACGCCGGCAAACAGGGTCGAGAACTCTACGATCACGACACCGATCCGCGCGAACTCACCAACCTCGCGACCTTGCCCGCGCACGCCGCCACCGTCGCCACGCTTTCCACGCAGCTCCAGGCCGCCGTGAAAACCACGTTCCCTCCCTCCGGCAAAGTCCCCGAGCTCATCGACGGCACCTGGGCTCCGCTCTTCGTTGCGCCCTGACCACCTCGGGCCTCGCCCTCAGCCCACTCCCAATCGTTTGCACGGAAGGTAACGAAGGAAACCAAGGCTGCGCCGGCTCACGATCTTTCTTAGCCTCCGTTTTCTTCTGTCCAATCCCGGCGCCATGGGTGGTTTCCACCGGGTCGATCCACCGATCAACGCCACGGGAGCGGTCGCGCTAACAACTAGTGTGCCGACCGCAAAGTAGCGTGACAAGTAGCGGCGAGCGCCAGCGAGTGGGGCGCGCCGGTGGTCCACTCGCTGGCGCTCGCAGCTACACGTCACGAAAGTTATTGGTCGCGCCACTAGGTTTTGAAACAACTGTCGTCCCAGCCCCGTTCGCCATGAAGATGCTGTTTTCAACCAATCATAGTCTTCCGACCATTCAGCCGACCCAACGGATCGCGAGGTTTGTGTTGACCGTGAGCATCGTGTTGGGCGCAGCCAGAATCGGGGCGGTCTGCGCGGCGCCGCCAGTGTCGAAGGTCTCCGTAACGAGGTTTGCCCAGAATCCTCTGATCACCCCGGGCTCATCGGTTACTTGACGCATTCAGAAATATTTGGTCCAGCGCCCGCGCCACCCTCCCGGCCCACGCCGCCACCGTCGCCACCCTTTTCACCCAGTTCCAGTCCGCCGTGAAAACTACGTTTCCTCCCTCCGGCCGAGTCCCCGAATTCATCGACGACACCTGGGCGCCAATCGTTGCTCGAGAACCACTCGCTTGCGCTCGCGGCTACGCCTGCCATGCCAGAGCACATTTCGACCGATCGAACACCGCGTCCATGAATCGACACCTCCGCCTCCTCGCCTCGCTCTGCTTGCTCGTGCTCGCCGCCGCGGCCATCGCCGCCGACCGCAAGCCCAACATCGTCCTCATCATGGCCGACGACTTCGGCTACGAGGCCGTGACAGCCAACGGCGGCCAATCCTACCAAACGCCGCAGCTCGACCGACTCGCCGCCACCGGTATGCGCTTCGAAAACTGCTACGTGCAGCCGCTGTGCACGCCGACGCGCGTGCAGCTCATGACGGGTATCTACAATGTCCGAAATTACATTGAATTTGGCATCCTCGATCCCAAGGCCACCACGTTCAGCCAGCTCCTCAAGCAAGCGGGCTACGCCACCGGAATCTGCGGAAAATGGCAGTTGCAGTTGGATAAGGCGAAAGGCCTGCCGCAGCACTTCGGCTTCGACGAATCGTTTCTTTGGCAACAAACGCGCCGTCCCCCGCGTTACGCGAATCCGGGTCTCGAGCTCAACAGCGAGGAGATCGACCACGGCAAAGGCGAATACGGCCCGAAACTCATCAACGACTTCGCGCTCGATTTCGTCACGCGCCGCCGCGAGCACCCATTTCTACTCTATTATCCGATGATTCTCACGCACGACCCATTCCAGCCCACGCCCGACAGTCCTGAGTGGGATCCGAAGACCAAGAGCGAGGAGGCGCAGCGTGACGTGAAGCACTTCGCCGACATGACCGTCTACCTGGACAAGATGATTGGCCGGCTCGTGGCGAAGCTCGACGAACTTGGCCTGCGCGAAAACACGCTCATCATGTTCATCGGCGACAACGGCACCGGCAGCGGCGTGACCTCGCGCTTTAAAGGCACCGACTATCCCGGGGGCAAAGGCACCGGCACGGTCCGCGGCAACCACGTACCGTTCATCGCGAACTGGCCGGCCAAAATGAAAGCCGGCCGCGTGAGTGCCGACCTGATTTCCAGCGTAGATTTCCTGCCGACGATGTGCGAAGCCGCCGGCGTCAGGGTGCCCGCCGCGCTGCAGATCGATGGCCGCAGTTTTCTGCCGCAACTCGTCGGCCAAAAAGGCCAGCCGCGCGAATCGCATTACGTTTGGTATGCCCGCAACGGCGGGCCCACGGCGACGCACGAATACGCCCAGAGCGTGACGCACAAGCTACACCGCGATGGAAAATTCTACGACCTCACCACGGACCGCTTCGAGCAGAAGCCCCTCGCCGTTGGGAAACTCACCGGCCCGTCTGCCACCGAGGCGAAGAAACTCCAGGCCGTGCTGGACCACTACGCCAAAGCGCGCCCCGCGCACTTGGCGCAACACGTGCCCACCAAAGCCGGCAAGAAGGGCGGCGGAGATTGAGGGGACTCTGGCGTTGCCCGGAAAGCCGGCAGAGCCGGCCCAACCCAGCTCCGACGCCCGCCGTTCATTCCGACCACCAAAGAAATCGGGGCTTCCTTGGGTGGCGTCGGGACCTCGGGCTCACGCCGGGCGGAAGTTTCGCGTCGCACCGCCGCTGGCGCCCTGCCGCGGCTGCCCGACGGGCAGCAGTCCCACCCGAACAGGAGCCTGTCACACCCCCAGGCACCTTACCGCCATTTCCCGCAGGACTTCCTCCTGCTCGTTTGGCCGCCGGATGATCTCCTCGAACGCCACGATGAGTTCCTGCTGGTTGTCGATCAAACGGCGCAGCGACGGGAGTTTCGCGTTCCCGGCGAGTTTGCCGACATACCATGGATTCTGCGTGAAAAGGTTGAACGAACTTTTCTCCGTCGCACCGATAAATCGCGGGGCGTAGCTCGCCTGGGCGCGCGGCAATCCGTCGAGCCCCCGCGGGCCGAGGCGCGCCTCGCCGGCGTCCACCAGCGCGCGCACCTGCAGCAGGAGGCGGTTGCGGTTTTGCAGCGCGCTGATCACGGGGCGGGCATCGCCGCCGCCAAAAAAATGCCGGTGCAGCGCCGTCAGCGTCCACTGGAGGTTCCCACTGCCGAACGCCTCGGCCGCTTCGAAAAAATCACCCTCGGCCACATTCGGGGTCAGCTCCGCGACATGCGCTTCCTCAATCGTGGCCCCTTCCCCGGCGTAGGTGGACAGCTTGCGCGTCTCCTCGACGATGAGGCGCGTGTTCGCGCCGACTTTCGCGAGCATCAACTCCACCGCGCCCGGGGCGAAGCTCGCGCCGAGCAACTTCGCTTCCGCGAGCGCCACGCCGGCCAGGGCCTCGCTCGCGCCGTCGGCGTCGCCCCCGATCAGGGAGAAGTCGGCGGTCTTTTCGCACCACTTCGGGAACGACCGCCGCCGGTCGAGCGGGGCCGCGGTGATGAGCACCGCCGTCTCGTCCGGGTTCACGCTCTCCAACACCTGCTGCAAGTCTTCGATCAACTTGAGCGTGCTCTCGGCCCGCCCGGTCACACTGTCGGCCAGGAAATTGACGTCCTTCAGCCAGACGACGCGCTGGCCCCCGAACATCGCGACCGTCTGCACCGCGTCGCGGAAGCGGTTCACCGCGCCCTCGACCTCGCTGACGTTGGCCGCGAAGCCGTTGATCACTTCGCGGGAAAATTCATCGGGCACTTTGGCCGCGAGCGCCTCGAAACGCTCCTTGCCCACGCGGCCGACGAGAAAGTCGTCGGCCCCGCAGATAAACGTGAAATTTTTTGCCGGCGCGGACATGAGGGGAGGAGTCTGGCGGCGAATCCCGGGCGACTGCACGAAAAAATTAACTTGAAGCTGGTTCCGATGGCGCCGGGTAGTAATGTGAACACCTCGGGCCCTGCTGCGTCTTACCTCCCACTTAACCGCTGTTGTGATTCGGAACCTCCTCCCCGTCTTTCGCCAGACCCTCGCCCAACGGCACGGTGGCGTCGTTATTTTTGTTCTCCTTTTCCTCGTCATCTCCGCGGCCACGCGGGTTCTGCTGCTCGTGAAGTCCGCGGCGACGGTGACGTTCGATCCGAGCCTCGTGGCGGCCTTCTTGCTCGGCCTGGTTTACGATGGCGGCGCGGCGCTGCTTTTCGCGACTCCGCTGATCGTGCTGCTGATTTTTCTGCCGGCGAGATTCTGCCAGTGGCGTTGGGGGCGGGCGTTGGCCTATGCCGGTTTCACCGGAGTGCTGTTTCTGCTGCTCTTTGGGGCGGTGGCCGAGTGGGTTTTTTGGGATGAGTTTGGAGTGCGGTTTAATTTCATCGCGGTCGACTACCTCGTCTACACGAAGGAAGTCATCGGCAACATTCAGGAAAGTTATCCGATGCCGCTCATTTACGCGGGAATTTTCGGGGTTACCCTGATCGTAGGGGCGTTGGTTTGGAGCACCGGCCTGCTGCAGCGCTGGTTTGAGGCCCCACCGGAACCGTGGCGGCGGCGGGCGCTGGTCGGGAGTGGCTGGCTGGCCGCCGCGGTCGCCGTCGGCCTCGCGCTCGACGCGGAGCAATTGCCCGGCTTTGCGAACAACTATAACCGCGAACTGGCGAAAAACGGCGTATGGTCGCTCTTCGCCGCGTTTCGCAACAACGAGCTCGAATACGACAAGTTTTACCCGACGCTCCCGATTGACGAGGCCTTTGTCCGCCTGCAGAAGGAACTGGCGCTGGATCGGAGTGAACCGTTGGCCCCCGGCGGTCGCGACACGCTGCGATTTGTGCGGGGCAGCGGCGGCGGCCCGGAGCTGCAGCCCAACGTCATTCAGATCACGGTCGAAAGTCTCAGTGCGGATTTTCTCAGCATTTTCAACCGCGCGTCGAAGCTCATGCCGAATCTGGAGGCGCTCGCGGGCAAGAGCCTTGTCTTTGACAAGTTTTACGCCACCGGCACGCGCACCGATCGCGGGATGGAGGCGCTCACGCTCGCCTTGCCGCCGACGCCCGGCCGATCGCTCGTGAAGCGGCCGTACAATGAAAATCTCTTCACGCTGGGCTCGGTCTTCCGCAGCCGGGGGTACGACACCGCGTTTATCTACAGCGGCTATGGTTACTTCGACAACATGAACTATTTCTTCGGGAACAACGGCTATCGCGTGATCGACCGCGCCGTCGTTTCGAAGAGTGACATAACCTTTGCCAATGTCTGGGGCGCCTGTGACGAGGACCTCTACCGTTGGACCATGCGCGAGGCCGATACGGCCCACGCCGCCGGCAAGCGGTTTCATCACTTCGTCATGACGACGTCGAATCACCGGCCGTTTACCTATCCCGACGGCCGGATCGACTTGCCGTCGAAAGTGTCCGGCCGCGCGGGCGCCGTGAAATACACCGACTACGCGATCGGCAAATTCCTGCGCGACGCGGAATCGAAGCCGTGGTTCAAGCACACCGTCTTTGTCATTCTCGGCGACCATTGCGCTTCGGTGGCGGGGAAGACCGCCCTCCCGGTGCAAAATTATCACATCCCGCTGATTATTTACGCACCGGGAGGCCAGATCGCGCCGGGGCGGGTGCCCCAGTTGATGAGTCAGGTCGACTATGCGCCGACGTTGCTCGGCCTGTTGAATTGGAGCTACGCGAGCCGTTTTTACGGCTGGGATGTGCGCACGGCGTTGGGCGATCGTCGCGCCTTGATTGGCAACTACCAGAAGCTCGGCCTCTTTGAACCCGGCATGTTGAGTGTGCTGATGCCGGTCCGCCGTTCGGTAGAGTATGACTGTGCCGAGGGTACCTTCGCCTTGCGCGAACGTCCGGCCAGGTTTACGGATGACACGATTGCCTACTACCAGACCGCGAGCTATCTTTATAGAAACCGACTCTACCGCGCCATCAGCCCGGAGGAGCAGGCGGGGTACGCGCGCGAGGCCGCCGGGCGCGGCGCGGCGGTGAGACCGGGCGAATGATGGACCGTCAGTCGACCGAAACTCCGCCGGCCGCTACGTGGCGCGGTGATTTGCTTCTGCTCGCGCTCGTTTTTGGCGTCGTGAATTTCTTCCTGCTCGGCCGGCTGCCGCTGGCCAATCCGGACGAAAGCCGCTACGCCGAGATTCCTCGCGAAATGCTGGCCAGCGGCGACTGGGTCACCCCGCGGCTCAACGCCACGCCCTATTTCGAAAAACCGCCGCTCGTGTACTGGACGGTGGGAATTTCCCGGGTGCTCTTCGGTCCGGGGGAATTTGCGGTGCGCCTGACGCCCACGCTCTTCGGACTCGGTGGCGTGTTGCTCACCTACGCGGCGGCGCGGCGCCTGCACGGCCGGCTGGCCGGCCTGCTGGCGGCGATCGTGCTCGGCTCCTCGCTGCTGTATTTGGTGCTGTCGCGGATTCTGCTGCTCGACATGGCGGTGTCGGTGCTGATGACGGCGACGCTGTTCTGTTTCATCCTCGGGCTGCGCGAACCGACCCATTCGCCAAGCTCAGGGCAAAGCGGGTCTCGGCGGCGCTGGTGGTTCCTTGGGCTCTATGCGAGCGCGGCGCTGGCGACGCTGGCGAAGGGGCTGATTGGATTGCTGCTTCCCGGGGCGGTGATGTTTCTGTGGCTGCTCGTCTTCAACCAATGGCGGCGCCTGTTGCCGATGCATCTCGCGGCCGGCGGGCTGCTCTTTCTCGCCGTCGCCGCCCCGTGGCACATGCTGGCGGCGCAGCGCAATCCCGGTTGGCTGCATTTCTATTTCGTCCACGAACACTGGGAGCGCTTTACGACCACGACTCATAACCGGGCGGCGCCGGCCTGGTTTTTTATTCCGATTATTCTCGCCGGCCTTTTCCCGTGGGTGGGCTTTCTCGGCGGGGCGGTGCGCGAGGCGCTGGCCGGGGGCTGGGCCCGGCGCCGCGAGAACGCCGATGCGTGGTTCCTGGTGATGTGGATCGGGTTTGTTTTTCTATTTTTCTCGAAGTCGCAGTCCAAACTGATCCCGTACATCCTGCCCGTGTTTCCGCCGTTGGCCGTGTTGATTGGCGCCTGGCTGGCCCGTCGCTGGGAGGAAGGCGCGGTGGCGCGGTTACGCTTCGGGCTCGGAGTTTTCTCGTTTGGCTGCGGGTTGTTGGGCTTTGCCGTGCTGGTCGCGGTCCTCAAGCCCGGGGTGATTCAGGACCCGGCGCAGGCGATGGCGCTTTGGCCCTATGGTCTGGCGCTCACGGCGATCCTCTTCGTCGGTGGCGTCGCGGCGCCTTGGGCGGCCCGCGTGCGCGGCCTGCCGGCCGGGCTGGGCACGATTACGGCCACAATCATTGGGTTCTTCGCCGTCGTGGTGGTGGCGGCGCCGGAGTTTCAACGCGCCGGGACCAAAAGCCTCGCGATTGCGGCCCGCGCGCAGCTGCAGCCGCCGGATCGCGTGTATCACTATTGGGCGTTTTTCCATGATTTTGTGTACTACACGGAGCGGCCCGTCGGCCTCGTGAGCTACACCGACGAACTCGAGGTGCAATTCCTCGCGCCCGCCGAACGCGCGGCCCGCTTCATCGACGACGCGGAGTTGCGCCGCCAATGGCTGGAGCCCGGGCGCGTCTGGCTCGTCGTGCGCAAGAGTGATCAGTTCCAGCCCAAGTCGGTGTTCGCCGATCCGGCCTTTCGTTATCATTTGATCGCGGAATCCCGCGCCCACAGCCTGATCAGCAACCAACCCTGAGATGTCCGCTCCCTTCCTGCCCCTCACCCGGCCCACGATCGACGAGGAGACCATTGCCGGCGTCGCCGACGTGCTCCGCTCGGGCTGGATTACCTCGGGGCCGAAGGTGAAGGAGTTCGAGGCGAAACTCTCCGAGTACTGCGGCGGCCGGCCGGTGCGGGTGTTCAACTCCGGCACGTGCACGATGGAAATCGCGCTGCGGATCGCGGGCATCGGCCCGGGGCACGAGGTGATCACGACGCCGCTTTCGTGGGTCGCGACGAGCAATGTCATCCTCGAAGTCGGCGCCCGGCCGGTGTTCGTCGACA
>SXSC01000358.1 GCA_005792355.1 Opitutaceae bacterium
AAAGCACGCCGGCCGCCCCCGAGCGAGCGAGGACGTGGGTGCGATAGTTGCCCAACCCGCCCCTTTCCCAGCTGCCTTGAATTCTCTCACGCTTTCGACTTATACACTCGTTTCACCCACGAATTGTGCCCTGGAGCCGCAGTTCCATTCTTCGGCGCGCTCCGCCACATCGCCGGTGTAGGTCACGAACTGCACCCGCCAACGCGGCGGAGCAAGGTAGGTTCCGAGCAGGGATTTGTAGGTGTCGGTCCCTGCCTCCCGCCAGACGTAGAGATCGCCGGCGGGACGGCCGGTGATGGTGACGCGGGCCACCGCGCCGGCGGGCAATTTCGCGCCGAGGTCGGCGAGTGCCTTGCGAGCCACCCGCTCCGCCTCGACCCGATCAATCGCCAGGGGTGGTGCGAGTCGCTGGAATTCAGCCGCGCCAATCCAGGCGAGGGCGGACACCCCGGCAAGGATCAGAGTACCGCGCCAGAGCCAAGGCGGAATGCTCGCCGCCGCCAGGCTCCACGGCGGACGGGAGGCCTCGGATGGCGCCGCGGTCGGCGGCTCCCAATCGCAATTCCTGAAACCCACCGGCAATTCTGCCGCCGCCGCGGCCGTCCGGCGGCGCCGCCACAAGACGATCCAGACTGGGAGCAGCGACAGCAAGATGACGACGGCGCGATCGATCCAGATGCCGGCTGCGGAGGAAGCGAACAGCGGCAGCGCCATCAAAATGACGTCGTAGGCGAAGTGCGCCAAAATCCCGGGCAGCAATCCAAATTTCAAATACAGGGCGCCAAACATCAGCGATGGAACGAAGAGTTCGACGAGCCGCGAGTAGGACGGCTGCCCGGGGTAATTGGCGTGCGCCGCCGCGAACACCACCGCCTGCACGATCATCCCCGCGATGATCCAGGCGCGGCGCCGGCCGAGTCGTTCACCGATCAGTGCCGCCCCGGCCAGGGGAATCGCCCGAAACAGGGTCTCTTCCCAGAATCCCGCCTGGGCCGCGCGCGCGAGCGGGGTCAGCCAGGGCCAGAAATGCGCGAGCGTATTGGGCTCGATGAGCGCATCGGTCGGCGTCCACCAGCCGAGCCACCGCACGGCGACATAGTAGAAGACGAGCACGTAGAGCAGATGCAGCGGTGCGATGAGAAACCCGGCCAGCGTCTGACCGAGCACGGGGATCGATGCGCCCGCCGGCGCCGACCACAACCGCCAGAATTGCAGCTGGGCCGGAAACGCGCGCCGCGTGAGGCCTTCGGCGGCGAGGAACGAAAGGAACAGCAGCGCACCCATCCCCAGCGCTCCTGTCACGAGCGACACCTGCCGCTCGGTGACGAACGTGCTGCCGCTCAAGGCCGTGTCGTAACCGGTCCACACGAGCGGCCAGGCGTTGATGCCGCCGAGCAACTGCAAGCCCGCAAAAACTCCCGCGCAGATCAACGCCGGCCGCCAGAGCACCGCCCGCCGCCGCAGCAACGCGAAAATACCGATCCCCATTCCTCCGACTCCGTAGAGCAGTCCCATGGTGATCGCCGCGGCACTGGCAATCGTGTCGTTCTTCGATCGCATCTGGGCGTAACGTCGGTTGAACGCCTCCGGCACATGGAGGAAATGAGTCAGTTCGGTCAGCCGGTCGCCGCTCACGACCAGGCGGAGCCGCAACCGCCCCTCTCCGGGGGTGCGATCTCGTCGCTCGTAGACAAACGTGTGATCGATCCTGCCGCCGGGGCGGGTGAGTTGCGACGATTCGGCGGGGCTGAACGGATCGAGGGCGAGCTTCCACGGTGCCGCGCGGGCCGTCCGTTCGGCGATCTCCCGCGCCGCTTCCGGGGTGAGGGTGGCCCCCGGCGCGTCCTGGCGCAGCGTCTCCCCAAAGCCATTCGGCGTGCCGTCAGGGCGGAAACGCACCGTCGTCTGGTTCGTCTCCCCTTCCCGAAAAAGGCGCACGCCCCACTGGTAGGGCACGTAGAGACCCTCGCTCACCAGGGTGGTGAACATTTCCTTGCCGCCGCCCTCGAGCTCGACAAAGGCCTGGGCGTGACCGTCGCCACCGAACCACGCGACATCGCGCGCGGTGCCGGCGGGCCCCCATTTGTTTTCCGCCGCGAGTTGTCGCGCCGCTCGAATGGCGGCGGCGCGATCCATGCGGAGATCCAGCGTCAGTACGGGAAACGCGAGGGGAAACATCCGCCAGGCCGCGACCGCGCACAGGGCGGAGAGCGCGACGAAACCAATCCAAAAATATGGCCGGCGGGTCAGCGGCATCGGGTCAGCGGCATGCATGGGACGTCGACGGAGGTGGTTTTTCGACCGGAGGGGAAGCGTGAAGGCTGCCGCCTTCTGGGGGCGTGTCAATCTGCGCGGCCGCCCGATCTTCGCGCAGGACGCAATGCCCGGTGGCGGTGAAAAGCGCAGCGGCGGCAAACCGGCGAGTAGCTGCGAGCGCCAGCGAGTGGATTGGACTGACGCGGCCGGATTTCCACTCGCTGACGCTCGCAGCTACTCGGGCCTCCCGGCTGGCAGAGGTACTTTTTCCCGCTTGACGGTGTACTAGGTGTTCTAGTAACCATAGTACACCATGCTGCCGTTCACGGTCGACTTCCGCCCCGGCGATCCGGTCTACGAGCAGGTGATGTTCGCGGTCAAGAAGGCGGTCGCGACGGGCCATCTCGCGGTCGGTGGCCGGTTCCCCTCCGTGCGGCTGCTCAGCCAGGGGCTGCGGATCAATCCCAACACGGCGCACAAAGTCGTCGCGGCGCTGACCGCCGAGGGCGTGCTCACGGTGCATCCCGGCATCGGCACCGTCGTGGCCCCTCCCGCCGCCGGTTCGTCCGAGGACCGCACCGCGTTGCTCGACGACGAACTCGAGCGGCTCGTCGTGGAGGCCCGCCGGCTCGGGGTCGACGAAGACAAGGTCATCGCCGCGGTGCGCAAGCACTGGCGCAAGTTTCCCAAAAAACCATGAATGCCATCGAATGCCATGATCTCGTGCGCACGTTTGGTCGCACCCGGGCGGTCGGGGGGCTAACCTTTACGGTGCCCGCCGGCAGTTTCTATGCGCTGCTCGGCCCCAATGGCGCCGG
>SXSC01000359.1 GCA_005792355.1 Opitutaceae bacterium
CGCGCAGTTGTCGCACGAGGATCGCGTTCTCGGGCAGTTCAAGCGTTTGTTTGATCGGCGGGGCCGCTGGCATCTTCCCCGCTGTGTAGCAGAACGCCGAAGAAAAGTCCCGTCATTTTTTTAGGGGCAAGCGCAGGGCTTGCCTGGTCTGGCGGCGGCGGCTGGATTGAGGGGATTTGGACGCTCGGGATTGTCCCAGCGGTCGTGTGGCTGGCGCTCGCGTTCGTGCTGCGCCTCGCGGGAGACAAGGCGCCGTGGTCACATCTGTGGCGGAAACTCGCCCTGCCCGTCGCCGTGGTGGTGTCGGCGGGGCACATGAGCAAGGGGCTGGCGAAGCTGGTGTCGTGGCTACCTTTTCTCCCGGGAGCGCTGCGTGATCCGTCCGGGACCGAGACGGCGCGCGCAATCTCGCAAAAGACGATGCCGGCGCCGGCGTCACTGCTCAGCCTACCGACGGTCACGTGGATTGGCTTGGGGCTGGTCGTGGTGGCGTTCTTCGTCGCGATGCGCGAATACCGGTTGGCCCGGCGTGGCGAGGCGGGAGCGAATCGCGGCGCCTTGCCGCTGGTGCTGCTCGCGTTGTGCTTCGCCGTGATCATCGCGGGCTGGCGTTACGCGTGACCGGCGGGCGCGGGAAGAAACTCAGCCAACAATTCAGTCCGAAGGTGGGCCGTGCGCTCCGCGCGCGGCCGGTTCGACTTGCGCAACGAAAGCCGCGCGCGGCGCGCACGGCCCACCTTTTGGTTTCCATTCCGTCGAGGGAGAATGGCTTCAACACGGACGTGCTGAATCGGCAGCGCGTTACAATGGGCAGGCGAAAAGGAGCGGCGTTTTTTCCTTTCCTGCTCCGGGGCCTTCGCGCGCTCCGCGTTTCACCTGCTGGTTTTGAGTTCCGTCGGACGCTCCCTGCGCCAAGCGCCTCCCGGGTTGGTCTCCCTGCTACTTCTTGCCCGCGTCCTTCTTCGATGGCTCGGATAGTTTCTTGCCCATCTTGTCCACCGCCTTGCCGGTGATGTTGGCCCTCCAGCCGTCGGGAGTGCGGCGGAACTGCATGCCCTCCTCCTTGGTCTTCCCGTCGTCCTTCATCAGCCGCATGTTCACCAAGGCCTCGTCACCCGCGCTGCTCTCGCCCAGCACCTGCATCGCGCGGATGTCGGTTTCCCGCGCGAGCAGGAGGGCGACGAGTTTTTCCGGAGTGTCGTACATGGCTCGCACCGCATCGGACATGCGCGCGAGAATCGCTTCCGCCTTCTCCCGCGCCGCCTGATCCAGAGTGATGGCGGCGGCCAGCGCGTCGACATTGCCGCTGTCGGTCGCCCACATCATCGTCTCGGCGGCGGCGGATGGCGTGGCGCGGCCGGCATTTTTCCAGGCACCGGAGGGGAGCAGGTTGAGCGCCGGCGATGACGACTCGGCGGCGCGCACGGACAGCCGGGCGAGGGCGGCCGTCCGGGCCCGGAGGTCGTTCACCTCCTCGCGCAGGCGCGCCAGCTCCACCTTGTCCGGTGAGCGGGTGCCGTCCGTCGCGCTGGCGCCGCGCGCCTCTCCATTCGCCACGGTGGCGGTCGGACTGGGGTTGACCGAGCCGTTCTGGCTCGCAATGGACTGCCACAGGGCGGCGTTCGTCTGCCACTGCAGCACAAAACCCGCGACGACGAGCACGAACAAGCCGGCCACCAAGGCGAGGGTAAGCTTGGGCGAGTTCACGCGCGGAGGGTGCTCGGCCCACGGCAGCCGTGTCAACGCGGCAGCCTGAGTCGGGTCGATGCAGCCGGGCACGCCGGAGTGGCTTTGGCGGTGACGAGAGCGTTGACGAGGCTGAAGTGCTGCCAGCGATGAACGGATCGGAATGTCGTGCCGTGCCACCACGCGATGGCGGCGCCGACAAAGCCCATTCGACAGGCTCAGGGTCCCGGACATCGCCCTCCGATCAGAAGCACGTGTTTCGGAGAGCTTCGCTTCGTTGGTGGACCTCGCGGGGCTCCTCCAGCATCCAGGGTCCGACGATCGACCCCTCCGGCGCGTGCTGGAGGATGCGCACTGTTCACCGGCGGCGCAGAATTTCACTTTCGAGGGCGTCATCCGTCATCGTTATCGTGGGTAGTTTACGGCTGTCGTAATAGCGTGGCTCCACCCCCTCGGTGGGAATTGTGGGGAATGGACGCAGAAATCCTTGTCATCGCAAGGAAACGCGTAACGAATCCGACCTCGCTTCGTCTCCGGACGGTCCCCACTTTGGCAAACTAGGCATGAATTTTCTGCAAATCGCCCTGCGCCGTCCCCTGACGGTCATCGTACTCGTGCTGGCGGTCACGCTCGCGGCCCTGCTCGCAATCCAGCGGATGTCGCGCGACATCTTCCCGCCGCTCGGCATCCCGACGATCTACGTGGCGCAGCCGTACGGCGGCATGGATCCCGCCCAGATGGAGGGGTACCTGACCTACCGCTACGAGTACCACTTCCTCTACATCACCGGCATTGAGCACGTGGAGTCGAAGTCGATCCAGGGCGCTTCGATCATGAAGCTCCAGTTCCACCCGGGCACCGACATGTCGCAGGCGATGTCGGAGACCATCGGCATGGTGAACCGCTCCCGCGCCTTCATGCCCCCCGGCACCGTCGCGCCGTTCGTAACGCGGTTCGACGCCGGCAGCGTGGCCGTGGGCTATCTTGTTTTTTCTTCCGACAACCCCAACCGCACGCTTGGCGAAATGCAGGATCAGGCGTTGAACCGCGTGCGGCCCGCGTTCGCGACACTGCCCGGCGTGTCCGCGCCTCCCCCCTTCGGCGGCAGCTCGCGCGGCATCATCGTCAACGTGAACCCGGAGCGCATGCGCGCTTACGGCCTCTCGCCCGACGAAATCGTGAAGGCGCTCGCCGAGGCGAACACCGTCAGCCCCTCGGGCAACATGAACCTCGGGGACAAATATCCGATCATCGCGATGAACGCGATCGTGACGAACCCCAAGGACCTCGAAGCCGTGCTGCTGCGCAAGACCGACCAGGGCGCGGTGTACGTGCGCGATGTCGCGACGATCGAGGACGGCGCGGACGTCACCACCTCCTACGCGCTCGCGAACGGCCGGCGCACCGTCTACCTGCCCGTCACGAAGCGCAGCGATGCCTCCACGCTCGAGGTCGTCGATCTGGTCAGGAAGAACATTCCCGAGTTCCAGAAGATTCTGCCCGACGACATCAAGGTGAGCTACGTCTTCGACCAGTCCCCGGTCGTCAACCGTTCGATCAACGACCTCCTCAAGGAAGGCGGCTTCGGCGCCATTCTCACGGGCTTGATGGTGCTGCTGTTCCTGCGCGACTGGCGGAGCGCATTCATCGTCGTGATCAATATCCCGCTTTCGCTGCTGGCCGCGGTGTTTGCGCTGTGGATCAGTGGGCAGTCGATTCACCTCATGACCTTGGGTGGCCTGGCGCTGGCCGTCGGCATTTTGGTCGATGAAGCGACCGTGGCGGTAGAGAACATCCACGCGCATATCGCGCGCGGTGCCTCGCTTTCGCGCGCGGCACTCGAGGGCACGCGCGAAACTGCGCTCCCGCGGTTGCTCGCGATGTTGTGTATCCTGTGCGTCTTCATCCCGGCGTTTTTCATGGTCGGCGCGGCCAAGGCGCTGTTTGTGCCGATGGCGCTTGCCGTCGGTTTTGCGATGATCGCGTCGTACCTGCTCTCGAGCACGCTGGTGCCAATCCTTTCAGTCTGGTTTCTGCGCGGTCACTCCGGCGAAGTGCGGGAGGCATCGTATTTCGCCGCCATGCAGCGCGCCTACGGCAGCCTGATGCGCGTTGTCGTCGCCGCTCGCTGGCCGCTCGCGCTTGTTTACTTCGCGGTGTGTGGTGGCGTCGTCTGGGTGGTTGGCGGACGCCTCGGCACCGAGATTTTTCCCAAGACCGACAACGGGCAGTTTGCCGTGCGTCTGCGGGCCCCGAGCGGCACCCAGGTGGCCATCACCGAGGCGTTGTCGGGGAAGGTCCTGCGGATTATCGAGCGCGAGGCGGGCGGCGCCGACAAGATCGACATCTCCATTGGCATGGTTGGCGTCCACAACTCGAGTTTCCCGGTCAACCTCGTGCACCTCTGGAACGGCGGTCCCGAGGAGGGCTGGCTCGCGGTGCAGCTCAAACCGGGCACCCGCATCAAGATCGAGGATTTTCGGGAACAGCTGCGCGGCGCCTTTGCGCGGGAATTGCCCGAGCTGCGCATTTCCTTCGAGCCGCAGGATATCGTGACGCGCGTCATGAGTTTCGGCTCACCCACGCCGATCGAGATCGCCATCAGCGGATCGGCGCTGCCGGTCAGCAAGGCGTATGCGGACAAGATCATCGAAAAACTCCGCGTGATCCCGTTTTTACGCGACGTGCAGATTGCGCAGACCCTCGATTACCCGAGCGTGGCGGTTAACGTCGATCGCGAGCGCGCCGGTCAGCTCGGAGTGCAGATGAGCGACGTCACGCGTTCGCTGGTGGCCGCGACGACCTCGAGCCGGTTCACCGTGGCCAACTACTGGGCGGATCCCAACACGGGCATCAGTTTCAATCTCCAGGTGCAGATTCCCGAATCGAAGACAACGTCGCTGGAGGATCTCCAGAATATTCCGGTGACGTCGACCGCCGGCCAGCCGGTGCTGCTGCGCAACCTTGCCACCTTCACACCGGGCACCACCGTCGGCACCTACGAGCGCTACAATCTCGCCCGCGTCGTCAGTATCACGGCCAATCTGCACGGCTCTGATCTGGGTACTGCCACCAAGGCGATCCGCCAGGCGATCGCCGACGCCGGCCCGGTGCCCGAGGCCCGCACCAAGGTGGACCTCCGCGGCCAGATCGTGCCGCTCGAACAATTGCTCGGCGGTTTTCGCTCGGGACTCGTCATCGCGGTTGTCGTCATCTTCCTGATGCTGATGGCGAATTTCCAGTCGGTGCGACTCGCGTTCGCCGTCATGTCGACCGTGCCCGCCGTGTTGGTTGGCGTGGTGCTTGCGCTCTGGCTCACCGGCACGACGTTGAACATCCAATCCGGGATGGGTGCGATCATGGCGGTCGGCGTGGCCGTCGCGAATGCGATCCTGCTCGTGACCTTCGCCGAGAAGGCGAGGGTGGCCACCGCCGATCCGATTGCCAGCGCCATCGAGGGCGGGCGCAGCCGCCTGCGGCCGATTCTCATGACCAGTTGTGCCATGATCGCCGGCATGCTGCCGCTCGCGCTGGGCCTGGGCGAAGGCGGCGATCAGACGGCGCCGCTTGGCCGCGCGGTCGTGGGCGGCCTCGCGCTCGCCACCCTTGCCACCCTTTTCGTGCTGCCCAGCATGTTTGCCATTCTGACCAGCCGCAAGGTGCGGTCCCCGTCGCTCGATCCGGATGATCCGGCGAGCCCGCACTACACCCAGCCCCGTACCTCCTGATTCAACCTGTGACACCTTCCGCCATGTCTTCCCTCCGTTTTCTCGCGTTCAGCGCGGCTCTCTTGTCTGTCTCGTTGTCGCGCGGGGCGCAATCCGCCCCCGAGGTCCCGGTCACCAGCCCCCGCCGCGGCGATATCCATCGTTTTGTTACGTTGCCTGGCACGCTGCGCGCCAACCAGCAGGTGACGTTGCACGCCAAGGTCGCGGGCTACCTGAAGGCGATCACGGTCGACAAGGGCGACACGGTGACGGCCGGACAATTGCTCGCCGAGATCGAGTTGCCCGAACTCGCCGCCGAACGCGCCAAACACGAAGCGGACGTCAGCTTGGCCCAGGCGGAGGCGGATCGGGTGAAGGCGGCACAGGCGAAGGCACCCGATCTTGTCACACCGCAGGCGGCCGACATCGCCGCCGCCCGGCTCGCGCTGGCCCAGGCCGCGCGCACGCAGAACGAAACGCTGCTCCGTTACGGCCGCATCGTCGCGCCCTTCGGTGGAGTGGTCACGATGCGGTATGTCGATATTGGCGCTTTTGTCCCGGCGGCGACGGCCAGCAGCAACCCGGCGGCCGCGGCCATCGTGGCGATCGCGGATTACTCGGTGATTCGCGCGGTTGTGGCCGTACCGGAGATTGAGGCCGCCCGCGTGCAGGTCGGCCAGCCGATCATCCTGACGTCGGAAGGATTGCCTGGGCGCACACTCAGGGGCACCGTCAGCCGTCATACCGGAGCGCTCGACGAAAAAACTCGTTCGCTGCACGTGGAGATCGATTTACCAAACCCCGACGGGTCGTTGCGACCGGGCATGTACGCCAACATCAAGGTGGGCGTGGAACTGCACAAGGGCGCGCTCCTCGTGCCGGCGGCGGCGCTGGTGCGGGAAAAGGCGGCGGGGTTTCTCTTCACGTTGGCCGACGGCAAGGCGACCCGCGTGTCGGTGAAATACGGTTTCAACGACGGAACGAGCGTCGAGATTCTTGAAGGCGTGGCGGAGAACGCCCGCGTGCTCATTCCCGGCAAGGTGGCACTCGTCACGGGTCAGGCGGTCACGCCGGTGGAGGCGAAATGAACGGCATGCCAAATTCTGAAAATGGAGGCGGGGTGCCCTCACCCCGCAAGAAAGCGGCAGCGTCTTCTTCAAGCCGCGGGGTGGGGGCACCCCGCCTCCAGGGTGTGCTCTTCTTCATTGTCGCGTGCCTCGTGCGCGCCGCCGATCCCGCGACCGGCACCGTCGACCTGCCCACCACGCTGCGGCTGGCGGGTGCCAGCAATCTCGACGTGGCGATCGCCCGCGAAAAAGTTTCCGAAGCCCGGGCCGCGAGCGACGCGGCGCGCGCCCGCTACTTCCCGTGGATCACCCCGTCGATTGTGGTGCGCCGGCACGACGAAAACATTCAGGCCGTCAACGGGCCCATCCTCGACGCGGACAAACAGTCGTTGTCGGCGGGGATCGCACTCAACGCCCAAATCGATCTCGGCGAGACGTACTACCAAAATCTCGTCGCGCGGCAGGTCGTGCGCGGCAGTGAGGCCGCGCTCGCGGGCCGTCAGCGTGAGATCACCTATCGCGCGGCGTCGGGATATTTCGATCTGACCCGGGCACGTGCCGCGGTGATTGCCGCGGAAGAAGCTGTGCGGGTCGCCAGCCGGCACGCGGAGCAGATCGCCGCCACGGTCGATGCCGGGCTCACGTTCAAAGGCGAAGCCACCCGTGTTCGCGCCGCCCGCGAGCGGGCCGAGCTCGCGCTCGTGCGGGCGCGCACCGAGCAGCGCGTGGCCGCCGCCCGACTCGCCGAGTTGCTGCGCCTCGATCCGGCGGTCGACCTGGCGCCGGCGGACAGCGATCTTGCCCCGATGAGTGTCACCTCCGCGGGTGATGATCTGGCCGCGCTGGTTTCCCGCGCGCTCGCCCGCCGTCCGGAGCTGGACGAAGCGGCCGCCCGACTCGCGGCGGCCCGCACGACGCGCCGCGCTTCCGCGCAGGGGCCGCTGATTCCGACCCTGGGGGCACAGGTCGCCATCGGCGGATTGGGCGGTGGCCCGGGTTCGACGTCGATTGGGCACGATTTTGATCTGAGTTCCGACTACTCGTTTGGCGTGAGCTGGCGCGTCGGCCCGGGCGGGCTGTTTGACAAGACCCGCCAGCGCGAAACCGCCGCCCGCGAACGGCAGGTGGAACTGGAGCAGGAAAAACTCAGCTATCTCATCCGTCGTCAGGTCGTCGAGCAGCATACCCGGTTGCGTTCGTTGACGACGCAAGTGGACCTCGCGCGCCAGGCACTTGAAGCGGCAGAACAAACCGCTCGGCTGTCGCGGCAGCGGCGCGAGACCGGCGTGAGCGGAGTGCTCGAAGACCTCCAGGCCGAGGAAGAACTCGCCCGCTCCCGGCGCGATTACCTGGCGACCGTCGCCGATTTCAACCAGGCGCAATATGCCCTAAAGTTTGCGGTGGGGGAGTAGCCTGCCCGTAATCGGAGACGAGGAAACTGGTGTCCGCGTAGTGCACCGGGCGTCGGCGATTCCTGCAACGCCGGAGTCGTCGTCGCGAGAGTTCGCAAGGCGTCCGCGAAGAGGGCCCGTCGTCCGTCGGACAAGCCGAATCGATTCCGCCCAGGTGGTTTCGATCGACGAAGCCGTGGGCCACGGGAGCGGGACCAAACGCGGGTCACGGAACCGCAGCGCCGCGATCTGCAAACGGCGGCGGGTGGAAACAGCCGGACGACGAAAGCGCCTTCGCGGAACTGATCGGGGAGCGGGTGCAAGCCTGGGCTGCTTACGGTGACGATCGGGTTACTTTTGTGGTGCTGGCTCGTCTGACGCCCGCGAATCTGCAATAGGTCGGCCCTGCTCATGCCTGTCACTCGATCCAAAAAACGCAGTCCGGTGGTTGCCCAGCGTCCTTCGCCCCGCGCCGGCGGGGATCTGGCTTCGAAGAAACTCGTGTTCGGCAATCGCGAACAAAGCTGGCTCGCCTTCAACCGTCGCGTCCTCGACCAGGCCAGAAACGCCGCCAATCCCCTGTTGGAACGCGTCAAGTTTCTCGCCATCGTGAGTTCGAACCTCGATGAGTTTTTCGAGATTCGCATCGCGGGCCTCATGCAACAGGCCGATTCCGAGGGCGTGGGGCTCACGCTCGATGGGCTGACCTCGCGCGAAACCCTGCGCCGGACCTACAAGTCGGTCCACGAACTGGTGGCCGATCAGTCCGCCTGCTGGCATCAGGAAATCGTTCCGCTGCTGGCCGCCACCGGCATCGAATTCCGCCAGACCACGCAGCTCGACGCGAATGAGCGCACGTGGGTCGAAGGGTATTTTGAAAAGCAGGTGCTGCCGGTGCTCACCCCGCTGGCGGTGGATCAGATGCATCCCTTTCCCCTGTTGTGGAACAAGACGCTGAACGTGCTCGTGTCGCTCGATCACCCGGAGACCCCGGCGCAGGAAAAGTTGATGGTCATTTTGCCGGTGCCGCGCAGCCTGCCCCGCATCGTGCAGTTCCCGGCGCGGAAGGGCGGTCCGCTGCGGCATCTGTTCCTGAGCGAGATGATCAAGTTTTGCGCCGAGCGGCTCTTCCCCGGCTACCACGTGATGGACGCCCATGCGTTTCGGGTCACCCGCAACAGCGATCTTTACGTCGACGAGGAGGAGTCGGAAAATCTGCTCAAGAAGATTGAGGAGGAGTTGCGCAATCTCCGGCGCGGCGCCGCGGTGCGGCTCGAAATCGAAGCGGGCGTCGATGCCGGTTTGCTCGCCAGCCTCTGCGGCCATCTGGCCATCGCGCCGGAAAATGCGATCGCGCTGCAGGGTCCCTTGAATTTCGTCCGGTTGATGAGCCTGTATGAGATGATCGACCGGCCGGACCTCAAGTATCCGCCCTATGCCCCGGTTGATCCCACGGCCCCGCTCGGGCAAAAGAAGATCTTCGAGCGCATCCGTGAACGCGACATCCTGCTGCACCATCCCTACGAATCGTTCACGCCGGTGGTCGAGTTTGTGGCCCAGGCCGCGCGGGACCCCGACGTGCTGGCGATCAAGCAGACGTTTTATCGCACCAGCGGCGACTCGCCGGTGGTGCGCGCGCTGATCGAAGCCTCGCTGGCCGGGAAACAGGTGACGGCGCTCGTCGAGCTGATGGCCCGGTTCGACGAGGCGAACAACATCAAGTGGGCGCGGGAACTAGAGGAGGCCGGCGTGCATGTCGTTTACGGGTTCGTGGGACACAAGACGCACTGCAAGTGCTGCCTCGTGGTGCGCCGCGAGGGCGACGTTCTCCGCCGCTACCTGCATCTCGGTACGGGCAACTACAACCCGAAGACGGCGCGGCTCTACACCGACCTCAGCCTGCTCACGTGCCGGGAGCATCTCGCGGCCGAGGTGGCGGAACTGTTCAACACGCTCACCGGGCTGGGCCGCACGGCGGAGTTTCACCACCTGCTGGTGGCGCCATTCAACCTGCATCCGCGGATTCAGGCGATGATCGCCACCGAGACGGCGAACGCCCTGGCGGGCAAGCCCGCGCGGATCATCGCGAAGATGAACAAGCTCGTCGACCCGGAAACGATCGAGAATCTGTACGCCGCTTCGCAGGCCGGCGTGAAAATCGACCTGATCGTTCGGGCGACGTGCTGCCTGGTGCCGGGCGTCAAGGGGCTGAGTGAGAACATCCGGCTGCGCAATATCGTCGGGCGGTTCCTCGAGCACGCGCGAATCCTGTGCGTGGAGAACGGCGGCCAGCCGCTGGTCTACTGCGGCAGCGCGGACTGGATGCCCCGGAACTTTTTCCGGCGCGTCGAGGTGCTCTTCCCGATCGAGGATCCCGGGCAGCGCCAGCGGATCATCGAAGAGCTTCTGAAGATCGAACTGCGGGACAACGAGGACGCCTGCGAACTCCGGCCCGACGGCACGTATGCCGCGCCGGCCCGCGCCCCCGGGGAAGAGTCGTTTCGCGCGCAGAAATATTTCATGGTCGCCGCCGGGCTGCCGGCGACCCCCGCGATGGTGCCGATTGCACCGGCCAACGTTTCGCCGGTGGTGACCACGCCGACCGCGACGGGCTGACCGGTCCGCGACGATGCGGGGAATCGTGGAACACTTCTTCGGACTTCGCCTCGGATTCGTGACGGATTCGTCACGAACCCGCCATGGGATTGTAACAATCGGCGTCCATCCTGTCGGCGTTCTCAGACCGATCAACAACCTCCCAACCATGTTCAATCCCCAATCGAAGTTCGCTGCGGCGTTGATTGCCGTGACGCTGGCTCTTACTCCCACACTTCCGGCCCAAGAAGCCGGCGCGCTGCTCGACGTTCTGATCAAGAAGGGAATTCTAACGAATCAGGAAGCTGAGGATGTGCGGGCCGACATGATTCGCGACAGCAACACGGTCCCGGCGCATGCGTTCGGCGGTGGCAAGTCCACGGACCGCATCAGCGTCGGCATGCGCCTGCAGACGCAATATGCGAACATCGGCACGGAAATTAAGAACAACGCCGTCCGTCCAGTCCCGACCGATCAAGCCTTCCTGCGCCGGATGTATCTGACGCTGAAGGCCGGTGTGGGCGGGAACTGGGGCGCGACGTTCACCTATGATTTCGCGTCGGGTTACTACGACGACGCGATCATCGAGTGGAAGCCGACGCCGGACCTCTCGTTCAATTTCGGACTGCGCAAAGTAAACGTCGCCTATGAGGAGCGAGCGTCCAGCGGGAATCTTAAATCGATCGAGCGTTCGGGCGTGACGCGGTATTTCGTGGAAGGCAACAACGGCCGCCGGCTCGGTGCCGCCAGCTACCGCATCGGCGCATTCTTGGACGGGAAGAAGGCGATCAACAGCACGACCAATCTGGTGTACAGCGCCGCCATCACCGATCCCGAGCGCGGGGAGACCTTTGCCGAAGCTTCATCCGCTGGTGACGCGACGACGAATCACGTCGCGTTCTGGGGCAACGTCGGTCTCGCCGGGAAGCTCGCCAACAACGGCACTTGGATTGCGGGGGTCGGAGCCGGCTTCATGCCCGACCGGGGCGGCTCCGGCACCACTAATTTTGGCCGGGGCTTCGACCTCACCATCTATTCGGCTTATTTCGACCTGCAGGCCGGCCGCTTTGGGCTGATGGCGGAGTACCTCATGGCGGATGTCGAAGGCGGCGTGTCGGCGACGCGCGATGCCAAGCCGGCGGGCTTTTTCATCCAGCCGAGCTTCCTCCTCACTGAGACCATCGAAGCGGTTGTCCGTTACCAGAAGATTGATAGCGATGGCCGCGGGCTCCAACTCGGCGATGTCTTCCGCTCGGCGCCGTCCGGCGGCACGATGAACAAGTACGACGAGTGGTACGCTGGTCTCAATTGGTACATGCGCGGCAACGATCTCAAGTTCCAGCTGGGCGTGCAATTCGGCAAGACGAAGGAAACTGTCACCGGCGCCCCCGCCGAAGCCAAGGCCCTCGGCGTGCGTTCGCAGATGCAGATCCAGTTCTGAGCCCGGTGCATCCACTGAGAACCCATTTTATCTCCAACCATGATACCACTGAAAGGTGGAACCCGATGTCCTCATCGGGTTTTGAATCGCACGGTCGCAGATCAGCCCGTTGAGGAAAACGGGCGCCACCTCCGAGCATATCGTTCCGGTTAGGCATTCCCGACTCCTCCCATCCCATCGTCATGACAAAATATCTTCTCATCTTCGCGGCGCTCTCCGCCGCCTCTGTCGCCGCGGCGCAGAAACTCGTGATCAAGGGCTCCGACACGCTCGGCGCCAAGCTCGTGCCGCAACTCGCCGAGGAGTACAAGGCGACGCGCGCCGGAGTCTCCTTCGAGATCGCCGCCGAAGGTTCCACCACGGGCATTGCCGCCATCATCGACGGCACCGCGCAAATTGGGATGAGCTCGCGCCGCGCCAAGCCCACCGAGATGTCGGCGGCCACCGCCAAGGGCGTCACGCTCAAGCCCCTCATCGTCGCCCACGACGGCATGGCCGTCATCGTGAACGCCAACAGCCCGATCGCCAAGCTCTCGAAACGCCAGGTTGAGCAGATCTTCACGGGCGACATCACCGACTGGTCCGCGGTCGGCGGCACGCCGGGCAAGATTTCGATCTACACCCGCAACACTTCCTCGGGCACGTATTCCGACTGGAAGGACCTCGCGATGAACAAGCGCGATTACGCCAAGTCCTCGCAGAAGATGGCGGGCAACGAGCAGATCGCCGCGGAGGTGGCGAAGAATCCCAACGGCATCGGCTACGTGGGCCTCGCCTACATCCACGTTGAGGGCATCAAGGTGGTGCCGGCTGACGGCGTCTTGCCGACCAAGGAGACGATTCAGAACAAGAAATACCCGTATGCCCGCCCGACCTTCTATTATACCAATGGCGATCCGGCTGGCGAGGCGGCGAAGTTCGTCGAATTCACGCTCAGTGACGCCGGCCAGAAAATCGCCGAAAAGGTCGGCTTCATCCCGATTCGGTAACCGCCTGTCACCGGATCGTAACAGAGGCCGGCTTGACGCGTGGTCGGCCGGTCTTCGTTTTCTTCTTCACGCGCATGTCTGAACCGAGTCCAGCCCCCGCCGCACCACCCGTCTTCGCTGTGAGGAAGCGCCGACTGCGGCTGCTCGGCATCACCGTGGACGATGCGATCAAGGCGTTCTTCGGCGGCAATGCCCTCGTCGCCGTCGTCGTGTTGGGCCTGATCACGGTGTTTCTTTTTCGCGAGGGCTTCGGCTTCTTTGCGCAAAACCGGAAAAACCTCCGCGTCTACCGCGAGGCGGGACTGGAGTATGTCGACTATCTCCGGGTCCAGTCCGATGACCACACGGCGCTCACGCGCTATCTTTCCGACCTGCGGCTGCGCCAGTTCGCCCGGCTGACCCAGGATCGGAAACTCGCGCTGGCCGACGCGAATGCGGCGCTCGGAGGGTTCGACGAGTTTGCCGAAAAATTTTCCGCGGCCGTCGATCCGCTCCGGTCGCTCGTTTCGGATCTCACGGAGCAGGCGACGGCGATCAAGACGAAGTTTATCGTGGGGGAGGATCGGAAGGAGGAACGGCGCCAGCTGCTCGCCGAAGGCAGGACGGAGGACGCGGCGAAAGTCAAAATCGAGCCGGTTGATTTCGCGGCGGAGCTGAAGCCGTTGCGCGCGACGTTGCCGACTTACCGGCAGGCAAACCAGGAGTTCGCCCGCGCGCTCGGCGAACTCGTCGTTCACCTGCCGGCGATGCCGGATCCGGAGTTGCAGCTCCGGGCGGAAAAGTTCCAGCAGCTCACGCGCGACTACGTCGCCGGATTTCCCGCGGTCGAGAAAAACCTCGCAGCTTGGGACCACACGCGGCCGGTCCCGGTGACGCAGGCGTTCACGGCGTTTGTGTTCGGCCGGCAGTGGCTCACCGCGAGTTTCTGGCAGGACTGGTTCGGGGTGCTGCCGCTGCTGGCCGGTTCGCTGATGGTTTCGCTGGTGGCGCTGTGCCTCGCGGTGCCGCTCGGGGTCGGCGCGGCGATCTACGTCAACCAGATCGCCACGCTGCGGGAGCAGCGGTTCATCAAACCGTGCATCGAGTTCATCTCCGCGATTCCGTCGGTGGTGCTCGGCTTTTTTGGCATCGCGGTCCTGGGCCAGGCCCTCCGGGCGCTTTCGCAGGTCGCGTGGTTCTCGTGGGTGCCGGGTTTTCCGTTCAGCGAGCGGCTCAACATCCTGACAGCGGGCTGTCTGCTGGCGCTCCTCGCGGTGCCGACGATTTTCACGCTGGCGGAGGACTCGCTCAACAATGTGCCGCGGGCGTTTAAAGAGGCGTCGTTTGCCCTCGGTGCCTCCCGCCTGCAAACCATCGTGAAGATCGTGGTGCCGGCTTCGCTCTCCGGCATCATCTCCGCCGTCCTGCTCGGTCTCGGGCGGGTCGTGGGCGAGACGATGGTTGTCCTGCTCTGCGCCGGCAACCGCATCGCGATTCCGGATTTCACGGTGGGCCTCGCGGTGATCACGCAACCCGTCCACACGATGACGGGCATCATCGCACAGGAGATGGGCGAGGTGGTGCGCGGCAGCATCCACTATCGCGCGTTGTTTGTGGTCGGGCTGGTGTTGTTCCTCCTCTCCCTCGCGATCAACTATCTGGCGCAGGGGATCGTGCGCCGGTATCGGATTTCAATCGGATGAACCCCGCCGTCGCGTCCCATGTCTTTCAGAGCCAGCCCAACGCGGCGCGCCGCTGGGAGCGTGTCACGTTCTGGCTCTTTCGCAGCTGCACCTACGTCGTGTTGCTCTGCGGCCTGGCGGTGTTCGCCAGCATCGTGGGCAAGGGCGCGAGCACGGTGTTCAAGTCCGAGGCGCCGTTCGTCAACACGGCGTTCTTCACCGAGGCGCCGGAGTCGCTCTACGTTTTCGAATTCGAGGGACGGAAATACGAACTGGGGGACCGTGAATTCCGGGCCTTCAAGGAACGGCATCCCGCGGCGGCGAACGTCAAGTCGGAGAGCTACGTTTACTCCGCGGGAGGAATCTTTCCCTGCATCGTCGGCACCGTGCTCCTGGTGACGGGTTCAATGACGATCGCGTTGTTGCTCGGCGTGGCGGCGGCCATCTACCTCAACGAATACGCGCGCGACGGCTGGTTCATCCGGGCGGTGCGGCTGGCGGTGCTCAATCTCGCCGGCGTGCCCTCAATCGTGTTCGGGCTGTTCGGTTTCGGCATGTTTGTGATCTACTTTGGCTGGAACGTCTCGCTGCTCGCGGGCTGGTTCACTCTCGCGTTTATGGTGCTGCCCGTCGTCATCACCGCCAGCGAAGAGTCGCTCAAGGCCGTGCCGAAGGGATTTCGCGAGGGCTCGCTCGCCCTCGGCGCGACGAAGTGGCAGACGATTCGGAAAAACGTCCTGCCCTACGCGCTGCCGGGCATCTTGACGTCGTCGATTCTGGGCATTGCCCGCGTGGCCGGCGAAACGGCGCCGATCATGTTCACCGCCGCCTACGTCGTGCGCGACAAGCTGCCATGGGAAGTCACCAACGTGGGCGATTTCTTTTTCCAAGGCGTGATGGCGCTGCCGTACCACATCTACGTCGTCAGTTCCAAGATCCCGCAGAATGACTATACGGAGCGCGTGCAATATGGCACGGCCTTCGTCTTCCTGCTCATCGTCGCACTTATTGCCGCGTTCTCGATTTTGCTCCGGAATCGACTTCGCAACCGCTACAAATGGTAATTGCCCCCCTTCACGCATGGACTCACGCCCTCCCGCGCCCGCCATCCGTCCGCTGACCGGCGTCCCTGTGGACGCCCCGGGCCCGGCGTTGGTCGAGATCGATCGGCTCGACTTTTTCTACGGCGCGTCGCAGGCCTTGCATGGCATCACCCTGCCGGTTGCAGCAAAAAAGGTCACCGCGTTGATCGGGCCTTCTGGCTGCGGCAAGTCCACCCTGTTGCGGTGCCTCAACCGGATGAACGATCTCATCGAGGGCACGCGCGTCGCCGCCGGCACGATCAAGATTCACGGGGTCGACATCTACCAGCCCGACGTCGACGTGATCGAATTGCGCAAGCGGGTCGGCATGGTTTTCCAAAAATCCAATCCGTTTCCCAAATCGATTTACGAGAACATCACCTACGGGCTGCGCCTGCAGGGCCTGCGCGACAAGGCGCGCTTGGATGAGATTGTGGAGAAATCGCTCCGCGGTGCCGCGCTCTGGGAAGAGGTGAAGGATCGCCTCAACGAGAGCGGTCTCGGTATCACCGGCGGCCAGCAACAGCGCCTCTGCATCGCGCGGGCCATCGCCGTCGAGCCCGAAGTCATTTTGATGGACGAACCCTGTTCCGCGCTCGATCCCGTCGCCACCGCCAAGGTCGAGGAACTCATCCAGGAGCTCCGCAACCGCTATACCATCGTCATTGTCACCCACAACATGCAGCAAGCAGCGC
>SXSC01000360.1 GCA_005792355.1 Opitutaceae bacterium
AAGCACGCCGGCCGCCCCCGAGCGAGCGAGGACGTGGGTGCGATAGTTGCCCAACCCGCCCCTTTCCCAGCTGCCTTGAATTCTCTCACGCTTTCGACTTATACACTCGTTTCACCCACGAATTGTGCCCTGGAGCCGAACATGTTTAGGTAGCGGCAACGGTTGCTGAGGCGAGCATCCGTTCGGTGTTTGAACCCTGCTTCGGCGCCTCGGGTGAGGCGCCGAACTCGTGATCCTTCCCACCCTCGAGCCCGCCGGACTCAGCCGCAGCTCAGAATTTCAGGAATGCGGAGAGCGTGAAATTGCGCGGCTCGCCGAAGCGGCTGTAGTTCTTCAGGTATTCGACGTCCAAGATGTTCTCCACGCTCAGCACCGCCCCTACAGTCCGGCGGTTGCCCATCCGCTTTTGAAAGCCGATGAATGGATTGAACACGATGTAGCCCGGGTTCGTGACCTCCGGCCAGTCGCCACGCTTGTAGAGCTTGCCGCGGATCACCGAGCCCAAGCCGGTGTAGAAACCTTTCAGGATGCCGTCCGTTTCCGTGTATTTGAAGAGGAAGTAGCCCGAGTTCTTGTAGGAGGCGTCCGAAAAGGTGCCCTCCCGCGCCGGTTGATTGGGATTGCGCACGTTGATGCTGTCGAGATTGGCATAACCCAAGAGCATGCTGATTTTCGGGGTCGGGTTCAGCACCACTTCGACCTCGATGCCTTTCGACTGCGCGCTGACCCCGGGGACATAAAAACGGCGCTGTTCGCTGGGATCATTGAACAGCTGTTGGATCCTGCTCTGGATCCACAGCTCGGTGACGTTATCCTTGAGGATGTCGAAATAGGAAATGGTGGCCCCCACCTTGTGATTGAAGAGATCGAGCTTGAGCCCGTATTCGTCGCCCTCGCCGCTTTCCGGCGGGAGCGCCTCGCCGAAGGGATCCAGAGAATTGATCGGCATTTTCAGCGTCTGCCGGTTGGCCGTGGAGGGCTTATAGGACTTGGCGTGCGTGTAGAACAGCATGACGCCCTCCTGCGGCGCGAAGCTGATCGAATAAATGGGCGAGGTGGCCTTGGACATCACCTCACCACCGCTGGTATAAAGCGGCCGGGTCTTGGCGGCGTCCACCCACGTGCCCGTGAAGCTTTCGCGCGTGGTCTCGTCACGACGCACGCCGAGCAGCGTGCGCAGCTTGCCCTTCAGATATGAGCCGCTCGCGCTGATAAACATGCCGTCGTTGCTGATCTTCGGCGCCTTGCCCGGGTTGCCTTTGAACCAAGACGCGCCGGGCGTGTTCAGCCATCGGTTGATCCCGAGCCCGGCCGGCGTCAACGTGTCGAAGTAGACCGGCAGTTCGAGGTAAGCGTTGTTGGCGCCGCGCAACTGGTCGGTCGTCCGGCCCTCTGAGTCGCCGGTGTAGAAGGTGTCGATGCCCGCCGTGATGTTCTGCTCCATCCACGGCAGCTCGAGCTTGTAATTCGTGCTGAACCGCAGGTCGACCGTCGTCTCATACGGCGCGTCACTGGTGCGATCCCAGCTGCGGAGCTGGAAAAACCGGCCGCCGGGCGTGTAGACCGACTGGCCGCTGGAGTTGCGACTGTAGCCGGTATTGCCGTAGAGCAGGCCACCGCGCGCCGCGTAGACTTGGTAGTCCCGGCTCTTGGCCAAGGAGCCGGCCAACTGGACAAACCAGCTGCGGGTGATCTCCTGATCGAGGGTGAAGTTGCCGTAGCGGGCGTTGCGAACTCGGAGATGGTCGGGGCCGGCCAGCGACTGGCCCTGGCCATAGGCGTAGACGTTCGAAACGAAGGCGCCGGTGGTGAAGGTCTTCTTCCCGATCGTCACCGGGTTACTGGGAATGGTGAGATAATTGACGTCGCGGAGATCCTCGTAGAACCCGCCGAAATAACCGGGAGCGCCCAGCCAGCGGTCTCCGAGCGAGTCTTCCTGTATCCGATCCTCGTCCGTCAGCTCGAAGTCAACGTTCAGGTTGGTCCGCCGAGTGAGCTGGACACTAAGGTTAAGCGCGAGGCCCTTTATGTCCACGCCGGCAAACTTGATGAATGAGTCCGCCGTGTGGTAGAGGCCGTTAAGTCGTAGGGCCACTGGCGCGCCAAGCACCGTCGTGCTCGCGTTGACGTCCACCGTGGAGCGCCACAGGTCGTAAGAGCCGACCACTGTCTTGACCTCGCCAAAGGTGCGCCCGAACAGGGCCTTTTTCGTGACGGAGTTGATTTGGCCGCCGGGATCCGCCTCGCCCACCACGGAGGAGTTCGGGCCGCGCACCACCTCGATGCGCTCGACGTTGAAGTTGTCCTTGATCGCACCGTAGCGGAATGAATTCCGTTGGTGTGAACCCGCAATCTGCTGGAACCCGCGCATGCGACTCATCTCCTGCTGCGGCGGGTTACCGTTGTTGTCGGTGTCCACCATGTAGCGGAAAGCCTTGTCGAGGTCGTACAGGCCCAGGTCGGTCAGCACCTCCTGGTTGAGGATGGAAATATTGAAGGGCAGGTCCTGCACCTTCATCGCGATGCGCGTGGCACTCGCGGAGTTGGTGGAGCGATAGCCTCGATCTGCGGCGACGTTGACTTGGAAGGGGGAGAGGTGGACGACGTCGACCGCCTCGTCCTGTTTCGGCACTGGCGCCGTGGTCTGACCGAGCATTGGAGTAAGCAAGGCCAGCGCCAGAGCGGGGCCGAGCCGGCGGGCATTGGTCAGCGTGAAACGATTCATTGCGATCATCGAGGTTACGTGCAGCTGGGGTTGGTTGGCTCGCGTCACTGCCACTGGAAGGCAAACGCGAGGAGGACTAACTGGGGCGCCGAGTAAGGCACGGAACTCGCCGGGAGAAACCTCAAACTGGTGGTACCAGTACAAGACCAGTTGGCCGCGGTCCGGACTGCGCAGCGGAGCGCCGACTCCTCCGGCGCCAGCACCGCACGAGTGACATTCCCTGCCGCCGATGAATCCGATCAGAGCGAAGCGCGTCGTTCTCCTACGGGCCTTGAAATCTCGGCCAGGGCGACGGCGGCGGCGGTGCGGGTCTGAATCTCATTCCACGCCCGCTGCCGGATGAGATCGGGCGGCGCCATCCACGAGCCACCCACGGCTGCCACGCACTCCTCCGCCAAGTAACCAGGAAGGTTCGTGGCGTGAATCCCGCCAAGCGCAACATAACGAAGCTGCAAATGTGCAAAAGGCGCTGACAATGTGCGGAGGCCGGTCACCCCACCGAGAGCTTCCGCCGGAAAAACTTTGAGCAACGTGCAACCCAATCCAACCGCGTGTTGAATGTCCGTCGCGGTTGCAATGCCCGGGACGAACGGCAGGTCGATCTCTGCGCAGTAGCGAACGGTCTCGGCATCGAAACCCGGAGCGAGGGCAAAGCTGGCACCTGCTGCTTTCGCTGCGTCAGCCTGGCGAAGCGTTATCACGGTGCCGGCACCGACTAGGATCTCGGGCGCCAACTGCTTCATCGCAGCCAGGGCCGAAAGTGCCGCGGGGGTGCGAAGCGCCACTTCGATTACGCGGACGCCTCCGGCGACCAACGCATTCAACAAAGGAACTGCATCCGGCTCATGGTCGATCGACACAACGGCCATGATGCGCGCGTCCGCGATCGCGATCCGCAATGCATGGTGGGCGTTTGCCGTTCGATCCGCTTCGAGCATCGGCGTCACGGTTTTGCTTTGGCGGGCGGCTGCATTTTCGCGGCATTTGCCGCCGCGCGTTCCATCGCCTGGGGCGTGATGAAATTGAAAACGTGATAGGTCGCGCGAGTTGCTCCGACGTTGCGCAGGACGTGAGGGTCATTGGATAAACCCCTCCCGGATCCGATCCCCCTGAAAATCCAGTTTCCTTTCAGCGACTCCGTTTCCACCCGGCACCCTCCCCTGATACCACTTCCGACGTTGTTCATGACCTTGCAGTGCGGACCCCAAAAGTGAAGCACTGCGAGGTTGTGAACAACTCGGCCGGCGACCACAATGGTGTTCGCCGCCACCTGGCCTCGGCACGAACACGG
>SXSC01000361.1 GCA_005792355.1 Opitutaceae bacterium
AATTTGTTTTCATGCCCCGTGACACACCGGAGCGTCGGCATCCTCCGTCAATAATGTGGAGTCACCCCGCCAAGGGCTCGCCGTTCAGAGCCAACGACGGCCGCTCCACTCCACATTATTGACCACTTCACATTAAATCCCGGTTGAGACGATTTTTTTGTCACCGAGATCACGGAGAGGAAAGAGAGGCCACAGCGCAGAAAGCGGGCGTTCATTTCCGGTGGCATTCTCTGCGACCTCCTGCCGGGCCTCAGGGCCCTCTGGGCCCAGCGGTTTGATTCCTTCGGGTGCGGTAGCCGCGTTGGGAAATCTTCGGGCTAAACTGGCGTGAAGCAGGCGACGCAGGTTTACCGCCCGGCGTTTGACGAGGCCTGCTTTTCGCTCCCGCCGAAAATCCGAACGCCGATCGAGGCAAAAGATTCAGGAGCTGGGCCGACAGTTGGACTCTTTTCCGCATCACCGGCTCCAAGGCCGGCGCGAGTACCGCGCTCGGATCGCGGACCACCGCGTGTTCTACCCGTTTGAAATCAGCGCTCCGCGCCAAAGGTCGAGTGTCGGCTCGACTTCGGTCACCTCGGCTGGCGACAGCAATCCGCCAGCCGCGCGGTTCGCTCGAGGCGCACGGGTCGTTGGGTGGGCGATTTCGTTGACTTCCGGCAGCGCCCCTCGCATCACGCGGCATGAACCGCCGCGATTTTTTGCGCGCTTCCACAGCCGCGCCCCTCCTCGCCGCACGACCCAGCGAACTGTTCGCCCAGGCAAAGACCGAGCCGTCGACCGGCGCACGCTGGGACCGCGGGCAGGTGCGGCATCTCCTGCCCACGGTCAGCGACACGGAGTTGCTGCTGAAAGCGTCGTTTGCCTCGCCCCTCGCCGCCGCGCCGACCCTGCGGATTGGCGATCTCGCCGTGACGGGCCGGATGAGCGATACCCGCGCCGAGTTCTGGCAGTTTCACGCCACGGGTCTGACGCCCGGCCGGCGCTACCCGCTCACTTTGACCGGGCACGACGGCAAGTCGCTCTGCGAGCCCTGGCACCTCTCGACTTTTCCGGCCCCGGAATCGCGCCCGGAGAAACTGCGGGTCCTCTTCTACACCTGCGCCGGCGGCCACGAGGCGATGGATTTCCTGCCCGCGGTGGTTCGCAATCGCCTCCTGCGGCGTGGGCTCTCGTTTGGCCCGGACGCGGTGGTCGCCAATGGCGACCATGTGTATTGGGATCTGCTGGCCCAGCGGGCCTCGGTGCGGCTCGGCGGATCGCCGCTGGCCCGCCAGATCGCAGGGACATTCGAGCGGTCGGCGCCGGTCCTGGGGTCGGACAATGAAACCGTGCTCCGGCGCGCGGTTGACCCGCAAATCGTGCCGGTCTACGCCGCCGATTTCCGGTCGACCCCGGTGTTTTTCATCCAGGATGATCACGACCATTTTGACAACGACGAGGCGACGGACGCCCAGGTGACTTTTCCGCCGGATCATTTCATGGTGCAGATGGCGCGCGCGACCCAGTCGCTTTACTACCCGGAATTTCTGCCCGATGCCACCCGCCCCGGCGGCCTCCCGGGCGCGTCGGCTGGAGGTCGTGCCCTGCCGGTTTCGGAAAGCTTCGGCACGCTCCGCTACGGCCGGCTGGCGGAGATCCTCCTCTACAACGTGCGCCGGACGATGACGCTGGCCGGCCCCAGCGCCGTGTTCCTCGATCGCGAAGTCGAGAGCTGGCTGACGCGGCGCATGGCGGCGACGGGAGTGGCGCACGTGGTGAACGCCCCGTCCAACCCGCCGGGCTGGACGGCCGGCAAATGGGGCGAATGGTACCCGGATGTTCTCGGCGCGGACGGCAAACTCACGCTGGCGACGCCGAAACCTTTCTGGCAGAGCGGCTGGCTGAAGCAGCATGATCGTCTGATGGCCGCGATGTCCGGGATGCGCGGACGCGTGCCGCTTTCGATCAGCGGGGATCTGCACGCCATCGCGATCGGCCGCATCCAGCGCAGCGGCCTGACCGACTTCTCGGCCAATCCCGTTGTGTCGGTGCTCCCCGGGCCGGTGAGCACCGGTCCGACCGGCTGGCCTTCCGCGTTTCGCAAAGTCGCACCGTCACCGTCGCTGCATCTGCGCGTGGACGAAGAAGTGAAGCCAATCGAACAGCATGGTTTCACGCTGGCCGACTTCACGCCGGACAAGATCGTGCTGCGCTTTTTCAAGTGGGACGTGAAGACGCAGGGCGTCGAAGCACTCGACACGCTCGAGCCGTTCCATCGGACGGAACTGTCACGCCCGGGGTGAGGCCGCGCTGGTGCCGCGGGACGAGCGGCGAAGCCTTTGGGCATAGTGGGCGATCGGAACCGCGCCAGGGGGCGGCCTGACCCGGTCCGACCGACCTCTCGGCCGTCGAGTATCGCGTCGTCGGACCCCTCGGCCAAGGGGGGCCGGGCGGACGGGGTTAGTAGGTCAGGCTCGTCGTGAACAGGAATTTCCGGGGCGCGTTGAACCACTGGGCATAACGCAGCGTGCCGTTCGTGCCACTGATGATGTAAAGCACACGGTTCGCATCGAGGACGTTGGAGATGTTCACTTGCACGGAGGCGCGCGTGCGACGCGTGGGGGTGAAACGATAAACCGCGTACACGTCGTTGAGCAGACGGTTCGGAATGTAGAACATCTTCCGTTTACCGCCGTCGGCGGCATCGTTATACATGAAGTAGCGGTGTTTCTCGCGCAGGCTCGTGCTCAGCCCGAGCACCAGGCCACGCAGCCGGCCCTCGTTGAATTGGACGCGATTGACGAGGCTGTAGCTTCGCTCCGCGTAATTGACCGTCTGCTCCCCCGCTTTCTTCACCAGGATGGTGCCGGCCGAGGGGGAGACGAAGCCGAGCTGATGCTCGGTGATGGGCAGGCCGGTCTCGTTGGTGCCGACACCGGCGGTGCGGAGCAGCAGATTTTGCGCGTTGAGAATTTGCCCGGACTCGGGATCGAGCGTCGCGAAATATGGGCTGTTCGGATCCTTCATCATGGCGAGCGAGAGCGGTATCTCGAACGATGACGGATCGCGCGGGTCGGACGGCACCAGCAACGGGGTGATCGCCGCGCCGGCGGCAGCGCGCACGCCCACGACCGTCTGGCCGCCGACCGTCGTGGTGTTGAACTTGTCGTTGTAAAACTGCGGGAGCGTGACGTCGGAGCGCTCGCTGCCGTTGGCGGTGGCGAAGTTGACGCGCACCTCCCAGCCCCGCAGCGGGCGCGACGAGAGCGAGAGATTAAAGCCGTCGGATGTCTTGTCGTAGACATAGGAAGCCCCGCCGTTGCGACCGTTGATGCCGTTGGGGTCGATATCGTTTTGGGCCGCGCCGAGGCCGCCGACGAAATTCTGCGCCTCGGAGACGTAATAATTGAGGTTGCCCGAAACGCGCCGCCCCCAGAGGTCGAACTTGAGGCCGATCTCCCTGCTCACGCCGGTGCCCACCGGCAGGGTCTGGTCGTAGATGTCGCGACCGGTGTCGAAGTTGATCTTGGCGTTGGTGGAGTAGTTGGCGGAGACCCGGAGGCCCCGGACGGGAGTGTCGGCGACCAATCCCGACGTGAGGCTGTGGTACGAGATGGGCCCGCGCTGCACGCCGGTGTTGACCCGAAACGTGCTGGCCTCCTCGGCGCGGTAGCCGACCATCGTGTCGATGCGGCCGCCCCACCACTCACTGAAAATGCTCGCCCCCTTGCTGGTCTCACGCGTGTCGTCCAGCGTTCCCCCCGCGGTGGTCACGCCCGCGGCGTTGACGGGGCCGGAGAGACCCATCGGATTGCCCGGCGTTTTCGGCACGGCGCCCGCGTAAAAGGCCGAAGTATAGCGGTAGGTCCTGCCGTTGGGATGAGTGAAGCTCGTGAACGGCCACTCCCGGCCGCCGATGACCTGGGAAGGGAAAGGAGTGATCCAGACGGCCGGCATGGCGATGCGGCCGGAGTCGGCGTTGGTGACGTTGGCGAGGTTCTGGACGAAGTTGCCGCCGGCATCGGTCTCGTAGAAACGCCACGGCTGGGTGTTTACCCACGAGTCCATGTCCTGGAAAAACACGTTGGCCGAATGGCGCCCCCAGCGCCGGAAGTTTTTCTGGTAGGCCAGCGCCGCGCGGTAGCCGCGGGCGCCGGTCCAGAATGGTGACGCGTTCATCGCCGTGTTGAGGGCCCACTGCGTGCCGACCGCGCCCGTGGCGGGATCGACGTAGTTGTTGCCGGTGGCGCCGGGTGCGAAGACCACGGTGCTGGTCGCGCGCAGCGGATCGTTGATGCGGGCGTCGTGGCCGTAGCGCAGCTGCAGCGCGAGACCCGGGGCGAGGGCGGCCTCCGCGACGATCGACTTGATCTCGTTGGTGTAGGCATCGCGATGATACGGCCCGATGCCGGAATCCACGGTGGTCAGATCGAACGGGCTGTTGCGGGTGAATTGCGCGACCTCGGGAAACGCGACGAGATAGCGGGAACTCTTGTTGTCGACGTTGGTCGCGGTGGTGTTGCCCGGAACGTTGACGATCGGCGCGCCAAACGGGTCCCGCCCCGGGAGCTGCCAGCTCAAGGGCGCCCGCACGGTGACCGCCTGCGCAAACACCGAGTCGCGCGTGAAGTGGCGGTACTCGCCGCGAATCTGCAGCCGCTTCCACGGTTGAAACGTGGCGGCGACGTGCACGCCCTCGTTTTGCTGGCGGTGGCCGGGGCGGAAGAAGTGGGTGTCACTCTTCGCGCCGTTGACGCGGAGCCCGAACATCCGGTTGCTCGCCTGCGCGTCGAGCGTGGAGCGCCAGGAACCCTCGGAGTCGGCGCTCGCCGCCAACGTCACCGTCGGGCGACGGTTGAGCCAGGCGCGTTTGGAGGTGCTGGTGATGGCGCCCCCGGCGTCGCCCGAGCCGAACAGCAGCGAGTTCGAGCCGCCGATGGCCTCGACGCGTTCGATGTCGAACGAATCGAGCAGCGTGGTGTCGGAGCGGAGAAAGCCATCACGGCGCGGGTTGTTGATCGCGAGTCCGCGCATGGTCATCGTCTTCGGATCCTGCCGGTCGCCCTCCAGATCGCCGCGCACATCTTCGCCGGCACCGATCACCGCGGAACCGAGTCCGCCGAGTTTCGAAAGCATGTCGGTCATGTCGACGACGCCCAGTTCATCCATGAGCTGACGGTTGAAAACCTTCGCGTCGAGCGGTGTCTTGTTGAGGGAGGTGTTGGTGCCGGTGACGGAGTTGGTGTTGGTGGCCTCGTAGGTGTCGGACGCGTCGTCCTTCACCTCAAACGGGGTCAGCATGACGGTGTCGCTGACCCTCGCGTCGTCGGCGGCTTTGGCGGCGAGCTCATCCGCGTCGAGGCGGCCGTTCCGGTTGCGGTCGTACCTGGCGAGTTGGGCGGCGGTGGGGTTTTGGCTCGCCGCGGAGGCGGCGGGGGCGGTCTGGGCGGGACCGCCGGGAGCGGAGAGGGCGGTGACAAGAACGGCGGCGAGGGCGCGACGAAAGGTAGGAGGTGTCATCGGGTGGTGGGATTGACCAAGACACCGCGGAACGAAATCAGGGGGCGTCGCCACGGGGTTGGCCGGGCAAAGTCATGGAGCCGGGCGGGGTAAGATCAATCCGGTAGTTGGTGAAGTCGTTCACCGGCCGGCGGCCTGCCGGGTGGATGACTTCGCCGATTGATGGCCGGCAGGTCGCTTTTTTCCCTGGAAAACTATTGGACTGCCCGGGTGGAGTTTTTTCGATTTCGCGTTACGGTCCGCGCTCCGATGAAAAAACCCCAGCCCGTGCCCACGTCCACCGCCGCCGCCAAATCCGCCTGCGGATTGCCGTCCCACGTCGTCATCGACCTGGCGAAGACCGCGGTGCGCCGCACCGAGGCGGAGTGGCGCGCGCAGCTGACGCCGCTGCAGTACCGCGTGACCCGTGAGCAGGGCACGGAGCGGCCGTTTCAGAATGCATTTTGGGATCACCACGAGGACGGCGTCTATTTTTCGGTGTGCAGCGACACGCCGCTGTTCGACAGCCGCGATAAATTCGAAAGCGGCACCGGCTGGCCGAGCTTCACGCGGCCGATCGAGCCGGCTTTTGTCGGCGAGACCGTCGATGTGAGCCACGGGATGCGGCGGGTCGAATCGCATTGCGCCGTCGATGGCGCGCACCTCGGCCACGTTTTCCCGGATGGTCCGCCCGCGCAGGGCGGACTGCGCTATTGCATCAACAGCGCTTCGCTCCGCTTCATGCCGCGGGCGGAGTATGCAGGTTTTTGCGCTGCAAAAACCTGAGGGATGATCCCTCCCGGGGCCGATGATCGAATACGCGGGCGCGCGACGATTCCGGCAGCCTGGAGATATCGTTGAGGTTCCGTCCGCGCGTGGATTCCCCCAGCGGGCCCGGGTGGCGGGAATGGTTGCCGCTCGCCGCCATTTCGATCAGAACCCGCCAACTCTGAACCACCGATCCCCGCGGAAGTCCAACTTCCGTGGCCGTCAACCCGCCGACTCGAATGAACACCCTCTCCGCGTCTTCTTCAATATTCCGGGGCGGCCACGCCGTCTTCCTCGTTGTCTTCGCCGCGGCGACCTTGACCGCCCAGGTGCCCAACCTCGGCACGATTGAGGGCCGCGTTGTCAACACCCGGACCGGCGAATACCTTGAGCTGGCGCGTGTCACCTTGGTGGGCACCGCGCTCGAGACCTTCACGGACTCAAGCGGTCAGTACCGGCTGAGTAACGTCCCGGCGGGCGCCGCGAAGGTGAAGGTGTTCTTCACCGGCCAGGAGGTGCAGACCGACACGATTGTGGTCACGCCCGGCGCGACCGTGCAGCACGACTTCAACCTCACGGCGGGGCGGGGCCGGCGCACGGCCGATCCAACCGGAGCCGTCGTCAAACTCGATCAGTTCGTCGTCTCTACCTCGAAGGAAATGGATGCCGCGGCGATTGCGATCAACGAGCAGCGGTTTGCCGCCAACATGAAAAACGTGGTTTCCGCCGACGAGTTCGGCGCGGTGGTCGAGGGCAACGTCGGTGACTTCCTCAAATTCCTTCCGGGAGTCACCATCGACTACGGTGGTGGCGATGCGCGGACCATCTCGTTGAATGGCGTGCCATCCAACAACGTGCCGGTGACTGTCGGTGGTTTCGCGCTGGCCAGTGCGCAATCCTCGGGCACGTCGCGCACGGTCGAGCTCGAACAAGTGTCGGTGAACAACATCGCGCGTTTCGAGGTGAATCATTCGCCGACGCCCGAGTCGCAGGGCGCGGCGCTGGCCGGTTCCGTCAACATGGTTCCGCGCAGCGCCTTCGAACGGTCGCGGCCGGTGTTCAACGGCAGCCTGTTTTTGATGATGAAGGACACGGCGAAGAACTGGGGCAAGACGCCCGGCCCGCGCCGCGTGCCCACGCGCAAAATCAAACCGGGTTTTGATTTTTCATGGGTCGTCCCGGTGAACAAGCGCTTCGGCTTCACGCTCTCGGGCGCCAACAGCACGCAATACACCATGGAGGATTTCACCCAGAACACCTGGCGCGGCGGTGGCAGCACGACCAACGGCATCACCAACCCGGGCGCAAACCTGCCGCCGGCCAGCCAGTATCCGGACACGACGCCCGAAAAACCGTATCTCACCGATCACCTCGTCCAAGACGCGAACAAGTTCAGCAAGCGCACGTCGGTCGGCCTCACGATGGATTACAAGCTCTCGCCGAACGACCGCGTGTCGCTTTCATTCCAGTGGGCGTATTTCGACGCGGAACTCAGCAACCGGATGCTGACATTTTTTGTGAACCGCGTGGCACCGGGCGATTTCAGCCCGACGTTTACCCACGGCCAGCCGGGAGCGGGCGAGATCCGGCTCAACAACACCGGCATGCGGCAGAAGTCGGGTACGACTGTCCAGCGCCAACTAGAATCCGTCATCAGCGCCAACTAGAATCCGTCTTGTTGATTTGGTAGGAATGCGGAGGAACTGAGGGCGCTCTCGACGGAGAGGTGGAGGCTCCTTGGTGGGAGGCCCTCCCATTGGGCAG
>SXSC01000362.1 GCA_005792355.1 Opitutaceae bacterium
CACGATTTCAACAACATCCTCACCGGCACCTTCGGGTTCGTCGATCTGGCCCGCCTCGAACTGCCCGAGGCGCATCGCGCGCACGCCTGGCTCGACCGCATCAGTGCTTCGTCGCAGCGCGCCCGCGATCTCGTGCGGCAGATTCTCACCTTCAGCCGCAAACAGGAGGGCAAACGCTCGCCGCAACGCCTGCATATCGTCGTGGCCGAGGCCCTGCGGCTCCTGCAGTCGACCATCCCCCCGATTATCGAACTGGAGGCGCGGATCTCCCCGGAGGCGCCAGCCGTCCTCGCCGATGCCACGCAAATCCACCAGATCGTCGTCAACCTTTGCACCAACGCCTGGCACGCCATGCCGCCCGGCGGCGGCAGGATTACGGTCACTCTCGAGGCTTGGACCGTGGACGCGGCGCAGGCCGCGAACCACCCGGAATTGCACCCGGGCCCGCACGTGCGGCTGGCGGTGACCGACAACGGCAGCGGCATGGACGCGCAGACCCTGGAACATATTTTCGAACCCTTCTTCACGACTAAAGCCACCGGTTCCGGCACCGGGCTCGGCCTCGCCGTGGTGCATGGGATTGTAAAGCTCCACACCGGCGCCATCACGGTGCGGAGTGCCGTGGGAACGGGCACCACTTTCGAGCTGTTTTTCCCGGCGTTCGACGGAGACGTGACCGCCGTTCCGTTCGCCTCAGCGCAGATTCCCCGGGGCGCGGGCGAACGCGTCATGCTCGTCGACGACGACGCCGTGAGCGGCTTCGCCATCGAGAAACTGATCGAAACCCTCAACTATTCGGTCAAACGCTTCAACCGGCCGGAGGAAGCGCTCGCCACCTTCGCCACCGCGCCGGAAGTCTGGGATTTGGTGGTGTCGGACCTTGCGATGCCGGGCATGAACGGGGATGAGCTGGTCGGCCGCATGCTGCGCATCCGGCCAGATCTGCCGGTCGTCATCGTGACCGGTTTCATCGAAACCGCCCGCCAGCAATTGCTCGAAAAAACCCACGCCCGTGCGGTGCTGCACAAGCCGGTTGTTCGCCACGAACTCGCCCGCGCTCTCGCCAGCCACGTCCGCCGGCCCTCCCTCCCCGCCACGTGAACCCGATTTGCGCGGTAGCACTGGGACGGTCCGGAGAGCGTTCTTCCCGTCGCCGCAGGAATCTTGCGGCGCTCCGCGTCAGGCGCCGCTTTTGCCTTTGATTCTGGCGCGAAACCTTTCATCTCTCTCCCCGCTTTCCGTCCATTCCCCGCCAATTCCCATCTGCACAACCCGCGCTCCCCGCGCCTCCACGTCTTCCCACATGAGCTCCCCTTCCACCGGAAAAACCGATCCCACGTCCCAATCGATTGCGCCCAAAGTTGTCGGGACCGATACGCCCGGGCCTCACGCCAAACCGAAATATCCCGGCATCCCCGTCACCTGCAACGGCAACTACCTCGTCGGGCAGCACGTCGAGACGCGCATCACCGAGGGCGGCGTCTTCTATCCCATCACCCCTTCGACCGAGGGCGGCGAGATTTACCAGGCCTCGTTCGCCTCGGGTGAGCTCAACGTCTGGGGCCTGCAAAAGGTCGCCGTCGAAACCGAGGGCGAACACGCCGCCCAGGGCGGCGCCACCGCCTACGCCGTCACCGGCCGCCGCACCGTCAACTTCACCTCGGGCCAGGGCCTCGTCTACGCGATGGAGCAATACTACCACGCGCCCGGCAAACTCTCGACCATGGTCCTCCAGGTCGGCGCGCGCGCGCTCACCAAACACGCCCTCAACGTCCATTGCGGCCACGACGATTTCTATGCCGCGCTCGACACCGGCTGGGTCATGCTGATGGCAAAGGACGCCCAGCAGGCCGCCGATCAGGGCATCATCCTGCGCAAGGTTGCCGAGCTCGGGCTCAACCCGGGCATGAACATCCAGGACGGCATGCTCACCACCCACTCGGAGCGCATGTATCTCGCGCCCGAGGCGGAGCTCCTCCGCGAATTTCTCGGCGCCTGCGACGACCAGATCGACTGCCCCACACCCGCGCAGCGCGAACTCTTCGGCCCGAAGCGCCGCCGCGTCCCGCAGATGATGGATTTGAAAAACCCCGTGCTCCTCGGGCCCGTGCAGAATCAGGAGCACCACATGAACGGCGTCGTCGCGCGCCGGAATAATTTCAACGAGCCCATCCTCGGCTTTCTCGGGCAGAGCTTCGCCGAGTTCGGCCGCCTCACCGGCCGGCACTACGGCTTCATCCAGGAATACAGGACCGAGGACGCCGACACCGTCTTCGTCTCGCTCGGCTGCGCCGCCGACAACATCGAGGCCGCGTGCGATTATCTCCGCGAGCAGCGCAACGCGAAGGTTGGCTCGATCCACCTCAACGTCATTCGCCCCTTCCCCGAGGCCGCCGTCATCCAGGCGCTGCGCGGCAAGAAAAACGTCATCATCCTCGAGCGCACCGACGAGGGCCTCTCCGGCGACAACCCGCTCGCGCGCGACATCCGCGTCGCCCTGGGCAAAGCCAACGAGGTCACAAAATTCGGCTCCGCCTCCGGCCTGCCCGCGCTCACGCCCGCCGAGACCCCCCGCCTCTTCCGCGGCGCCTACGGCATCGGCTCGCGCGACTTCCGCCCCGAACACACCATCGGCGCCTACGAATTCGCCACCGGCGCCTCGCGCCGCAAGGACGGTCGCCACGCCGACGACGGCGAGGCGTTCTTCGTGCTCGGCGTCGACCATCCGTACGCCGTCATCAGCAAGGACACCCCCTCACTCCTGCCCGAGGGCGCGATCGCCGTGCGGTTCCACTCCATCGGCGGCTGGGGCATGATTACGACCGGGAAAAATCTCGGTTCCATCATCGGCGACTTCGGCCAGTTCATCTCCGAACAGAAACCCACCTACGCCCCCGACGGCACCCTCGAGGACAAGCTCTTCATCATGGCGAACCCGAAATACGGGTCCGAGAAAAAGGGCGCCCCGACCAACTACTACCTCACCGTCGCCCCCTCGCAGATCAAGGTGAACTGCGAGCTGAACCACGTCGACGTCGTGCTCTGCTGCGACCCGAAGGCGTTCACCCACACCAATCCGCTCGAGGGCATCAAGAAAGGCGGCTCGCTGGTCTGGGAGTCGAACGAAGCACCCGAGGTCGCCTGGCAGCGCGTCCCGGCGAAGTTCCGCCAGTTCGTGCAGGAAAACAATATCCGCGTCTTCATCTTGCCCGGCTTCGACATCGCCCGGAAAGCCACGAACCAGACCGAGCTGCAGCTCCGCATGCAGGGAAATTCCTTCCTCGGCGCCTTCTTCCGCGTCTCGCCGTTCCTGAAAACTTTCGGGATCTCCGAGGAGCAGTTTCAGACCGTCGTGCACAAGCAGTACGTCAAGAAATTCGGCCGCTTCGGCGACGCCGTCGTCACGTCCAACATGACCGTGATGACCGAGGGCTTTTCGCGCGTGACGGAGATCAAGATCGGCCGCGCCGACGATCCCGACCGCTCCTCGATGCGCAACCCGATGCTCGCCCCGCTCGGCGATCACCAGATGATCCCGACCGCCGGCTGCGGCTCATCCGGCTGCGGCAGCATCCCGATGCCCGCCGCCCAGCCCGCGCGCGCCCCATTCCAGACGCTGGCGAAGTTCGATTCCGAATTCCGCGCCGGCCTCGGTTATCACCAGCCCTCCGGGGCCCTCGCCTCCGTCGGCGTCATGGGCTCCGGCACCGGCGCCACGCAGTCCAAATACGTCGCCCGCCGCGAGACCCCCGTCTACATCGCCGAAAATTGCACCCAGTGCATGGAGTGCATCACCGCGTGCCCCGACACCGCGCTGCCCAACATGGCGCAGGACGTCTCCACCGTGCTCAAGACCGCGGTCAACAACTACGTCACCGACCTCGCCGACCGCCGCGCCTTCGGCTCCGCAATCGCCGGCCTGGAAACGCGCGCCCGCGCGAAGATGAGCGAGTCCGTCAAGGCCAAGACCAACGCGCCGTTCAAGGACATCATCCGCGCCGAGGTCACCGCGCTCCCGTCGATCTCGGAGCGGGCGAAGGCCGAGTTCACCGGCATCATCGACAAGCTCCCGCTCTCCTACAGCAACGTCCCCGCGATCTTCCGCTCGCTCGAGGCGAAGACGCCCGGCGCCGGCGGCCTGTTCTCCATCTTCGTCTCCGATCTCTGCAAGGGCTGCGGCGAGTGCGTGCAGGTCTGCGGCGATCACGACGCGCTGCGCATGACCCGCGAGACCGAGGAGCTCAACGCCGAGCTCACCACCGCCCAGGTGTTCTCCCGCCTCCTGCCCGACACTCCCCAGAAATTCCTCGGCCTTTACAACGACAGCGACGCCGCCAGCTCCCGCGAGGCCGCGCTGCGCAACCACCTCATGGTGCGCCGCAATTACGAGGCGCTCGTCTCCGGCGACGGCGCCTGCGCCGGCTGCGGCGAGAAGAGCATTCTCCGCTCCGTCGCGAGCGTGACCGAGGCCTACATGCGGCCGCTGTATCACAAAAAAGCCGACCGCCTCCGCGCCAAGGCCGCGCGCCTCGAAACCGAGGGCGCGCCAAAACTCGCCGCGCTGAAGACGCGCAGTGCGCCGGAGTATCAGCTCTTCCGCAAAACCTACGCCCACGTCATCGTCGGGCTCGGCGGCGAAAACGACGCCGACACCGCCCGGCGCATCGCCGACTACGAGGCGAAACACGGCGCCATCACCGACGCGCAGCTCCTCGGCGGCCTCGTCGCCGTGTTGCAGCAGGACGCGTTCAATCACAAGGAACTCCAGTCCATCGACGGCCGCAGCGCCAACGGCATGTCCGTGATGATGATGGGCGCGAGCACCGGCTGCAACACCGTCTACGGCTCCACCCCCCCGGGCAACCCGCACCCCTACCCGTGGATGAACTCCCTCTTCCAAGACGGCGCGACGATCTCCTGGCTCATGGCCGAGTCGGTCATCATCAGCCATGCGACGCGCTCGGTCGTCCCCGAGCGCCTGGCTGACACGCTGCTCGACCGCACCGAAAACGTCGCGACCGAAGCCGACTACTTCACGCTCACCCATCTCGACGACGCGCTGATGACCGAGCAGGAAATCCGCGAGCTGCCGAAGGTCTGGGTCGTCGGCGGCGACGGCGCGCTCGGCGACATCGGCTTCCAGAACGTCTCCAAGGTGATGCTCCAGAATCGCCCGAACGTGAAGATGCTGATGCTCGACACGCAGGTTTACTCCAACACCGGCGGCCAGAATTCCGACTCGTCCACGATGCTCGGCGGCTACGACATGAACCAGTTCGGCGTCGCCTCGCAGGGCAAACTGATCGAAAAGAAAAACGTCTCCGAAGCCTTCACCAGCGGCCACGGCTCGCCCTTCGTCGCGCAGGTCTCGATGGCCAACGCCGCCAAGTTGTACAAGGCGCTCCTCGACGGCCTCGAGTATCGCGGCACCGCGTTCTTCCAGAGTTACACCACCTGCCAGCCCGAGCACGGCGTGGGCGACAACATGAGCGCCGATCAGGCGAAGATGGTGCGCGACGCGCGGGGCATGCCGGAGTTCGTCTTCAATCCGCGTCGCGGCGAGACGGCGCAGGAATCCTTCGATCTCAAGGGCAACCCGAACATCGACCGCGACTGGTGGCGGACGAAATACGCCAGCACCGGCGAGGAATATAATTTCGGCGTTGCCCACTGGGCGCTGACCGAAGGCCGCTTCCGCAAGCACCTCAAGTCGATCAAGGAAGACGAGGCAGCCAGGCTCACGCCGTTCGACGATCTGCTGTCGTTCGTCACGCAGGACGACGTGATCCACCGCCGGGTGTTCGATCCGAAGCACCGCAGCTTCGTCCCGAACTTCGGCGGCTACATCAAGGTCGAGACCGGCGGGAAGTTCACGTTCCACTCCGTGACGCGCCAGATGGTGCTCTTCGCGGTCGAGCGCCGCAAAGCCTGGCGCATGCTGCAGAGCAAGGCCGGCGTGGTGAACAAGGACTACCTCGCGCAAAAAGCCTTCCTGGCGAAAATCGACAAGGGTGAACTCGCCCTCGCCGACGCGAAGGCCCGCGTGAAGGAGCTGATCGCCGCCGAGCTCGCCGCGGTAAAGTAAAGTGCCCCGGGGCAAGCCCCGGGGCATTTGCCGAAAACTGTGTGAGCGGGTTTACCCCGCGTTGGATCGTCGTTGCAAATGCCTCGCGGCGTAAAGCCGCTCCTCCGCCCAACCAAGCCGAAGCAAGCTGCGCGGTCTGGGACCCGGCGGGAATAAAAAACCAGCCTGTTCATTTGGTTCATCCCGACTAAAAGGTACTCATGCCGCGCCTCACCTCCACCGCCCTCGCCTTGCTCGTTGTCGGTCTCGCCGCGACTCTTGGCGCCCAGGACTTCGACCTTGTCATCCGCCACGCCCGGATTGTCGACGGCTCCGGCGCGCCCGCCATCTCCGGCGATCTTGCCATGCGCGGCGATCGCCTCGCGGCGATCGGCAAATTCGCCGGCAGGGGCCGCACCGAGATCGACGCCGCCGGCCGCGTCGTCGCCCCCGGCTTCATCGATGTTCACACGCACTCGGAGGACGTCGCCGAGCTACCCGTCGCCGAGAATTTCATCCGCATGGGCGTGACGACCATCGTCACCGGCAATTGCGGCAGCTCCAAACTCGAGGTCGGCGAATTCTTCAACGCCATCGTCCAGGCCAAAGTCGCCCTCAACGTCGCCACCCTCGTCGGCCACAACACCGTCCGCGGCCAGGTCATGGGCGGAAGTTTCGCCCGCCCACCCACCGCCGTCGAACTCGAAAAAATGCGCGCGCTCGTCGAACAGGCGATGAAGGACGGCGCCGTCGGACTCAGCACGGGTCTCATCTACCTGCCGGGCACCTTCGCCAAGACCGACGAAATCGTCGCACTGGCCAAAGTCGCCGCCGCCCACGGTGGCATCTATGCGAGCCACATGCGCAACGAGGGCGCTGGCATCCTCAAGGCCCTCGACGAACTCACCACCATCGCCCGCGAGGCGCGCATTCCCGCCGAGGTTTCCCATCTCAAGCTCTCGAGTCCGGCGGCGTGGGGCCGCGCCGATGAGATCATCGCCTACCTTGACCGCGCGCGCGCCGCCGGCCTCACGATCACCCACGACCAGTACGCCTACACCGCTTCAAGCACGGGCATCGGCACGCTTATCGCCGCGGAATTTCGCGAAGGCGGCCGCAAACAGTACCTCGCGCGCCTCGCCGATCCCGCCACCAAGGCCCGCATGATCGCCGAGATGAAAGACTCCATCGCCAAGGGCCAGCGTGGCGACTTCACGTACGCCGTGGTTGCGAGCTTCAAGACCGACCCGCGGCTCAACGGCAAAACCATTCCCGAGGCCGCCCAACTCCTCCGCGGTGCCGCCACCCTCGACGACCAGATTGAAACCATTCTCGACATCGAGGCGCGCGGCGGCGCCTCAGGTGTCTTTCACGGCATGAGCGAACCGGATCTGGTGAAATTTCTCGCGCAGCGGTTCACGATGATCGCGTCGGATGCCGGCGTCCGAAAATTCGGCGAGGCCGTCCCCCACCCCCGCGGCTACGGCAACAACGCGCGCGTCCTCAGTCGCTATGTGCGGGAGCTGAAGGTCCTCTCGCTCGAGGACGCCGTGCGCAAAATGACCTCGCTCCCGGCGCAGACGTTTCGCCTGAAAAATCGCGGTGAACTCAAACCGGGCTTCGTCGCGGACGTGGTGATTTTCGATCCGGCAATGATTTCCGACCCTTCCACCTTTGTTGACCCGCATCACTATGCCGTCGGGTTTAGCGACGTGCTCGTCAACGGCGTGCCCGTGATTCGCGGCGGACAACTCACCGACGCGCGCCCGGGCCGCCCGGTGAAATTGGCCGACCTTTAGCCTGAAAAATTCACATTGCGGCAACCGCAACCGAAGGTATCGAACCGCCGGTCACTGAGGTCGCCGAGGCCCGGCAGGCGGCTACCGCAGGATCACGTACGCCAGCAGGGCGACTCCAATGCTCGTGACCACCGGGCCGGTCCACTGGCTTTGCAGGATTCTGCGCCGCGCCAAGTCATCGGTCATCTTCCCATCCTTCACCCGCTCCTCAAGCGACATCCGATAGCGTGGCGCGCCCCAGCAGAGCCAGGCGCCAATCAGCATCACCAACGCGGACCCGCCCATCGCAAGTTCGTGTTCCAGGGTCGGATAGTAGGCGATTATCATCGCCACCGACATGGGATATTCGAGCAAAGCTGCCATAGGATTGATTGCGAAAAGGTTATTCGTGGCGACCGCCGCCGCCGGATACAAGCCAAGCCATCGTTTTCTGCGCCAGACGGTCCAGCGCCCTCACGCACAATTCGAGATGTTCCTCCTTGGTATCCTCGATCTTGTTATGACTGATTCCATGCAGACTCTGCACAAACATCATCACGGTCGGCACCCCGGCGCCGCACATTTCCGCCGCGTCGTGCAAGGGCCCTGACGGCAGCCGGTGCGACACCCCGGCGGTCTCCCGGATGGCCTCGTCACAGAGCGCAATGAGCTCCGGATGAAAGGGCCGCGGCTCAATTTGCCACAATCGCTCCCAAGTGACCTGCACCCCGCCCTCCCCCGCGAACCGCGCCGCGGCCGTCCGTGCCTCGACGAGCATTTTCGCCAGCGCGGCGGCATCCAGATGCCGCTGATCGAGCGTAATGCGGCACTCCTCGACGACGCTTGTGACGATCCCTGGCTTCGTCGTGCACGATCCGATCGTGCACACCCCGCCGCCACTGCGCTCGGCGATGCGATAGATTTCCTGGCTCATTTTTCCAGCAGCCAGCAACGCATCCCTGCGGCGGTTCATCGGCGTCGACCCCGAGTGCGCCGCCTGCCCGCGAAACGTGATGGCATGCCGCTCGACGCCAAACGTGCCCAACACCGCGCCGAGCGGCAAATCGAGATCGAGAAGCACCGGCCCCTGCTCGATGTGCAATTCGAGATAGGCCGCGGCGTCCTGCAATTCGACACCGGCCTCCTTGACGCGCTCAAAATCGATCCCGACCTGCCGCAACGCCTCGGGCAGGGCGACCCCATCGCGATCCCGAAGCCCGCGCGCCTCGTCCATGTTCAGCGAACCCGCGCAGGCCGATGAACCGAAGAGGCTCTTCCCGAAGCGCGCGCCTTCCTCGTCAGCCCAGTCGACCACGCGCACCGTCACCGGTGGTTTCCCCCCGTGCTCGGCGGATATCCGCCGGAGAATTTCCACGCCTGCGAGCACGTTCAGACAGCCATCGAGCCAGCCGCCGTTCGGCACCGAATCCATGTGCCCGCCAATGACGAGCGTCCGCGGCGATTCGCCCCGCAGCGTGGCCCAGAGATTGCCCGCGGCGTCAGGGTGCACCTCGACCGGAAGTGCTGCGAGTTTCTGGCTCAACCACGCGCGCGTCGCCACCCACACCGGAGAAAATGCCACCCGTTGCGCGCCGTTTTCGTCGCCGGTCAATGCGCGCAATTCATGGAGATCGCCAAGAGTTTTCTTCGGATCGAGGGACGCCATGGAGTATGTTTGTGTCTTGGAAAGTAGGAGCCCCCCAGCCACCTTCAATCGGCAATCATCGAAACCCCGACGTAATTCTACGAAGCCCAGTAGGTAATCGCCGAATCCCCCGCCGCCGACTTGCTGAGACCCAACGCGCACCGGACCCAGCCAGCCCTTCAGCCTTCCAGCATCCCCGACCATGCCCCTCGAAACACTCCTCCCCGCCGCCTCCCTGGCGGCCAACATGGCCGACATCAAGCCGCCCCTGCGCCCGCAGGAGGCGATCGTCGAGGCGAGCCGCTGCCTCTACTGCTTCGACGCGCCCTGCATCATGGCCTGCCCCACCGGCATCGACATCCCGGCGTTCATCAGGAAAATCGCTTTCGGCAACCCCGTCGGCGCGGCGAAAACCATCCTGACCGCGAATATCCTCGGAGCCTCCTGCGCCCGCGTCTGCCCCACCGCCGTCCTCTGTGAGGGGGCTTGCGTCCTCGAGGATCGCGACGAGCAGCCCATTCAGATCGGCCGCCTCCAGCGGCACGCCACTGATTACATCGAACAACGCGGACTCAAGGTTCTCTCCGCTCCGACGACGAGGACCGGCCGGAAAATCGCCGTGATCGGCGCCGGCCCCGCCGGACTCGGCTGCGCAGCCGAGCTCGCCCGCCTCGGTCACCACGTGACGATTTTTGAAAAACAGGCACGCCCCGGTGGGCTCAACACCTACGGCATCGCCTATTACAAGATGAAGCCCGAGGTCAGCCTCGCCGAGGTCGAGCTCGTCAAATCCCTCGGCGTCGACATCCGCTGTGGAGTCTCCATCGGTCGCGATCTCACCGTCGCGCAGCTCGAAAGAGATTTTGCGGCCATCTTCGTGGGCGTTGGCCTCGGCACCGCCACGCGGCTCCGCATCCCGGGCGAGGAGCTGCCCGAGGTCGTCGACGCACTCGACTACATTTCCAGAATTCGCACCGAACCGCTCGACCAAATCCCGGTCGGCCACCGTGTCGCCGTGATCGGCGCCGGCAACACTGCCATCGATGCCGCCACGCAGGCCCACCGCCTCGGCGCCGAAACCGTCGCCGTCATCTACCGCCGCAGCGAAGGCGACATGTCCGCCTACGAGTTCGAATACGAACTCGCGAAAAACGACGGCGCCCAGTTCATCTTTCGCGCCCTGCCGATCGAGGTCATTGGCACCAACGGCCACGTCTCGGGCGTCAAACTCGTCCGCACGCGCCAGGTTGGCGACCGGGTTGAGCCACTTCCCGGCACCGAGTGGGTCGAACCGTGCGATCTTATTCTCAAGGCCGTCGGCCAGGAAAAACAGGCTCAATTTCTCCGTGAATTCTTCCCGTCACTCCAGCTCGACCGCCGTGGAGCCATCACGCACGACGCTCGCACGGGCCAGACGAGTGTCCCTCATCTCTTTACCGGTGGCGACTGCGCCAACGGCGGCCGGGAGGTCGTCAACGCAGTCGGCGAGGGCAAGAAGGCCGCCCTCGGCATTCACGCGTTCCTCACGAACGAAACCGCCACTCCGCCCGTCCAACCCTCGCGGCTCGGCGCCAAAACCGGCCCCACCGGCTCCGGAATCATGAAACCAATTAGAGCGCATGAGTTGGAAGAGTCGTTCACGCAAGCCACCAAACCGTTTTGAACGCTAATCTCCGCTAATCTCCGCTGCTTTGATTGGCGTTTATCAGCGAAGATTAGCGTTCCGCAAAATTCCGTCCTCCGTCCTCTATCTCCCATCTTCCATCTCCCAACTTCAAATCCTCCATGGCCGATCTCTCCACCAACCTCGCCGGCATCAAGTCCCCCAATCCCTTCTGGGTCGCCTCCGGCCCGCCCGCCAACACCGCCTACCAATGCCACCGCGCCTTCGAGGCCGGCTGGGGTGGCGTTGTCTGGAAGACCATCGGCGATCCAATCGTCAACGTCTCCTCCCGCTACTCCGCGCTCAACTACGGCCCGCAGCGCATGATCGGCTTCAACAACATCGAACTCATCAGCGACCGCTCGCCTGAGAAAAATTTCCGCGAAATCGCTGAGGTGAAAAAACGCTGGCCGCACCACGCCGTCATCGCCTCGCTCATGGTGGAATCACGCGCCCAGTGGCACGAGTATGTCCGGCGCGCCAGCGACGCCGGCGCCGACGGCCTCGAACTCAACTTCGGCTGCCCCCATGGCATGTGCGAACGCGGCATGGGCTCCGCCGTCGGCCAGCAACCCACCGTCGCCGAGAAAATCACCAGCTGGGTCATGGAGGTCGCGACCATCCCCGTCATCGTCAAACTCACGCCCAACGTCACGGACGTCACCGCCGTGGCCCGCGCCGCGAAGCGCGCCGGCGCCAACGCCATCTCGCTCATCAACACCATCAACTCGATCACCAACGTGAACCTCGACACGTTTGTGCCCGAGCCCACCGTCGCCGGCCGCAGCTCGCACGGCGGTTACTGCGGCCCCGCCGTGAAACCCATCGCGCTCAACATGGTCCAGGCCTGCGCCGCCGATCCCGACGTCGGCCTCCCCATCTCCGGCATCGGCGGCATCGCCACCTGGCGCGACGCCGCCGAGTTCCTCGCCCTCGGTTCGACCAGCGTCCAGGTGTGCACCGCCATCATGCACCACGGCTTCCGCATCGTGGAAGACCTGAACGAAGGCCTCAGCGCCTACCTCGACAGCAAGGGCTTCAGGTCCGTCACCGAGCTCATCGGCCGTTCCGTGCCCACGTTGCAAAAATGGGAAACGCTCGACCTCCATTTCCAGCGGGTCGCGCGCATCGACTACGCGAAATGCATCAGCTGCAACCTCTGCTACATCGCCTGTGAAGACGGCGCCCACCAATGCATCGATCTCAAGAGCCCTGACGAACTCGGCCTCGACCTCGGCCCGGGGCGCGTCCCGCACAAGCCCGTGCCGAAAGTCCGCGAGGAAGACTGCGTCGGCTGCAACCTTTGCAGCCTGGTCTGCCCGGTGGATGAGTGCATCACGATAACCGAAATCAAGCACGGCCGGCCCCCGATGAGCTGGAGCAACTACCAGGACAAGCTCGCGACGGGCGAGCTGCAGCCCATCCCGCCGCATCCATGAACTTCGAACCCACGAAACGATGTCTTTCCTTCAAGTTTTCGTGCTCTTGCTCATGATGAGTGCCTTGGTTGCGGCGAAAGAAGCTACAATAGATAAACTGAGAGCCAAAGCTGTAGCTGGTGACATCAAAGCGCAGGTCTCGATTGCCGCCAGATTCGACTTCGGCAACGGAGTGCGCCAAGATTTTGCCGAGGCGGCAAAATGGTATGAGCTAGCTGCAAAAGCTGGTGACGCCATAGCTCAAAATAATCTCGCCAACTTTTTTCAAGAGGGTCTTGGCGTGACCAAAGACTACGCCAAAGCCTTCGAACTTTTCCAAAAATCTGCCGAGCAAGGGTTCGCGAACGCACAATGCAGTCTCGGGCTGATGTATGACGTAGGCCAAAGCGTTCCACAGAATCGCGCAGAGGCCAACACGTGGTGAGGAAACCTCCCGCCATGAACATCGCCTCACCCCATGACGTCATCCGCATCGGCCAGCTTGAAATCCGCTGCTGGATCGAGTTCGGGCTCTTCGAGTTCACCATCCCGCCCAACGTCCGCGTGCCCGACTCCGACCACCAAACCAGATGAACCACAGAGGCACAGAGGACACAGAGAAATCCGTCAAACCCTGTCTCCTTCCGTCCTCTGTGCCTCTGTGTCTCTGTGGTTCTAAACCAAAATTTGAATCCTCCTCCCATGAGCCTCCTAATCAAGAACGGTGAAATCATCACCGCCGATTCCCGCTACACCGCCGACATTTTCTGCGCGGGCGATACCATCACCCGCATCGACCGCGATCTCCCCGCGCCTCCCGGCACGGAGGTCATCGACGCCACGGGCAAGTACGTCTTCCCCGGGTTCATCGATCCCCACGTCCACATCTACCTGCCCTTCATGGGCACCCATGCGAAGGACACCTACATCTCCGGCAGCCAGGCCGCGCTCGTCGGCGGCACCACGACGCTGATCGAGATGTGCTGCCCCGCGTGCAAGGACGATGCACTCGCCTCCTTCGAGCTCTGGATGTCGCAGGCTGTCGGAAAATCCGCGTGCGATTTCACGTTCCACATGGGTGTCACCAAGTTCGATGACACCTCCGAAGCGCAGCTCCGCGAAATTGTGCGGCGCGGCATCAGCTCCTTCAAAGTCTTCCTCGCCTACAAAGGCGCCTTCGGCGTCGACGACACCGAACTTTACCGGACGCTGAAGCTCGCGAAGGAACTCGGCGTCGTCGTCACCGCCCACTGCGAAAACGAAACCCTCGTCGCCGAGCGCTGCAAGGAACTCCTCGCGACCGGCAAGACCGACCCCGCCCAGCACCACGAGAGCCGCCCTCCCGCGGTCGAAGCCGAAGGCGTGCACCATCTGCTGACTTTCGCCGAGCTAACCGGCGCCGCCACCTACATTGTCCACCTCAGCTGCCAGGAAGCCCTCGATCAGGCCATCGCCGCCCGCCAGCGTGGCGTGCGCGTCGGCATCGAGACGCTCATCCAGTATCTGCTCCTGGACAAAACCCACGCCGAGCGCCCAAATTTCGAAGGTGCCAAGTACGTGATGTCGCCACCGCTTCGCGACGTCCGCAACCAGCCCGTGCTGTGGAACGGGCTCCGCGACGGCCTCATCAACACGGTTGCGACCGACCACGCCCCCTTCGATTTCGAAAAACAAAAGCCGATGGGCCGCGAAGATTTCACCAAGATTCCCAACGGGATCCCCTCACTCGAGGAACGCGTCAACCTCCTCTACACCTATGGGGTGAAGACCGGGAAAATTGACCTGCACACGATGGTGAACGTCGCCAGCACCGCGGTTGCGAAGCAGTTCGATCTTTTTCCGCGCAAAGGTGCGATCCAGCCCGGCGCGGACGCTGACCTGGTCGTCTTCGACCCAAACTATCGCGGAACGATCTCGGTGAAAACACAGCACATGGCCGTCGACTACAGCGCGTTCGAAGGCTGGCCGCTCCTCGGTCGCGCCAGTGTTGTCACCGTCCGCGGCCAGGTCGCGGCCCGCGACGGCCTGTTTACCGGAACCCTCGGCCGCGGACAGTTCCTCACAAGAAAACCCAGCCATTTTTAACCCCGGATTACATAGCACTCGGACGCCGAACCTGCCTCCGGCACTTAAACCCGCCTGCGACGGGCAAGCCAAACTCGAACTCCAATCCATTGCACAGAAGGCAACGAAGCAAACGAAGGGCGCTGAGACGAACGACTTTTCGTTCTCATTGTTACCTTCTGTTCAGACGTCGCGGTTTGAATATCCTCATTTGGGTATCTCCCCCGGCCGGTGGCGCATTTCCCGATTGTCGGTTTGGCCGATCGTCATCGTCCTCATTCGATTTCGGAGGGCTGCGCTTTGTCGCAGCCGTGTCCTCGATCGGAAGCAACGGCGCCGACAAAGCGGCGCCCTCCGAATTCCCACTCGCCACAGCCAACCCGCAGTTACACTCCCCGCCGGTGGCTCCCAAACAGGACGCACGGATGGACACGGATAACGAAAGAGTTCCCTGCCTTTATCCGTGTTAATCCGTCGAACCCGCGGTGAAAATCATGCCCCTACCTCCACCCCAACTCAACCGCCGCCGCTTTATCGCCACCGTCGCGGCGGGCAGCGTCGCCACGCAGCTTGCGCCAAGCCTCACCGCCGCCGAGGCCGCACCAAAGCTCCCGCCGTCGCCCGCCGGCGGCATCGACTCCGCCACGCTCGCCGCCGCGGAAAAACTCGCGGGACTTTCCTTCACCGCCGAACAGCGCGCCCCGTTGATCAAAGGCGTCGCAGCCCGCGCCGCCGGATACGCCGAGTTGCGCACGACCCCGATTCCCAATCACGTTGTCCCGGCGCTCGCGTTTGATCCGCGCCTGTCCGGAGTACGCGTCCCCACCGGCGCACCGCGACCCGCCATCGCACCGTGGCAGCCTGCCGCGATCCGCCGTCCCACCTCCGCCGACGACCTCGCGTTTCTCCCGATCGCGAAACTCGCCGCTTTGCTGCGTTCGCGCCAGATCACCTCGCGCGAGCTCACCGAACTCGCGCTGTCCCGCCTCAAGCGCTACGACCCGGTGCTGACCGCCGTCGTCAACCTCACCGAAGAGCGCGCCTGGCGGCAGGTGCTCATCGACGCCAGGACCGATGTCTGGGTGAGCCAGCCTGGCGGCCCCCACCTCGCGATGACCAACCTCACCGGCCACCCGACCGTGTGTGTGCCGACGGGTTTCCTGCCGGTGAAAGACCAGCCGGCCGAGTCGCCCCGCCGGATCACCGCCGCGATGACGTTTCACTCCCGGCTCTACCGCGACGAGCTCGCGCTCGCCGCCGCCCCCGCCTTCCAGCAGACGACCGACTGGCATCTGCGCCGCCCACCCATCGCTTGAGCCCCAGACTGCTATTTCTGAGTTTGTTGTTTTGCCGCGTGCATTTTCTCATAAACGTTATGGAACCGCTAATCTTTGCTAATATTCAGAATCAAGGGCGGTCGACGTCGTGCATGCTTCGCCTAATCGGCGAAGACCGACGGTGAGGGGTGTTTTCCGAGCTTTCATTAGCGGAGATTAGCGAAGATTAGCGGTTAAAAACTGTCTTGGTTCATTTGGTTGCGGCTTCGCCACGCTGGGCTCTAATTCCCCCGTCCCCCCCATGACCCCCGATCCCGGCCTTCGCCACAACGCCCCCGACGTCGAGTTCGATCTCGAAAAAAGCCATCTCTACAACGTCGACCTCGCGCCCGTGCCCGTCTCGGCTCGGAAGTGGGGTCTGCTCAGCTTTGCCGCGCTCTGGGTCTCGATGGCGGCGTGCATCCCCACCTACATGCTCGCGTCGTCGCTCATCGGCGGCGGCATGAACTGGTGGCAGGCGATCCTCACGATTTTCCTCGGCAACGTCATCGTCGTAATCCCGATGGTCCTGAACGCCCACGCGGGCACGGCCTATGGCATTCCGTTTCCCGTGTTTTGCCGCGCCTCGTTCGGCACCCGCGGGGCCAACCTCCCGGCCCTCCTGCGCGCCCTGGTGGCCTGCGGCTGGTTTGGCATCCAGTGCTGGATCGGGGGCGACGCGATCTACAAGATCCTCGCCGTCTTTTTCCCGGCAATGGCGGGCGGCACGCCCCTGCCCCTGCTGGACATCACCTTCGTGCAGTTCGCCTGCTTCCTGTTCTTCTGGGGCATCAACATGTGGGTCATCCACCGCGGCATCGATACGATCCGCACGCTGCTCAACATCAAGGCTCCCCTCCTGATCGCGCTCGGCCTGCTGTTGCTCTGGTGGGCCTACGACAACGCCGGCGGATTCGGCCCGATCCTTGCGCAACCCTCGGCGTTCGAGCCCGGCCAGAAACAGGCCGGCCAGTTCTGGAACTTTTTCTTCCCCGCCCTCACCGGCATGGTCGGTTTTTGGGCCACACTCTCGCTCAACATCCCCGATTTCTCGCGCTACGCCTTTCGCCAACGCGACCAGGTGCTGGGCCAGGTGATCGGCCTGCCCACCACGATGGCACTGTATGCGTTCATCGGCGTCGCCGTCACCTCCGCCACGACGATCATCCACCAGGAGACGCTGTGGAACCCGATCGATGTGCTCACGCGTTTCACCAATCCCGTGGTCCTCGTCGTCGCGATGATCGCACTCTGCATCGCGACGCTCGCCACCAACATCGCCGCCAACGTCGTCTCGCCGGCCAACGACTTCGCCCACGTCGCCCCGAAAAAAATCTCGTTTCGCGTCGGCGGCTACATCACCGGGGTCGTCGGCATCCTGATGATGCCGTGGAAACTCGTGGCGGATCCCTCCGGCTACATTTTCCTCTGGCTCATCGCCTACAGCGCCCTGCTCGGCCCGATCGGCGGCATCATGATCGCGGACTACTTCGTGTGCCGCCGCCGCCATCTCAATGTGTTCGGGCTCTTCAACCCGGAGGGCGAGTACAGCTTCACGCGCGGCTTCAGTGTCGTCGCGATCGTGGCGTTCGCCTTGGGCGTGTGGCCAAGCCTGCCGGGCTTCCTCGTCAAAATCAAGGTGATCGCCGGCACGTCGTTTTCGCCGTTTCTCCTCGGGCTCTACGACTACGCCTGGTTCACCGGCTTTGGCATCGCGTTCCTCGCGTATCTGGCCCTCCGCAAACTAGCGCCCAACGGCTGACCTCGGATGAGCCACCGAGACACCGCGCGTCGCAGCGACAACCAAACCTGAACTCCCATCCTTTGCCCGGCAGGCAACGTCGGGGGCGGCTTCCGGCCCGGAGTGAACACTCGCCCTTCAGGTCGGCTGCGAAGCACACCCGTTCCAACCTTTATCCGTGTTAATCCGCGCAATCTGTGGTTAAAACTTTTCCTCCTCTCATGAAATCCATCCCGCTCCCTCCGACCCCGCACACGCCGCAGCCGTATACCGGCCCTTCCGCCGCGCAGGTGCTCGCGATGCGCAAGCAATACCTCAACCCCGGCCTCTTCCTTTACTACAAGCAGCCGATCATGATCGTCGAAGGGAAGATGCAGTATGTCTGGGACGACACCGGCAAGCGCTACCTCGACGGCCTGGGTGGCATCGTGACAGTCAGCGTCGGCCACTGCCACCCGCACGTGCTCGCCGCCGCCAATGCCCAGAACGCCACGCTCCAGCATTCCACCACGATTTACCTGCAGCCCAAGATCGCCGAATTCGCGGAGAAGCTCGCGTCGAAGCTGCCCGGCGACCTGAAGGTGTGCTACTTCGTCAACTCCGGCTCCGAGGCCAACGACCTCGCGATGCTCATGGCGCGACTCTCGACTGGCAACTACGACGCCATCGCGCTCCGCAACGGCTACCACGGCGGCAGCCCCGCCTCGATGGGCCTCACCGCGCACAGTACTTGGAAATTCAACACGCCGCATTCCTTCGGCATTCACCACGCCGTCGCACCCTACCCCTACCGCGGACCCCACGGCTACGACGATCCCGATGCCGGCCGCAAATACGCGGATGACGTGAAAAACCTCATCGACTACGCCACGCCCGGCAAAATCGCCGCGTTCATCGCCGAGTCCATCCAGGGGGTGGGCGGCTTCGTCGAGTTTCCGCAGGGTTACCTCAAGCACGCTTACGAGCACGTGCGGGCGGCGGGCGGCGTCTGCATCGCCGACGAGGTCCAGACGGGCTTCGGCCGCACCGGCACCCATTTCTGGGGCTTCGAGACGCAAGGAGTGATCCCCGACATTGTCACGATGGCGAAAGGCATCGGCAACGGCGCCCCGCTCGCCGCCGTCGTCACCACGCCGAAAATCGCCGCGGTGATGGCGCAAAAAGTTCACTTCAACACCTTCGGTGGCAACCCGGTGGTGAGTGCCATCGGCAAAGCCGTGCTCGAAGTCATCGAGCAGGAGAAGACGCAGGCCAATTGTCTCGAACTCGGCACCTACATTCTCGCCGGCCTCGAAAAGCTGAAGGCGAAGCACCAGGTAATTGGCGACGTGCGCGGCAAGGGCCTGATGCTCGGCATCGAGTTCGTGAAGGACCGCACAACGAAGCAACCGGGCCGCGAAGAGTGCGCGCGGGCGGTGGAAAACGCGCGTGAGCTCGGCCTGTTGTTGGGCAAAGGCGGCCTCTGGGGCCAGACCATCCGCTTCGCCCCACCGATGAACATCACGAAGGCCGACGCCGACTTCCTCCTCGCCGTACTCGACGAAGCAATCGGGGCGGGGTGAGCGAAGCCGGATCGAGTGAACCCTGGCCCTTCGCTTGACCACCCCGAAGCTACAATTCACCATTCTCCGCAACACCCTCACGGGCACGGCCGCCGTCTTCCTCGTGGACAAGACAAACGTCCGCCGCGTCAACAGCGGCGCCGCTGTGCTCGGCATCAACGGCGACGGCCGGCCCGACACCCTCGGCCTCCCGCTCCGCGGCAACTCACCCGATTCGTGGAGCCTCTGGGTCAAATGCGATTTCACCGCGAAGCCGCTGGCGGGGCTTGCGCTCAGCGCCGGTTACCATCGCCGCGACGGCCCGATCCCGCTCGACGCCTCCTTCGCGCGCAAGTTCGTCGTCGAGGATGGCTACGACCGGCTCGATCTCATGGCGGGCTACGCCACGCGCATTTTCCAGCGCCCCCTGAAATTCCAGCTCAACGTGGACAACGTCACCGACGAGTTCTACGCCGACAAGTCGCTCGGCTACGCCAATCCCCGCACCTGGCGGTTCTCAGCGACGACCACATTCTGAACCCCGTTTGCCCCGCCGCTGCGTCCGTTCCGCCAGCTGATACGGCGCTACTTTCTCTCCACCCTCAGCGCCATGGCCTCCGCCGCCACGCGGCCCGCTCGCCGTGGCATTCTGGCGGTGGTTGCGATCGGACTCACGATTGCCGCCAGCCCAGCCGGCGTCCGAAACCGGCGTCATCACGGGCCGGATTCTCAACCCTGCGGCAGGCGAGTTTCTCCGCCATGCGGAGGTGCGCGTGGTCGGGTTTCAGCCTCCGGGCCAGTTACACGCGGAACTACGCCCAAGTGATCGTGGCCAATGTGTCGCCGCATCTGGTCTCGGCGGGCGTGACGTACGCGCATCGGCGCGGCCAGTTCTATGCGAACGTGAACTGGGCGTCATCGCGACCGATCAACGCGGCGGGCACCCAATACCAACGTCACCGGATCAATCTCGACGTCGGCGGTTCGCACCGGCTCACCGCCAAGGTCAGCGCATTCTTCAGTGTCAGAAATGTGCTGGATGAACCCTTCATTCGAATGCAGCAAGTCGGTGCCAGTCCGGCCGCGGCGCAGTTTTTCCAAAAGTTTGGCGTGACGCCCACGGTCGGCGTCCGCGCCACGTTCTGAAAGCCCTGCCCGTGTGCGCAGCGCAGCCTGTTAATTCCCGGCCCCAAAATCCCAGATTCCCCATGAAACGCCGTCATTTTCTTGCCAGTCTCGGAACCCTTCCTGCCGGCAGCGTGCTCGTCGCCGCGCAACCGCCGCCGACCGTGCGCCGGCTTTCGACCGACGTGCTGGTGATCGGCGGCGGTTCGGCCGGCACGATCGCCGCGATCCAGGCGGGCCGGCTCGGGGCGAAGACGATTCTGGTGGAGGCCGGCAGCCAGCTCGGCGGGACAACCACAACGGGCGGCGTGGATTTTCCCGGCCTGTTTCACGCCTGGGGCAAACAGGTCATCGCCGGCATCGGGTGGGAACTCGTGCAGCGGACCGTGGAGCTCAACAACGACGCGCTGCCGGACTTCAGCAAACCGACCGGCCCGCAGCACTGGCGGCACCAGGTGCGGATCAGCGGCCAGCTCTATGCGGCGCTCGCCGAAGAGGCCTGCGTTCAGGCGGGTGTGCAACTGCGCTATTACGAATCGCCGCTCACGGTCGAGGCAGCGTCCGGCGGCTGGCGTGTTCGACTGGTGGGCAAGGGCACGATGGTCGATGTGACGGCCAAGCAACTCGTGGACTGCACCGGCAGCGCGACGGCCGTGGGGCTGGCGGGCTTCGCGCGGATGCGGGAAGAAACGCGACAGCCGGGGACGCTGATTTACCGCGTTGGTGGCTACGATCTGGCGACGCTTGACCCCAACGCCCTGAAAGCGCTGCAGGAAAAGCACGCCGCGGCGGTGAAGTCGGGGGCGTTGAAACGCACGGACATCAACGGCAGTCTCGCCGGCTGGCTCGGGAAGGGCGGCGAAAGTGGGAATCATGTCATCGGCGCCGACGGCACGACCTCGGAGTCCCACTCGGAGACGAACATCGCCGGCCGGCAGTCGCTGCTGCGGGTGCTGCGTTTTTTGCAGCAGGAGCCGGCGCTGGCCCTGATGAAGATCGAACGGCTCCAGGCCGAGACGGGAATCCGCGAGACCTACCGGATCGTGGGCGAGGCGACGATCACGGTGGAGGATTACGAGGGGGGCCGCAGGTTTGAGGATGCGGTCTCGCACTCGTTCTACCCGATCGACCTGCACTTCGAGGGCGGGGTGCGTCCGAAGCATCTGAACGAGGGCGTGGTGCCAACGGTGCCGTTGCGCGCGTTGATCCCGAAGGAGAGCAAGAACCTGCTGGTGGCGGGCCGGTGCGTGAGCAGCGATCGCCTGGCGAATTCCGCGCTGCGGGTTCAGGCCTCGTGCATGGGGATGGGGCAGGTGGCGGGCGTGACGGCGGCACTCTCGGCGGCGAAGGGCACGACACCGCTTCTCGTCCCCATTAAGGAAATCCGCGACTCGTTGCGCAAGCATGGCGCGATCGTCCCGGGCTAAGAAAAACCCTGGGGCATTGGAGGGTCCACCTCCGCGTGGACCGGGACGGGCACGGACGACGCGGATGTGCCAGAGGCGCACAGGGGCTTGTCCGCCTCTGGCGTGATAGAGGTAGGGATCGCGTGGTTACCGCCACCCCTACCTCTATCCTGGTCGCCTTTGGCGTCGCCTCCAGCGGGTAATCTGCAAAAAGTCGCCGCCCTGTTCCATGACGATGTCGCGGGCCGTCTGCGTCGGGTGTACAGAGGGGGTTTTGGAAAGGGACCGGCTGATTGAGAAGGCCGCCTCAAGGGGCTGCCTCAAGGGACAGGTCAATTAAGAGACCCGATTTTCAAACTTGACAAGCTAGCTAAGTGATATCATATAGCTATCTCAACTCCCTTAACTCATCATGAACACTCCCGCTTCCGTCCTCCGCGCGCAAAGCCAGGAACGTCCGGTCTGCGCCTTCAGTGGCTGGCTGTTTCTCGCCATCACATTTGCGTTTTTCATTGTCGCGATTTGGGCCTTTGTGACCGCCATCATGGCTGCCACGGCCCACGCTCACGGCGCCGGCTGGCTGTTCGCCGGCAGCGGCGTCAGTCTGCTGCTCGCCGTCGTGGCCACCCTCGGCTTCTTCACCCTCCAGCCCAACGAGGCCGCCGTGCTGATTCTCTTCGGCGCCTACAAGGGCACCGTGCGCGACAGCGGGTTCTTTTTCACGAATCCATTTAACAAAAAACTCAAAATCTCACTCCGCGCCCGCAACCTCAACGGCGAGAAACTCAAAGTAAACGACAAGCGCGGCAACCCCATCGAGATCGCCGTCGTGGTGGTCTGGCGCGTGCTCGACACCGCCCAGGCCGTGTTCGACGTCGACAGCTACGACAACTACGTGCGCATCCAGAGCGAGTCCGCCCTGCGCCACGTCGCCAGCAACTACGCCTACGACGATGGCGAGCCCAACGAACTCACCCTGCGCGGCGGCAGCGACGGCGTGTCGGCCGCACTGACCCGCGAACTCCAGGAGCGCCTCGCCAAGGCCGGGGTCGAGATCGACGAGGCGCGCCTCACCCACCTGGCCTACGCGCCGGAGATCGCGCAGGCCATGCTGCGCCGCCAGCAAGCCGAGGCCGTGATCGCCGCGCGCCAGAAAATCGTCCACGGTGCCGTCAGCATGGTCGAAATGGCGCTGCGCGAGCTCTCCGACAAAAAGGTCGTGAATCTCGACGAGGAACGGAAGGCCGCGATGGTGTCCAATCTCCTCGTCGTCCTCTGCGGCGAAACCGAGGTGCACCCCGTCATAAACACCGGCACGCTCTACAATTGATTCATCGCCCGGTCGAATTACCCCGGCGACGCGCCGGCTCCACTCCCACCGCCGTCCCTGGACCATGAAATCCACCCCGCCACCGAGGGCAGCTAGAGCACAATTGACCAAGCCGCAGGCGTTTGTCTGGTTTTCGCTTATGACCGTTCCCCGTCTCTGGCCCCGGTGGCTGCGCTGCTGATTCACCATGGAAGCCGCAGACCGAAAAGCCTTTCTGCTCCGGGTCGATCCCGAGCTTTGGAGCGAACTCGAAACCTGGGCGGCGGATGAGTTGCGCAGCGTCAACGGGCAGGTCGAATACCTCCTGCGCCAAGCCGTGCAGAAACGCAAAAAATCCCTCGCCGCAGAGAACGACGACCCCAACCGCACGCGATGACATCTGTCGGGCTCCGCCCCGTGGTCGCTCGGTAACGACTCCAGGCGACTGACGCTCACTTCCCAATCGCTGACCCGCCGACACGACGCGGGGTCTGGGAAAGGGACAGGCTGGTTCAGAGGGCCCTCTGTCGATGGAGTCTTGATCCGTTCCTACCTGAAAGGCCCCCGCCCTCCGCCAGGCCGCCCGCTTGCCCTGCGCTGCGCACCCCCTGACTTGGGGCATGATTGACCTGTCCCTTGTACGGTACCGGCTATCCGGGGGCATGATTGACCTGTCCCTTGTGGGGTTCCCGCTTACACGGGGGGATTGACCTGTCCCTTGTGGGGTAAAATTGGCCTGTCCCTTTTAGGACCCCCTGGGGCGTGCCGACCTTGCTCTGCCGCCTCGCTGGCAATTTCCGCGTGAGATTGGTCAATCGACGCACAGACGTTGGTGGCGATCGCGAACACAATGCGCCATCCCGGGGGTCGGCCGGCCGTCAAAAGCCCTCCCGCTGAAAATCCAGTTTCATCTCAACCCTGAAAGGCATTTTCCCATGAACAACCTGTCCTTGCTTTTCCAGCGTGTGACCGGATGGCGCAGCTTCGCGCGGGGACTCACCGCCCTGTTAGGCTTCCTGCCCGCCGGCGCCAGGTCTCCGGGTCCCCCAGCCGGCCACCCGGGGAAGCTCATCGCCCGTTCGCTGAATTCCAATTTTCCGCTGGCACACGACAGCTACAACGGCGTCTCCTGCGCCAGCGACGGCAGGATCTACTACGTGCTGTGCACCAGCGTGCCGGACACCGGGGCACAGATGTTCGCCTACAACCCGGCGACCGAGCAGATCGCGCGCCTCGGAGATCTCACCGAGGCGTGCGGAGAAAAGGGCGCCGGCGCGGTCGTACAGGGCAAGTCCCACGTCAATTTCATCGAATCCCGCGGCAAGCTGTATTTCTCCACCCACCTGGGCTACTACGCCAACGTGAACGGGCGCGAGGGTTTCGGCCCGCCGCCCCCGGGAATGAAACAGTATCCCGGCGGGCACTTCCTCTCCTACGAGATGGGCTCTGGCAAATTCGAAGACCTGGGGATCGACCCGAATGGCGGCGGCATCATCTCCATGACCATGGACCCGCAGCGCGGGCGCCTCTACGGTCTGGCGTGGCCCAGCAATCATTTCCTCCGATATGATCTCGCGAAAAGAGAGTTGCGGGACATCGGACTCATCCCCGGGTATCCGGCTGATCCCAGCATCTTCCGCGCGCTCTGTCGGGCCCCCACTGTCAACCCCGACGATGGTTCGGTCTACTTCACCACCGTGCACGGCCGCATCATCCGTTACGTCTATGCGCGCGACGCGATGGAGGTAGTCGAGGGGGAGGACATGAAGAAGGACTATTTTGGCGTCTACGATCCGGAAAAACCCGGTCATATGGGATACAACTGGCGGCAGACGGCGTGGTATGAGCCGGATCGTATGATCTACGGCGTCCACGGGAACTCCGGCTATCTGTTCCGCTTCGATCCGCGTGCGCCGCGTATCGAAGTCCTGGAGCGGATCACTTCGCTGCCCTCCCAACGCAGCGGCAGGTACGATCAGTTTAGCTTCGGCTACCTGGGTTTCACCCTGGGGCCGGACGGTCGCACGCTCTATTACCTCACCGGAGGTCCGATCTACGTGAACGGCAAGCGGGTCGAGGGCAAGGCGACCACCGCCAAGGGTGAAGCCAAGGGATTGGAAAACCTGCACTTGATCACCTTCGACATCCCCACTTCGAAGTACACCGATCACGGGGCGGTTTTTTTTGAAAACGGCAACGTCCCCACCTACGTGAACACGCTGGCGGTCGGCCAGGATGGCGCGGTCTACGCGGTGGCCCGGCCGGAACCGGGCAACACCCGCAGCGACTTGATGCGCATTCCGCCGGTAATCATGGCACGCCAGAGATAATCTGCCCGGTTCACCCGCTGCCTTCCCGCCGAAAACCCGGTTTTCCCGCAGCTGACATCAACCCCGTAACCAGCATGAAAACATCGCCGATGAATCGCCGGCAATTTCTGGCCACGACCGCCGTCGCGGGCGTGGGCCTGACTCTCACCGCTACGTTTGGCAAAGCCGCCACCAAGCCCGCCATCTTGGGCGGCACCCCCGTCCGCACCGCCGGCTGGCCCCACTGGCCGGTCTGCAACGAGGTCGAGGACAAACTGCTCCTCGAGGCCCTGCACAGCCGCAAGTGGAACCGCTACGGGGGCAAACAGGTGAAGGCCTTCGAAAAAGCCTTCGCCGCCCGCGCCGGCGCCAAATCCTGCGTCGCCACCAACAGCGGCACCAGTTCGCTCTACACCTGCCTCGGCGCGTTGGACATCGGTCCCGGCGACGAGGTCATTCTGCCTCCGTTCACCTTCATCGCCACGTTCAACATCATCACGCTCAACTACGCGCTGCCCATCTATGTCGACGTCGATCCGGCGACCTCCCAGATCGACGCCAACCAGATCGAGGCCGCCCTCACGCCAAACACCAAGGCCATCATCGCCGTTCAGATCGGGGGCAACGTTTGCGACATGGACAAGATTTGCGCCCTCGGGAAGAAGCATAACATCCCGGTCATCGAAGACGCCTGCCAGTCGCACCTCGCCGAATGGCGGGGCCGGATGGTCGGCAACTGGGGCCTGGCCGGTTGCTTCAGTTTTCAGGCCAGCAAGAATCTCAACTGCGGCGACGGCGGGGCTCTCCTCACCAACGACCTCGACTTCGGTTTCAAGTGCGAGAGCTTTCAGGACCAGTCTCGCAACAAGGGACCGAAGAATCTGACCGCCGGCTGCCGCGGTGGAAACCTCCGCATGACCGAGTTTCAAGGAGCTATCCTAAACGCGCAGCTGACCCGGCTGGAGGAACAATCCCGGCATCGGGAACAGAATGCCGAGTACCTCAGCAGCATGCTCAAGGACATCCCGGGCATCTTGGTGCAACAGCAGTACCCCGGCTGCACCCGCCACGCCTGGCACGTCTATGCTTTCCGCTACCAGCAGAAACACTTCGCCGGTCTGGGCCGGGACAAATTCATGCTCGCCTTGAAAAAGGAAGGCATCGACGACACCGCCGGCGGCTACACGGCCTGGAACAAGGAAGGACACGTCAGCCAGCTGTCCAAGAACCGGCACTACAAGAAACTCTATTCGCCGGAGACGCTCGACCGCTGGGAGCAGCACCGGCAATGCCCGCAGAACGACCTCCTCTGCTCCGAAAACGTCCGCTTCACCCAGACGATGCTCCTCGGAACCAAATCCGACATGGAGCAAATCGCCGCCGCGATCAGGAAAATCCAGCAACACGCCGGCGCGATCGCCCGGGCTTGAGCCGGGCCGATCCAAGAGGGTCAGTCCGCCAGTTGTTACTTCGCATGAGAAACGGCGGTGCGGACGAACGACGCGGCTGACTGGCTCTCCCGGCGGCGCCCGAATGCTGGAGTTCAAAACCGCGCCAACTCCGGCCTCAAGTCCCAGGAATACTCCGCGCCTGTCCTCGGTCTCATCTTCCCGCGCTTCGCCGAAGTCCGCGTCGCCGCCCAGCGCGCCATGTCGAAATCCGAGTTCGACGTGGTGGACCAAATCCGTCTCTGTTAGACTCAGACATCCTGACCTGCCCTGGAATCAGGGTGAACCCACTTGGCGATAAATCAGGCGGAGGTTGGTGGTGGGGAAACAGGTTTCCGTGGCGGTGAGGGTTTTGCAGAGTGCGGCGACGGCGGCGTCCTGTAACGGA
>SXSC01000363.1 GCA_005792355.1 Opitutaceae bacterium
CGCTGCGCAGGCTGGCAATGGCTGGCGCATGCTAATGGAGAGCCTGGCTGCCGGGCGTGGCATCTCGCTGCCGGCTGCCAGCACCGGCGGGGTGAAGGCGGCTGCGCGCGTGGCTGGCGCCTACGCTGCCGTGCGGCAGCTGTTCGGGCTGCCCATCGGTGCGTTCGGCGGAATTGTGGAGCCGCTGGCGCGCCTTGGCGGGTGGGCTTACATGCTGGAGGCTGCGCGCCGCTACACCTGCGGCGGGCTGGATGGCGGCGCCAAGCCGGCCGTGGTATCAGCCATCATGAAGTACAACTGCACTGAGCTCTCGCGCATGAAGTCACTGGGTGCGGGTGCGGTCGCACCGGGGGCGTTGCTCGTGGAATTCTCTGCGGACATACGGCGTGACGTTGGGAACCGCGCGGGTGCGAGGCAACGACGCAGTTGGGGATTTCAGGCATTTGACGCGACGGTGTACGCAGGCTTGACGCTCGGACGTTGCCGACCCTACAACGCTCAACTGCGTCCCTGCGAATGTAGCACAATGGATAGTGTGATGGCCTCCGAAGCCATTGATCCGGGTTCGACTCCCGGCATTCGCACCACGCTCGAGGCGGCGCCGGGTTTCCGGTGAAATTGGTATTTTGCGGGACGCGCCTCACAGCGTGTTGTCGAACTGCAGGTCGTCCTTCTTCGGTTTTTTCGTGGCTTTGCCGAAATTGCAGATGACGCCGAGGTAAACGATCCGGGAACTGCGGCGGCGGATGATGTCCTGCCGCAGCGTCGGCGTGTCGATGTGCGTGCGTTCGCGCAGGGATCCGAAGACATCCGACACCGTGAAAGTGATGGCCGTCTTCCGGTCGGCGAAGTTGTGGCGCAGGCCGAGGTTGGCGACGGCGGATGGGTAGCGGTAGCCCTGCGGGGTGAGACGCTTTGGGGTGTAGTGGGTGTTGAGCTGGACGAGGGTGGTTTTCGTCACGTCGAAATTCGCGTTTAGTTTTGCGCTCCAGGCGAAGCTGGCGCGGCGCGCGCCAAAGCCGAGGTTGCTCGCGTCGATTTCGCTGCGGTAGGCGTTGGCGCTGAAGTTCAGCGAAACGCGTTCGCGCACGCGGGTGTTGGCGCCGAGTTCGAGACCGCCGGACCTGCTCGTGCCGAGATTCTCCTTGGTGGTGAGCAGCGTGGTGCTGTCGATATACCGGGAGACCTCCGTGATTCCGTGGTAGCGGTAGCGGTAGTACACGGTGGCGAGGCAGGAGGTGTCGTCTTTCCTGTACTCCCAGCCAGCCTCGAGCGAGTGGACATCCTCGGGCACCAGGCGGGGATTGCCGGCGCGCAGGTTGAACGGATCCTGATATTCCGGGAACGGATTGAGATCGTCGCCCTCCGGCCGGTGCACGCGGTGGCTGTAGTTGAGCTGGAGTTGCTGCGTCGCGGTGAGCTCGTAACTCAGGTGCAAACTTGGGTAAGAGCGGTTGTAGTCGTTGGTGCCGAGGAGGTGCGCGGTGACTTGGTTCGTGTCGCTGCCGGCGTGCTCGAAGCGAAGCCCGGCGAGTAGGCCGAACGCCGCGAACTTCCGCGCGTAGGTGCCGTAGAACGCGTGAATCGCGGCATTATAAATGAAGTGGTTGGTCCGCGTGGCGTCGAGGCGCGTCGCACCCGTCGCATCGACGTAGCTGCCGCGGAAATCCAGGTCGGTCTCGCGGATCTGGCCGTTGTAGCCGGCTTCGAGTTTTGAATTTTCGTCGAGCGGGTGGACGTACTCGACGGAAGTCTCGGTGTTGGTCTCCTTTTGCTTGATCAACGTGAAGTCGAATGCCGTCACCCGTCCCGGCGTGCGGTAGACATTGGTGTAGCGGTTGTCCTCCTGCTCGGTGGTGCGGCCGTGGCGGACATCGACGGTGAGCTCGCGGTCCTCCTCCTTGAACGCGTGCTGAAGTTTTGCGGTCAGCTCAAGGTCCTGCTCCCACCCAGGGTCAATCCGGAGCCGATCGAAATCGCCGGTGACGGCGCCGGCGACATTGCGCGTGAGATTGCTCACGGCGGAATGGCGCTCGAAGTCGCGGTGGTTGTAGCGCACGTCGCCGCCGAGCGTGGTGCGCTCGTCATATTTGTAGTCCGCGCCGAATTGGGCGAGGCGCGAGAGCGGGCGCGAGTCCTCGGTGGTTCGCTGGGAGGTCGACACCACCGCGTTGGTCGCGGCGTCGGTGTGCGAACGATCATCCTGCATCGAGCGCGGGCGGTCGTCCTGCCGGAGGCCGGCGGTGGTGAAGACGCTGAATTTTCCGGGATGGTAGTTGGCGGTGACGCTGGCGTTGTAGCGGCGGGCGTTGCCCACGGCGGTGCGGACGCTGCCGAAGGAACCGGATTCCTGTTTTTTCTTGAGCGTCAGGTTGATGATGCCGGCGGTGCCGTCGGGTTTGAATTTTGCGGACGGGTTGGTGATGACCTCGATTTTTTCGATGCCGTCGGCCGGCATTTGTTCGAGCACGGCGGCGCGGTTCCGGCCCATCATCGTCGAGGTCTTGCCGTTGATGAGGATCAGCACGTTGTTGTCGCCGCGGAGGCTGACGTTACCCTCGATGTCGACCTGCACGGACGGCACGTTTTGGAGCAGATCGCTGGCCGATCCGGTCAGACTCTGAATGTCCTTGTCGACGTTGTAGACCTTGCGGTCGATCGAATTGTAGAAGGCCTCCTGGCGCGCGGAGACCTCAACCTTCTCGAGTTGTACGGCGGCCTCGCCATTGAGCGGCAGGCGGCCGAGATTGATCGCCCGTTGTCTTCCATCGATGGAAAAGGCCACGGTTGCCTCGCGGGCGCCGCCGACCAAAGCGTAGGCGAGCAGGAAGTCGCCAGCGGGAATCGCCTCCAGCTCAAACCGACCCTTGGCGTCCGTCGCGCCGAAGCGCACGGACTGGCCGTCCGCTTTGCATTTCACGACGACGGTGGCGAACTCGACCGGCTTTCCGCTCGTCGGATCGAACACGATGCCGGAGACCATGCCGTCGACTGCCCGGGATTGCGCCATCGCCGTCGTGCAGAGGGCGAGGAGGAGGCTGAGACCGGTGAATCTCAATTGCATGCGCAGGGCTTGGGCATCGAAATGGATGCCGGGAGAAGGTGCAACGTTTTCACCGTGCCGCTGACTGGCGGGGGTGGCAGCGTGCCGCACGGAGATGATGGCGGCGCGGGCTCGACAGCGCCGGGGTTCCACGTAGAATCGAGGACGTGAAAAGGAGGCATCCGTGAAGACCGTGTTCGCCATTCTTTTGGCCGGAGGGGAGGGGACCCGTTTGCATCCCTTGACCAAATATCGGGCAAAACCCGCGGTCACGTTTGGCGGCATCTACCGGCTGATCGATTTCCCATTGTCGAACTGCATCAATTCCAACGTCCGTAAAGTTGGCGTCTTGATGCAGACCAAGTCTACGTCGCTGAACCGCCATCTGCATCTGGCGTGGAACGTCTACCGGCCTGAATTGGGCGAGTATATTTTCCCGATTCATCCGACCCTCAGTCGCGACGGCGATCTGTTTCACGGCACCGCGGATGCCGTGTTTCAGAACCTGCGGATGATTGGCAGCGACATCACCGAGGTGCTGATTCTGGCGGCCGATCACATCTATAAAATGGATTACGCCGCGATGGTGCGCCATCATCGCGCCCAGCACGCCGAGACGACGGTGGCGGTGATCGAGGTGGAAAGTACGTGCGCCCATCAATTCGGATTGGTGCGGACGGATCCCGCCGGCCGGATCGTGGACTTCGAGGAGAAGCCCACCTGGGTCGAGGGGGCGCCGGGTCAACCCGCAAGACCCCTGGCTTCGATGGGCGTGTACGTGTTCAACCGCGAGATGTTGATGGAGGTGCTGTCGCCGGCGGCGATGGCGGCGGGGGACATGGATTTCGGCAGAAATATTCTCCCCAAACTGATCCGCGACCATCGCGTGATGGCGTACAATTTCGTGGATGAGAACAAGAAGTTGTCCGTCTATTGGCGGGATGTGGGGACGATCGATGCATTCTACGAGGCGAACATGGATTTGGTGGGGGTGGATCCGGTTTTCAATCTCTACGACCGCGCCTGGCCCTTGCGCACGTATCCGTCGCCCGAGCCTCCGGCGAAGTTCGTTTTCGGGGAAGACCATCCCGGCGGGCGTTGTGGCAGAGCCGTGGATTCGATCGTCTCGCCGGGTTGCATCGTCAGCGGTGGCCGGGTGAGTCGCTCGGTGCTCTCGCCCAAGGTCTGCATCCACAGTTGGGCGCAGGTGGACGATTCGGTGTTGATGGACCAGGTGGAGGTCGGGCGGCACTGCAAGATCCGCCGCGCCATCATCGACAAAGGGGTGTTTATCCCGCCGGGGGCGGTCATCGGCTACGATTTGGAACAGGATCGAAAGCGCTTTACCGTGACCGAATCCGGCATCGTGGTTATTTCCAAATACACCCATGTGCCCAATCCGGCGGGCATCGTCTGCCTTACCTCCGCGGTCCCGGAGCCGCACAAGGTCTGATCGTCGGTCGGACGGTGGCGGAGCGGGGTCGTGGTCGCCACGACCAATGCCCGGAAATCTCAGGGCACCGCTGTTTTCTTCTGGGGTGATTCGCGCCAGGCCCGCCACATTTCCCAGACGATCGGCACCACCGAGAGGATGATGATCGCCAGAATCACCAGCTTGAAATTCTTCTGCACGAAGGGCTGATTGCCGAACCAAAATCCGGCGTAGATGAAGAAATAGATCCAGACAAAGCCGCCGATGATGTTGTACGCGAGGAAGCGGACATAGGTCATCTGGCCGACTCCCGCCACGAACGGGACGAACGTGCGCACGATGGGCACAAACCGGGCGAGGATGATGGCCCGCCCGCCGTATTTTTCGAAAAACGCATGCGCCCGTTCGACATGCTTCTTGCGGAGAAATATCGAGTCCTCGCGTTTGAATACCGCCGGGCCAATCCGCGCCCCGATCCAATAATTGACGGTGTCGCCCAGGAAGGCGGCGAACCACAGCAGGCCCGCCATCAGGTGTACGTTCAGCCCGGTCTCGGGCCGGGCACAGAAGGCTCCGGTGGCAAACAGCAGGGAATCGCCCGGCAGAAACGGCGTGATGACCAGCCCGGTCTCGGCAAAGATTATTAGAAAAAGGACGCCGTAGGTCCAAAGACCGTAGCTCGCGATAATCTCCGCCAGATGGCGATCAATGTGGACGATAAAATCGATGAGCTTCTTAACCAGATCGAACATGGCGCTTGCGGAGGAGGACGCGAAAAAAAAGGCAGGCAGTGTAAACTGCCTGCCAAAAATTGACGAAAGGTTGGCTCAGACGTCCGGCTTGGTCTTGCGCAGACCCTGCACGCGGTCGCCGACCTTCCAAAGACCGCGCTTCCTGAGCAAGTCAACCCGCTCGAAGCGCTTGAGGACGTTGCGTTTAACGACTAGACCGGAGATGCCTTGGAGGCTTTTGTGCTGTGACATGGCGAGTTAAAGTTAAGGGATGCGGTGGTTTAAAGGGGCGGAGTGCTAGAGCTGGCCCCAGCCCATGACAAGTACTTTTCTGCGACTCGTTCCGCGGCGATCACGACCCACTCCGGCGTGTCGTAGGGATGAATGGAGAGAACGTGTTTCTCCAGGGCCGGCAGGTGACTGGGCAGGCACTTGAAACAGAGCCGTTGTTCCTCAGCGCGCTCGGTGTGGTTTTGCCAACGATAGTAGGAGATAATCGGGCCGTCGATTTGCACGCAGACGGCGAGCTGCCGCGTGACGACGTCGGCGGCGAGCCGTTCGGCGTCGGCGCGATTCGCCACGGTGGTCCACGCGAGATACATGCGCTACGGTCTCCGCCGGCCGAGCCATCGCGGCAAGCCGGAACTGCCGGCCAAACAAATCTTGCGCCGATGGTGAGTGTGTAATTGAAGCCGACAGAACTTTACTCACCATCCGCCGAATGACCCACGAGTCCGAAAAGGAAGAAGCGTCGCATTCCCGCTCCGCGCTGGCGCAAGATGTACAGGAATACGAGAAAATGGTGCAACAATCGGCCTCCTCCGGCCAGCTGCTGACCGCGATCGAAGTGGCTCGGGACGGCCTCGCGCGGTTTGGCGGCGGCAAGATTTTGCAGCAGCAACTCGCGCTGGCATTGGCGCAGACCGGGGCGCTCGACGCCGCTCGGAAGGTGCTCGGCGAGGTCCTCAAGGAGTCCGCCAACGATGAGGAGACCCTGTGTCTGCTCGGGCGGGTGCATAAGGAGATGTGGCGCCACGCCAGTGTGCCGGCCGAGGGGAAAGAAGCGATTCAGCAGTCGTGCAAATACTATGGCGACGCTTTTGCCCTGCGGGAGTCGTATTATCCGGGGATTAACCTGGCGTTCACGCTGGCGGCGGCGGGTGAACGGTCGAAGGCCGAGCAATGCGCCAAGAAAGTGGCAAAACATTGCCGCACCGAAGTCGAGAAGACCTCGGGGACGGGTGGGGGATGGTTGAGCAAACTCGTGGGTTCGGAACCGGAGGCGCCGAAGGGTCCGGTGGATGGTTGGCTGGTTGCCACGCTGGCTGAGGCCTTGACGCACCTGGGCGACACGAAGGATGCGGCGCGTTTTTACCGGCAGGCCGCGGAGGCGTTCAAGGGACGCTGGCGGGACCTCGCTTCGATGCGGCGACAGGGGCGGGAGATATTGCGGTTCAACGGGCAGGAACACGGCTGGCTGGACCAGTGCTTCGAGTTCCCGGCCGTCGTGGTGTTTTCGGGCCACATGATTGACGCGACGAGCCGGGTGTCCCCACGCTTTAGCGCGGAGATGGAGCCGGCCATTCGCGAAGAAATTCGGGCGTACCTCCAGCAAGTGAAGGCCGGGTATGGTTACTCGTCGGCCGCGTGCGGCGGTGATCTGATCTTCTGTGAGTGTCTGCTGGAGATGGACGCCAAGGTGAACCTGGTGCTGCCGTGTCCGGTCAACGCGTTCAAGCGCCAGAGTGTGAGCTTTGGCGGGCCGGAATGGGAGCGGCGCTTTCACGATGTGATGGCCCGGGCGACGACGTGTTTGATCGCCAACTCCACCGGTCACGGGGCGTCGCACGTGGACGGAGCCAGCTCGCTCGGTTTGGTCTATGCCAACCGGATTCTCACGGGCCTGGCGGCACTGCAGGCTCAGGCGCTCGATCTCGAATTCAAGCCGATGGCGTTGTGGGACGGCCTGCCGGCCACGCGGGCGGGCGGCACCGGCAGTGTCGTGGCGGAATGGGAACGCCGGCAGTTCAACCCGCACATCGTGCGAATCAAGTCCACGGCGGTTGCGCCGGTGGAGGCGGCGGCGCCGAGCGGGAGCGCCAATCCGATCGCCGGCTCATTCCTGCCGCAGGAAATTCGGACCATGCTGTTTGCGGACGTGGTGAACTTTCGAAAAATCGCCGAGCACCAATTGCCGGCGTTTGTCCACGAATTCAAAAGCGGGGTGGCGCGCCTGGTCGCCGCGTTGCCGGTGGCACCCCTGGCCGCCGAGTCGGCGGGAGGCACGTTGTATTTCGTCTTCGCCGGCCTCGCGGAGGCGGCCCGGCTCGCCTTGGATCTACGTGATTTTGCCGCGCAAATGAACTGGCCGAAACATGAGCTGCCGGCGGACCTCAACATCCGGATCGTGCTCCACTCCGGTCCGGTCTATTCATTCCCGGATCCGGTGACGCAGCGTCAGACCTGTCTCGGCGCGCACGTCGCGCGGGGAGCAAATGTCCAGCCGACGGTCACGCCCGGCCAGGTTTTTGTCAGCCAGGAGTTCGCGGCGCTGGCCGGAGCCGAACGCCTGCCCGGCGTCACCTTGGAATTCCTGGGCCACCTGCCGACCACGCATCTGTTTGAAGCCGCGCCGCTGTATCGGCTCGAGCGGCGGAAATAGTGATGGCGGCTGGCCAGAAGCGGACGGTGAAGGAATGATCGCGGCCGGTGGAGTGCGGGTGCGAGGCTGGCTCATCACTTTCGTGGTGGGGTTGCTGGCGCTGGGGCTGCCGGGGCACAGCCAATCGACGGTGACGACAACGGCCATCGCGGGCGGCGACGACCTTCCGGCGCGGGTGCGTGGCGCGATCGAGCGGGTCCTGGTCGACCGCGACGGCAGCGACCGGCAGGAGGTGAGCTTGCTCGCTCTCGGGCTGACCGACGGTCGGCTGACCTTGAACCTGAGCCGCGATCTCCTTGACTACGGCCCCGGCAGTCTTGAGTTCGAGCAGTGGTCACGCCGTCTTCATCGGGCGATTGGCGACGTGCTCAGCGACCATTTGCCGTCGTACGAAATCTTCACGCTGATCGATGGCGTGCCGTTGCACCGGCTGCTGGAAGACGTTGAACCTCGGGTCGCGAGTCGGCGAATCGCCGCGGCGCCGCCGGTGGAGATTCCGGCGGTGCGGCCGGCATTGCTCGGACGACGCATCGCTGTCAGCCCCGGCCACGGAGCTTATCTGAATGGCAGCATCTGGGGACTTCAGCGACCCATGTTGTTTGGCATCGTTGAAGACTACGTGAACTGGGACCTGGTCTCGCATCTCACGACGGCGCTCCGGGCCGTCGGGGCCGACGTCCGCCCGACCCGCAATCTCGACAAATCCGCGGGAGTGGGCGAAAGCGGCTATGCGAAATGGCAGGAGGCGGCCCGGTATCATCTCAAGGCGATCGGCGTGGAGGAAGCAGTTTGGAATGAAGCGGGCGTCACGCATCTCAATCAGGACATCCGCTGCCGGCCGCGCTATGCGAATTCCGTCGGAGCGGATATTCTCGTCAGCATTCACAACAACGCCGCTCCTACGCCCGGCGTCGCAACGGGCACGGAGACACTCTACGACACGGGCAACGGTTTCGGTGCGGAAAGCAAGCGGCTCGCCGAGGTGGTGCACGCCAAGATCATCGCGGCGATTCGCAGCGCCTATGCTCCCACGTGGGCCGACCGGCGGGTGCAGGGGTTCAACGGCGACTACGGGGAAAACCGTCTTGCGACCCGTCCTGCCATCTTGATCGAGCTCGCGTTCATGGACCGACCAGCCCCAGACAACACGGCGCTGCAAAACGAGGCGTTCAAGATCCTCGTCGCGAATGCCATCAAGGACGGCGTCCAGGAGTATCTCGAAGGACCGGCCGCCACCGTGCCGGCGGCGGCGACGGCCCTGCTCGCCACCGGCAGCACCGCGGCCATCGCGCTAGCGTGGGCGGACAATTCGGCCAACGAAACGGGGTTTCAGATCGAGCGCAAAAACGGCGCGTCGGGATCGTGGGATCCGCTCGCCATCGCGGCGGCGAACGCCACCTCTTACACCGATTCCGCCGTGGTGGCCGGAACGACGTACCACTACCGTGTCCGCGCCACCAACGCGTCCGGGGCATCGATCCTTTTTTCCAACGAGGCCAGTGCGACGACGGCGGCGGTTCTCGTGCTCGCGGTCTCTGCGCCGGCCGCCGGGCAAACCCGGGCCTCGGGTCAGGACGTCGTCTTCACCGCGACGGTCACCGATCCTGGCGGCGTCCCGGTGCCGGGTGTCGTGATCACCGGCCGCGATGGCATGCGCAACGCGGCATTTTCGTCAGCCCCGCAGGTGACGGATGCGGGCGGCCAGTTCACCTTTCGGAGCACCGTGCCGAACGGGCAGACGCCATCGGCCTACGATTTCACCTTTGCGGCCGCGCGCGCCGGTTACGTCTCGAGCGCCACGGTGGCCCGGCAGGCGCAGACTGATCGGGCGCCGGGGGCCGCGCTCGGTGCCCCCACTTTCCTGATACAACCGGCCGCGCGCCGGGTGAGGGTGGGGGACGCCGTGACCCTCGCCACCGGCGCGATTGGGGCTGCGCCACTGACGTACCAGTGGCGGTTCAATGGCACCGATATTCCTGGAGCCACGGCCGCGGACTACCGAATCGCCGGCACCACCGCCGCCCACGCCGGGACTTATTCCGTGGTGGCGAGCAACGCCGTCGGTGCGACCTCCAGCTTGGCCGCCGCAGTGATCGTTGCGCCCGCCGCGTGGTTGTCGAATGTGGCGGTGCGGACGACGCTGGCCGATGCGCAGACCGTGATCGTGGGTTTTGCCGTCGCCGGAGGCGCGAAGGAAATCCTCGTCCGGGCCGCCGGGCCGACGCTGACGCAGTTTGGACTCACGACCATCCTGCTCGATCCCCGGCTCGCCCTGTTTGATGGCGCCATGCGTATTGGTGAAAACAACGACTGGACGCCGCCGCTCGCCCCGATGTTTGCTGGCCTCGGGGCGTTTGCCTTTCCCGCGTCGAGCCGGGACGCGGCGCTGCTTCACCCGGTCGACGGCGGCCGCAGTGTTCACGCCAGCGGCAACGGGCCGGGCGTGGTCTTGATTGAGGGCTACGATGCCGGGTTGGGAGGCGAAGGGCGGCTGATCAATCTCTCGGCCCGGAACCGCGTGGGCACGGGCGCGGACATTCTGATTGCGGGATTTTTCGTCGCCGGAACCGGGGAGCAGAGATTGCTGGTGCGGGCGGTGGGGCCGGCGCTGTCCGCGTTCGGTGTCACCGGCGTGCTCGCGGATCCCCGGCTTGAGCTCTTCGACGCGAATGCGGTCAAGGTGGCCGAGAACGACAATTGGGACCCGGCGCTGGCGGCGACGGGCGCCACCGTGGGGGCGTTTCCGCTGACACCTGGCAGCCGCGACTCGGCCCTGCTGGTCACGCTGGCGGCCGGACGAAGTTATTCGGCGCAGGTCTCGGGCGTTGGCGGAACTGCCGGTGAGGCCCTCATTGAGGTGTACGAAATTCCGTGAGCGCCCGCGCCGGATGCGGTCGGCCTGGCGGGGTGCCCGCCGGAAATTTACTCTGCTCGCGCGGCTTGCTACGGGCGCCGCCCGGCCTCCACAATGGATTATGGTCTCTCTGAATTCCTCGAACTGGACACGCCTCAGTCTGGCGATTGCCGCGGGCGTCACGCTCGTGAGCGGCACGGTCTCCTGCAAGAAATCCGAAACACCGGCCAAGGATGCGGTGACTCCGGCCGCGGCGGCGACGCCGGTTGCGCCTGCCGCTGCGGCTACCGGGGAGGCGCCCGCGGAGGTGCGGAAAATGCTCGGGCGCTGGCTGCGTTCCGACGGCACCTATGTGCTTGAGTTGCGCAGCGCGGATCGCAGCGGCGTCGTCCAGGCGGGCTACTTCAATCCCAAGTCGATCAATGTTTCCCGCGCGATCTGGATGCGGAGCGCCGAGGGATTGCAGGTCGTCGTCGAACTCAACGATGTCGGCTATCCCGGGGCGACCTACGTGCTGTCGCACGACGTGAAAAACGACACGCTGGTGGGTAAGTACAACCAACCGCAGATGGGGCAGTCGTTCGACGTCGATTTCGTGCGGCAGGCGAAGCAGCCCTAGACGGCCGGTGGCCGCGAGTGCGGTCGTCCCATTTCCCTGGTCCCATGAAGATCAACTCCGTGGAGTTTCGGCAGAGTGCGCCCGACCTCGTTTCGTGTCCGCGCTGGCCGCTGCCGGAGTTCGCGTTCATCGGCCGTTCCAACGTCGGCAAGTCGTCGCTGATCAACCTGCTCGCCGGTCGCCGGGATCTCGCCAAGGTCTCCGATGCGCCCGGCAAGACGAAGCTGATCAACTTTTTCATCTGCAATGAAGCGTGGGCGCTGGTCGATCTGCCGGGCTACGGCTATGCGCAGGTATCCGAGCAGCGGAGGTTGGAGTTCAACGCGGTGGTCGCCGATTATCTGGAAGAACGACGCAATCTCCGCCGCGTGTTCGTGCTGATCGATTCGCGCCTGCCGCCGCAGGCCATCGATCTCGAATTTCTGCAATGGCTCGATCAGACGAAGGTGAGTTACGCGCTGGTGTTCACCAAGGCCGACAAGCAGTCCGCGGCGCGCACCCAGGAGGGCATCGCGGTTTTTAAGCGCAGTCTGGCGGCGTGGAAAAGCGAGATGCCGGCCATCGTGACGAGCTCCGCCAAGGAACGTCAGGGGCGGACGGAAATCCTCGCCTTGATCGCGGAGGGATTGGCGGAGGCCGGTCGTGCGTAGTGTCGTCCGGGGCATGACGGAACGCTGCCCGCGCTGCCGGTTGACGACACGATGGTGTGTGTGTGCCGCTCATCGTGCGGTGCGCTGCCCCCTCGCGGTCGACGTCGTGATGCACCATCGGGAGTTCTTCCGGCCGACGAGCACTGGGCACCTGATCAAGCGCGTGCTGCCGGAGTCGCGGCAGCATGTTTGGCGCCGCGAGCGCGGGTTGCCGGTCGACGACGTGCGCGTGCCCGGGCGGGAGCTGTGGCTGGTTCATCCGCAGGGCGACCTGGCGCCGCCGGGAGTGGCACCGGAGGGAGTGCAAGTGGTGTTGTTGGACGGCGCGTGGGGCGAGACCTCGGCGATGCTGCAGGAAATGATGCCGTGGGGCCGCCGAGTGCGGCTGCCGATGACGGGAGAGAGCCGCTACTGGTTGCGGGCGCAGCAGGATGGCGGGCGATTTTCGACGGTCGAGGCGCTGCTGTTTCTGCTGGGGAGTTTCGACCTGACGGCGGCGCGCGAAGCGTTGCGGTTGCAGTTTGAGCTGCACGTTTACGCCAGTCTGCGGGCGCGGGGACGCAAAGAGACGGCGGAGGAGTTTTTGCGCGAGTCGCCGGTGCGGACGGAATTCCCGGAGTTGCTTGCGCAGCTCAATGTCCGTCGCCCGATGGGAGGAGGAGGCGGCGGCGAGGCGGTGGAATCGCGCGAGAACGGAACAACCAGCCCGCAGGAAAGTGGCAACCTGCCGCAACTGTAGGAATATGTTGTCAGGTCACAGCGCGGCCGAAGCCGTAACGAAACGTAGTCGTTGGAGCGGATGGCCACAAAAGGCGCAAACGACTCAAGCAGAGTAATCTGCGACGTGCCAAATCGAAGAACTCGGGGTTGAAAGCGTGTACAAGATTGCCGGCGTTCAATCCCCTGTCAACGACCCCAAGCGGAGCCTATCGAGGGGGCAAAAAATTGGCCTGTCCCTTGAGCGCGGCGCCGGACCGACCGAATTGGCCTGTCCCTTGAACGCTAGAATTGGCCTGTCCCTTGAGCCGGGGTTCAGAGTCTGACGCCGCAAGTCGGAGTGCGGATCCGCTGGAGGGGCGGTTACCAAGCGCCCTCAGCGTCAGGTTGCTCACCGGCGGTTGGCAACCGCCGCTCCTTCAGCCCGCCATGGGCGACAACAACTCGGGAATGCACCCTTGAGCCGGGCGCAAGATTTCGCCGCTTGCCCTGAATCGTGGACCCGCGAGGATTGGTGCCGATCTCCTCCCTACTATGAAACTCCCCCGCCTCTGCCTTGCCCTGCTCACGACCTGGTTTGCGACAATTACCGTCGCGCCTGCCGCGTCTGATTCAACGCGCGTCTACGAACTTCGCACGTACACCGCCACGCCGGGCAACGGCGCGGCCGTGCTCGCCCGCTTCCGTAACCACACGGTCAAGCTGTTCGAAAAGCACGGGATGGTGAATGTCGGCTACTGGGTGCCGGCCGATGAAAAAGACGGCGCCGCCGACAAGCTCATCTACCTCCTCGAGCACAAGAGCCGCGATGCGGCGGCGGCCTCGTGGAAGGCGTTCAGCGCCGATCCCGAGTGGCAAGCGGTGCAAAAAACCACCGAGGCCAACGGCAAGATCGTCGCCAAGGCTGATCGGCTGTACCTGACTGCGACGGATTTTTCGAAGAAGATGGACGCCGGCAACGGCAAGGGAACGCGCGTCTTTGAGCTGCGCACCTACACGGCCGCGGAAGGCAAACTGGCCGGGCTCGATGCGCGGTTCCGCGACAACACGATCGCGCTGTTTGCCAAACATGGCATCATCAACCTCGGTTATTTTCATCCGGCAGACGCCGCCAAAGGCGCGAGTAACACGCTCGTTTATTTCCTCGCGTACCCGAGTCGCGAGGCCGCGGCCGCTTCGTGGAAAGCATTTCGCGACGATCCGGCCTGGACGAAGGCGCGCACCGAGTCAGAGAAAGGCGGCAAGCTCACGGCGAAGTCGCCGGACTCCGTGTATCTTAAGCCGACGGACTTCTCGAAGATCAAGTAGTGCGAGGCGGGTGCGCCCTGGCGGACGAGTGGCCTGCTCTGCGGGGCGGGGTGCATCTCCCGCTTATCGATGGCGGGTCGACCTGCGGAGGGTGCCGCTTTGTCGGCACCGATTCGTACGACCTCGGATTCAGCTGCGAAAAGCCCGTTTCAACAAGCCGTTTTGACAAGCTTAAGGCTCCGAGCCTGGCGAGGGGCTCAGGGTCTCGGACGCAGCCCTCCGTAGCCAAACAAAGTGCGCGCACGATCGGCTGATAATCGGGAGACACTCCTCCCGGCCCAGCGGGAAAAGCATGGACTCGCCCGCTTGGACCTCCTTGATTGTCCGTCTTCCCGAAACCGTTTAGTCCGCGTTGGCGAAACAACCAAGCTCGCCGCGCCAAACCTACCCATCCGATGAACTATACTCGTGTCTATTCTGTCTCCCGGCTTTTGCGCATCGCGACGAACCTTCTCATCCTCACCGTGCTTTCCGGCGGCGCGCTTCGTGCCCAGTCGGGCGCCACCGGCAGTGTCGGCGGCTCCGTCACCAGCACCGCGACCCGCAACGGCCTGCAAGGCGCCGTGGTGTCGATTCCGACGCTCAACCGCACTGAGCTCACCGACAGTTCCGGAAGTTTTCTGATCCGGAATCTGCCGCCTGGTCCGGTTGAACTGACGGTGTCGTACTCCGGGTTCGAAGACCGCAAGCTGCCGGCGACCATCCGCTCCGGCGAGACGACGCGGCTCGATGCCGACATGAAGCCCACTCAGGCGATCATGATGGAGGCGTTCACCGTCGCCACGCAAAAGGAGGGCCAGGCGCTTTCAATCACCGAGCAGCGGAATGCCTTCAACGTGAAGAACGTCACGGCGTTTGACGAATGGGGCATCCTGCCGACGCAGAACGTCGGCGAACTCGCCTCGCGCCTGCCGGGCATCACGTTTACGACCGACGAAGATCAATTGATTAACAACATCAGCATTGGCGGCCAGCCCGCCAGCTACACCCGCCTGAACATCGACGGCATGTCCACGACCGGTGTCGGGGGCGACGGCCGCACGGCCACGCTTCACTCGTTCTCCGGGTCGAATTACGAGGCGATCGAGATCATCGCCGGCCAGACGCCCGACAAGCGGGCCGACTCGCTCGGTGGTCAGGTGAACCTCAAGACCAAATCGTCGCTGTCCATGGCGGAAAGGCGCCGCGTCAACTACAATGCCTCCGCCCGATATTTCCCGTCCTGGTCCAACCGGAATTTCGCCGTCGGTGAGCGCCCGTGGCGGCCTGATTTGAGCATGAGCTACACCGAGGTATTCAGTGTGGGCAGCGGTCGGCGCAATCTCGGCATCGTGGTGAGCGGTGCGTATCAGGAAGTCCTCAACCCCCACAACTGGGAGAGCATTCTCTATGAAAACACCACGAACCCGGTCGCGCAAATTCGCGACTACTCCAGATGGAGCGGGCTCAATGATCGCTTCCTTTCGGCCTTCACCGCCCGCGCGGATTACCGCGTTTCGTCGTCCACGAATGTATCGTTGCGGTTCATTTATAACGCGGGCTCCGAGCCATTTTTTAACTACACGCAGGTGAACCCGTTTCTGGGCGCGAATCTCACGATTAACTCCGCGGCCAATCCCGCGGGCGGTATCCGGGAGGGATACACCGCCAATCGCATCGAATTTCTTCCGGTCGCCAACACGACGCTTCAGCCGGGCGGTGTCGCGGTCGGTGCCGCTCAAGTTAAGCTGAGCCCGAGGAAATTCTCGTTCACCAGCAAGAATCCCACGGGCACGTTGGCCTTCGAGCACAATTGGGGACGGCTGAAAGTCGACCACGCTTATCGCTTCAGCAACACGCACTGGGATTCCAGCAGCGGACGCGAGCGTGAGAACGGCCAGATCGATCTCCGCACGCGAGATCCCATCGGCTTCATCCTCGACAACTCCAATTTGCGTGGGAAGACGTTCACGTGGACCGGCGGGGCGAATCCTTATCAGGCGGCCAGTTACGCTCCGTTTGTCATCACGGCCGCCAACACGACCACCCAGCCGGTGCCCGTGACCTCGACCGTGTTTATCAAGCGCGACAACCAAACCGACACCAACGAAGCAAGCGCTACGCTCAACGCGTCCTATCTCCTCGCCACGGAGCGCCCCATCACCATCAAGGCTGGCCTCGATACCGTGAACCGGCGCCACAATACGCGGGCGATTCACCCGCGTCGTTGGTATCAAGTGGTCGGCACCGTGCTTCCGACTGACGGCCTGCTGCCACTGACCGAGTTTGAACGCCAAAACGGCGGGCAGCGGCTGCCGATCTTCGATCCAGCGGCGATCAGCACGACACTCGGCAATACCGCTCTCTGGTATGAGGACCTGAACTTTACCGCGACGTCGCAGCCGACTAATAGGCGAATCATGGAAGAAGGCGTCGACGCAGCGTACGTCCAGGCGCAGACCAAGTTTGGCAATCTGACCGTGCTGGGTGGCGTCCGTGGCGAATGGGTTACGACCGACACGTTCATTCTCTTCCGTGCCCGCAGCACGCCGATTGCCGTCGAGCCGGACCATTTCAAGCGGGCCAAACTGGATTTCAACAGCCTCTCGCGCGACGGCGGATACCGCAATTTTTTCCCCAGTCTTCATCTCGCCTACGACATCACGAGCAACTTCAAAGCCCGCGTCAGTTGGTCCAACAGCTATGGCCGCCCGGGCATCGCCAGCCTTGTCTCCAGCCCCACTGCAAACGACACCGCTCGAACCGTGACCATGGGGAACCCGGCGCTCAGGCCGCAGATTGCCGACAACATCGACGTCAAGCTCGAGTATTATTTCGGCAGTTCGGGGATGGTTTCGGTTCGCGGTTATCAGAAGAACATTGAGGACTACATTGGCTCCTCCGTGCGATCCGGACAGCTCGTGGCCGATGGAACGGACAACGGTTTTGATGGGCTCTACGGCGGTTACGAAATCATTCAGGCTGCCAATCTCGGTAATGCGAAGCTAACGGGTTTTGAGTTCGATTATCGTCAGTCCCTCCGTTTCCTCCCCGGCGTCCTCAAAGGCCTGACGGCGCGCGGCAATTACACCTATCTGAAGACATCCGGCCGGTTCGCCGGCTCGGTTGATTTGCAGAACGGCCAAGTACCAGGATTTATCCCGCGGGCTTACAACGTCGGCCTCATCTACAACTACCGGAAATTCGGCGCGTCGTTCGACATGAACTATACCGGCAAGTATCCGGTCGGCTATAGCCTGACTTCGCCAGGCAACGGCAACATCTATCGCCGTGGGTTGCAGGTGATGAACGTCGGCGTCACCTACAAGGTACGCGCCGCGGCCACCCTGTTTCTGAACGTGAACAACATCGATCAACAGGGAGCCGAGCAATACACGTATATCGAGAGCCGCCCGCGTTCACAGTGGGTCGTCCCGAGGGCGATCAAGTTCGGCGTCACCGGCCAGTTCTGATCGAGTCGGTTGCTCTCACTTTCAAGGCGGGCCTGCGGGCCCGTCTTTTTTGTTTACGGCTCCGCCCGAGTCGCGCGCCAGCATCACCGCCCGCCGTCCAGTGGCGACGGTGCCGGCCGGCCACGTTTGCACCCAGTCAGGGAATTTCATCAAAACCACCCTCCAATCTCTTTTCACGTAATACGTGAAAAGATTTTTGGGGAACAGAGATGCCGTGGACTGGCGGCGAACGGGTTGGGCGTACGGCCGCCTCCTCCTGCAGGCTCGCCACGCGGGCTGCTTCGCGCACTCATCGAGTTGTGATGATGCGAATTCCAGAAATCTGCCGTTCATGGCGTCGCGGTGCCGGCTGCGTGGCGCTGGTGATCTGCGCGGCGGAACTTGCGTCTTCGTCCGATGCCGTGGAGTTCCCTCCGGCCGCGGCGGCGCTGATCAGCCAGGATGAGGCCTTCCCTCGCCCGCCGTCGACGTGGCTCGAGGTGCAGGTGGAGCTGACCCGGCGGGGCTTTTCGGGCGGACCGATCGATGGTGTCCGCGGCCCGCAATCGACGGCGGCGTTGCAGGCTTTTCAGCGCCGCGCCGGCATCGCCGATTCCGGTGAGCTCGACCCGGCCACGCGCGCCGCGCTCGGGCTCGACGCGCCGGCGCTCGTGCACGCGTCACTCGCCGCCGAAGATCTTGCAGAGCTGCGGCCGCTCCCCGCCACGTGGCTTGGCAAGTCGGAGCAAAGCGTACTCGCCCACGAGACCGCGCTGGAACTCGCCGCCGAACGCTTTCGCGCCGGCGTGACGTTTCTCCGCCGGATCAACCCGGAGGTGGACTGGGATGCGCTTACACCCGAAACCTTGTTTGTCGCGCCCGCGGTGGAATTTGTCGGGCGGCTCGGCCAGGCCGCGAGCATTGAGATTCGGCTGGAGGCACGCGTGCTCGAGGTCTTCGACGGTGGAGGCCGGGTCATCGCACATTTTCCCGTGAGCATCGCGCGCAAAGCCGAGAAGCGGCCGGTCGGCGAATTGCGCGTGACGGTCGCGATTGCCGCTCCCGACTACACCTTCGATCCGGCGGTGTTCACCGAATCGCAGGAGGCGCGCGAACTCGGGCGCAAGCTCATCATCCCGCCGGGTCCAAACAATCCGGTTGGCGTCGCCTGGATCGGCCTCGACCGGCCGGGCTATGGCATTCACGGCACGCCGGACCCCGCCAAGGTGGGCCACACGGAATCGCATGGCTGCTTCCGGCTCGCGAATTGGGATGCGCAGACGCTGCTCTCGCTGGTGTGGGTCGGCCTGCCGGTGAGGGTGGAGCCGTAAGCCTTGATGAATCCCACCGCGGATCTGAGCCGCAACCAAAGGAAGGCAGGCAATCTTCACCACGGATGGCACGGATCGGCACGGATCGATGCGGTCTTCATCCGGGATTGATCCGGGTAATCCGTGGTTGATTGCCTGGAGCAAAGCCCAGCGGAAAGTCGTCGCTCACGCGATCGAAATGGTTCCATCGTAGCCTACCGCGGTGCGAGACCGCAACCGAAGGACCGGCGAAGGCATTTTACCGCGGATTACGCTGATGGCGCGGATCGTCGGAGATTCTCCTGTGGTTTCCGCGGTATCTGCGAAATCCGCGGTAAAAAATTCCGCAGTTTGAAAATCATCGCCAAGATTCCTTGCCGCACCTTCGTCGTGGCCCACTCGCGCGCTTGACGCCGCACCGGGCGGGGCGAATCTCTGGTCAGTCCCCAGTCCCGAATGAAGACGACTCCGCCCGCCTCGATCACCCGCCGCACGTTTCTCCAGCAATCCGCCGTCGCCGGTGCGGCGGTCGCCTTTCCCGCCGTCCTGCGCGCGGCCAATCCCAACAGCCGGGTGCAAATCGCCGGGATCGGCGTCAGCGCCCGCGGCTACGGCGACTTGCACAGCCTCGCGTCGCATCCAAACGTCAAATACGTGGCGTTCTGCGATGTCGACACGGCGTCCTTCGCCAAGGCCGATGCCGACCACCCCGGCACGCCCCATTTCGCGGATTTTCGCCAGATGTTGGAAAAACTTGGCGACACCGTGGACGCGGTGCACGTCTCCACGCCTGACCACATGCATGCGCTCGCCTCCATCGAGGCGATGAAGCGCGGCAAGCACGTCTTTTGCCAGAAGCCGCTCGCGCACACCGTGTGGGAATGCCGCCAAATGCGGTTGTGGGCGGAGCGGAAAGGGGTCGTCACGCAGATGGGAAACCAGATCCACTCCGCGGTCGAATACCGCCTCGCGACGCGACTGCTCCGGGATGGTGTCATCGGCAAGGTGAAGGAGGTTCATTCGTGGGTCGCCGTGGCGGGCAACGAGCGCACGTGCCTGCTCGAACCACCGGCGGAGGGGGCGCCGGTGCCGGCGGGCCTCGACTGGGATCTCTGGATCGGGGGTGCGCCGATGCGGCCGTATTCGCCCGGCCTGTACCATCCATTTGCCTGGCGCGACTGGCAGGACTTCGGCGGCGGGGCGATGGGTGATTTTGGCTGCCATATCCTCGACCCGGTCTTCACTGGTCTCGGCCTTACGGCGCCGAACTCGGTCGCGGCGGAGAACAGCGGCGTCAACCGCCACATCTGGCCCACGTCCGAGAAAGTCCGGTTTGTTTTTCCCGGCAACGAGCTCACCGCCGGGCCGACGCTCAACGTCACGTGGACCGACGGCGGCGTGCGCCCCGAGCGCAAGGTGGCGCAGATGTCCGGCGACCTCGACCTGCCGAAGAGCGGCTCGCTGTTCATCGGCGAAAAGGGCAACATGGTCCTGCCGCATGTCGGCGGGCCGCGGCTCTACCCGGTGGAGAATTTCACCGGCTTCGTTTACCCGAAGGACGTGAAGGGGCTCAACCACTGGCATCGCTGGGTCGACGCCATCGTCGAGGGCGGCAAGACCTCGGACGGTTTCGACTACGCGGGGTTGCTGGCCGAGACCGTGCAATTGGGGAACGTGGCGACCCGCGTGTCGCGTCGCGCGACGATCACACGGGGAACGAAAAAAACCGACGCCAAGGCGGGCCGGCTGGAATGGGATGCGGCGAACTGCCGCATCACGAACAGCCCCGAGGCGCAGGCGTTGCTGACGAAACCATATCGTGAGGGTTGGGCCGTCCCGCCGGCGTAGGGTGGATTTTTCAAGTCCGTGAATTTGTTTGAACCGCAGAGCCATTGTTGGGGTTTGGATCGCTGTAGCTCAGCCGGAGCAATCAAGTCGGGGTGCACTTTCACTCCGAACACGAAAACCGTGAAAGGTGCAACCCGAGGTCCGCAGCGGGTTATGGATCGTCCGCGCTCGGATCAGCCCGTTGGGGACAACGGGCTCCACCGCAGACTGAATCGTTCCGGATCAGTTCCTTGGTGGTTCAGCAAGGATCGTCTGGTGGCGACCCAAGGCCGCGGAGAGCCAGGAGCGATCCATTGCGCTCACGTTCGCGGCGATCTTGATCGTTTTTTAAGGAGCGGCGGTTTCCCAAGCGCCGAGGAAACGTCGACCGACCGTAAATGGGCGGTTGGGAAACCGCCCCTCCGGCGGCTGCGGTCCCGGACCGAGAGGAAATTTCGGGGCTAGTTCCGGCGCGCGCCACTCGACACCCACGTTCCGGCAATGGCACCAATTCCGATTCGCACGCCGCACCGCCAGGTCGAGGTCGCGTGGTTTTCCGCGCTGTGCAACGAAGACTGCGAGTTCCTCGGCGTGCCCGAGGGTGGACTCCGCAGCAGCTACGAACATTGCCGCGCATTGGTGCAGCAGGCCGATACGCTCGGTTTTCAGAACATCCTGCTGCCGTCGGGTTGGGTTCCGGGCCAGGACCCGATGGCCTTTGCCGCGGCGATGGCGGTGCAGACGAAGCAGATCAATCAGCTCGTCGCGTTGCGGATGGGCGAGGTGTGGCCGCCGATGCTGGCTCGGGCCATCGCGACCCTTGACCACATCGCGCAGGGCCGGCTCACGTTGAACATCATTTCGTCGGACTTGCCCGGGCGGAAGGAATCCAACGAGGACCGCTATGCCCGGAGCAGTGAGGTCATTCAGATTCTCCAAAAACTCTGGGCGACAGAGGGCCCGCTGGAGTGGCAGGGGCGGTACTACAATTTCAGCCTGCCAAATTGCGACGCGGCCAAGCCGTATCAGCAAAACGGAGGCCCGCTGCTTTATTTCGGTGGCATCTCGCCGCTGGCGCAGGAGCTGTGCGCGAAGCACTGCGACGTTTTTCTCATGTGGCCGGAAACCGAGCAACGGCTCGCCGCCACCATGCAAGACCTGGGCGCGCTGGCGGCGAAGCACGAGCGGGTGATCGATTTTGGCCTGCGGATCCACGTGATCGTGCGGGAGACCGAGGCGGCGGCGCGAGCGGCGGCGGCGCGGTTGATTTCGAAGCTCGATCGGGAGAAGGGCCGTGAGATCAAGGCCCGCTCGCTGGATGCGAAAAGTGCGGGCGTGCTGCGGCAGGATGAACTCCGTGCACGGGCTGATGCGGATCTCTTCATTGAAGAACGCATCTGGTCGGGTATCGGTCTGGCCCGCAGCGGCTGCGGCAGCGCGATCGTCGGCGATCCCGACCAGGTGGTGGCGAAGCTGAACCGCTACATCGATCTGGGCATGCGGGCCTTTGTGCTCAGCGGCTATCCGCACCGCGACGAGTGTGACCTGTTTGCGCAACACGTGCTGCCGCGTCTGCCCCAGTGCAAATTAAACGAAGTCCAGGGGCGGCTGGTCGCCAATCCGGTGACACCGCTCACAACTGGAGCTCGGAAATGAAGCGGTCTCCCAAACCGCGGCACGGGGCCGCAGTCCTTCTGCGAAGGGCGAGTCCCGTGGCTAACAGCCCGTCCGTCGTTCTCGTCGGCTTGAGCGAAGTGCAAAAGAGCACGATCGGTGGAGTCAGAGAATCGTCGCCAACGTGATCGAATGGATCAATCTCAACAGGCGAAGCAGGCAGGGAGGCGGGGTGCCCTCACCCCGCAAGTTTCGCGCGGCAAATCGATCTTCTGCGGGGTGGGGGCACCCCGCCTCCAAATCCGTCTGATCGGCTAATTTCCCATGTCACGTCCACCCGTTCGTTTCGGTCTCGTTGGTTTTGGCGCCTGGGGGCAGCTGCATGCGCAGTCGATTGCCGCGAATCCGGAGGCTCAGCTTGTCGCGATCGTCGCGCCTTCGGTGGCGTCACGGGAAGCGGCGGCAAAGGCGCATCCGGACGCATGCGTCTATTCCGACCACCGGCAGATGCTCGCCGGGACGAAGCTCGATCTCGTCGACATCGTGACGCCGAGCCACACGCACCTTGAGATTGCGACCGATGCGCTCAACGCGGGCTGCCACCTGCTGCTGGAGAAGCCGATGGCGATTCGCGTGGAGGACTGCCGCGCACTCATCGCGCTGGCGGTGCGACGCGGCCGTCAGCTGGCCGTGGGCCATGAGCTCCGCTTGTCGGCCCAATGGGGTGAGATCAAACGCATCATCGAGCGCGGCACGATTGGCGAACCGCACTACGTGCTGGTCGAGCTCTCGCGCAAGCCGTACCGCCCGGGAGCCGCAGGCTGGCGCTACGATCAGCAGCGGGTCGGCAGCTGGGTGCTGGAGGAGCCGATTCATTTTTTTGATTTGGCGCGCTGGTATCTCGAGCCGGCTGGGGACCCGGTGGAACTCTTTGCTTACGGGAAATCGCGTGCGGCGCAACGGCCGGACTTGTTCGATAATTTCAGCGCGATGTTCCGGTACCAGAACGGCGCGTATGCCGTCGTCTCGCAGACGCTCGCGGCGTTTGAGCATCACCAGACGGTGAAAGTGGCCGGGAGCAAGGGCGCGGTGTGGGCGGGTTGGAGCGGAGCGCTCGACCGCACGCTGCAACCGTCGTTCTTCCTGAGAGTATTTGACGGGGAAAAACTGGAGGAAGTGCAATTCGAGAAGCAGAGCGGTGAGGTGTTCGAATTGCGGGAGGAGATCGCCCGTTGCGTGCGGATGGCGCGCGGCGAGGCGGCGCCGGCGGCGAGTGGGCACGACGGGCTGTGGTCGGCGGGGCTCTGCCTGTTGGCGGAGGAATCGATTCGCCAAAAGCGACCGCTGCCGGTGGGGGAGATGCTCGGTGGCTGACGGTTTCCGATGCCTTTGAATATTTCCTATCGATCGATCGTACGATTCCGCGGTGGAGCCCGATGTCCGCATCGGGCCTGGTCGGGCATGCTCTCGAACCAGCCCGTTGGGGACAACGGGCTCCACCCCGGTCCACCGTTTGGCGGCCGCTGATCGCATGACCCCGACCTCACCTCATCCTGGCAGGTGGTATCACGGCGTCAGCCGTTACCAGTGGCTCGTGCTGGTGGTGGCGTCGCTCGGCTGGGTGTTTGATGCCTTTGAGGGACAGATCTACAATATCACGCGTGGCGACATGTTGCCGGATTTGCTTGAGGCGGCGAACCCCGGGGCGGCACCTGCGGCCATTCAGAGTCTGACCAAAATTTGGGGTGAGCGACTCCTGGGGATATTCCTGATTGGCGGCACGCTGGGTGGCTGGATCTTCAGTTCACTGGCGGACCAATGGGGCCGCAAGCCGGTGATGGCGCTGACGATTCTGTTCTACAGCGTGTTTTCCGGCATCACCGCGTTTGCGACGGAACTGTGGCAGGTCGGGGCGCTGCGCTTTCTGGTGGCGATGGGCGTGGGCGGCGAGTGGGCGGTGGGGGCGGCGCTGGTGGCGGAGGTGTTTCCCAGGCATGCGCGCGAGCGGGCGGGGGGGATTTTTCATGCCGCGAGCGTGGGGGGCGTCTGGCTGGCGGCGGCGGCCGGGCTCGTGGTGGGCACCCAGTGGCGGTACGCCTACCTGGTCGGCATCCTGCCCGCGCTGCTGGTGCTGTGGGTGCGCGTGAGTATCCGTGAACCCGATTCATGGCGGGAGGCCAAGGAAGCCAAGGGCGACCGGATGGGCAGTTTCCGGGAGCTGTTGGGCGATCCGCGCTGGCGCGCGCGGGCGCTGGGCGGCGCCATGCTCGCGATGGTGGGCCTCGCGACGTTTTGGGGTGTGGCCGTGGCCGGCCAGAATCTGGCGGAAGATCTGTTGCGCAAACTCAACGCGCCCGCCGCGGAGATTTCGAATCGCGCGAAGATCGCCTTCGGGTTTGTGCAGACGACGGGCGGTTTCCTGGGCCAGCTGGCGATGGGGCCGCTATGCGCGTGGTACGGACGTCGGCGAACGTTTGCGGCCATGCACCTCGCGGCGTTTGTGATGACGCTGGTCGTATGCTGGGTGCCGGCGTATTTCGCGAGCTACGGGCTGCTGCTGTGTCTGCTGCCCGTCTTCGGGTTTTTCGCCCAGGGCATTCACTCCGGCTACGCGGTGTATTTCCCGGAGCTGTTTCCGACCCATCTGCGCGCGACCGGCGCCGGGTTTTGCTTCAACACGGGTCGGATTCTGGCGGCGCCGGTGTTGATTTGGGTGTCGGCGTGGATGAAGGCGACCTTCTCGCTGCCGGTGGCAATTTCGATGCTCGGGAGCTTGTTCCTGGTCGGGCTCGTGGTGCTGCTCTTTCTGCCGGAGACCAAGGGGCAGGATCTGCCGGAATAGCCGGGAGAACCGTCAGGTTGCTCGCCGGGGTCAGGGTGATTCCCGTTGGGTTCGATCCCCTGACGCTCGCTTCGCCGGCGGCCGGGAGTGCGCAGCGCGGTGGGTCGCCTCTCGGCCAGTTTCCAGCTTGCGACCTCCGCCGGGCCTGCTGCCTTCGGATCTGCCACTCGCAAACCCGCGATCCTCGCCAGCGCGATTCCACCATGACCATGAAATTCTTGTCCCATTTCGGTCCCTTCGTTGAAGCTGTTTTCCCATCAGGGCGTTCGTGCCGGGTCGGTCTGATTTCCGTCTGCGCGCTTGCGGCGGCCGGGCGCGCACGGCGGAGCCTCGGCCTGGCGTGCCTTGCCGCGTTTTGCGTCGTTGGTCCCGCCCCCGCCCAGTCGCCGCTCACGGGTAAAATTATCGGACGGATTTTCAATCCCGCCACCCGGGAGTACGTCCGGCACGCCGAGGTCACGATTGCAGGGACAAATCTTGCCGTGTTCTCCGAGGACGATGGCTCCTACGTGCTGTCCAACGTGCCCGCGGGGGACGTGACCGTGTCGGTCAGCTACACGGGTTACGACCGGGCCGCCAGCAGCTTTGTGCTCCCGGCGGGGCAGACGGCCACCCGTGACTTCGACCTGAAAGGCTCGACGTTTCGCTCAGGTGTGACGGCGACGCCCGGCGCCGGCGACGGGGTCGTCCGGCTCGACAAGTTCCAGGTCTCGACGGAACGGGAGGGCAACGCCAAGGCCATCATGGAACAGCGCGCGGCGCTGAACATGAAAAATGTCGTGGCGTCGGACAACTTCGGCGACGTCACCGGCGGCAACATTGGCGAGTTCATGAAGTACATTCCCGGCATCGTGATCGACTACAACAACGCGGATGCGCGCGCGGTGCGCATCAGCGGCCTCGATCCCAAATACGCGGCGGTGAGCATCGACGGCATGCGCATGGCGTCCGCGGCGTCGGCTTCATTTGGCGGCACCTCGCGGCAGTTTGAATTCGAGCAGGCCTCGATCACCAGCATCGAATCCATCGAGGTGAACAAGACCCTGACCGCCAGCATGGACGCCGACGCGCCGGCCGGCACGTTGAACCTGCGGAGCAAAAACGCCTTCGAGCGCAAAGGCCGGGAGATTACAGTGCAGGCCAGCCTGACGGCCAATCCCTACGACTTCACGCTCAGTCGCACCCCGAGTCCGGGCGACGGCAGGCACCGGAAGATCCGCCCGGGCCTCGTCCTTACCTACGCGGATTCCTTCAACGGGCGGTTCGGCCTCCAGCTCAGCCTATCCGCTAACAGCCTTTACAACGAGCAGGTCGCTCTCACGCAGACCATCGACAATACCAACGTCGCCCGCGGACCGGTCATCAACCTGCTCACGTTCCGGGACAATCCCAAGATCACGACGCGCGCCGCCTTCGGGCTGAACCTGGATTACAAGATTACGCCGCGGTTGATTTTTTCCCTGCGCACCGCGGGCTCCCATCTCAACGACGAGATCAACGCGCGCACCGTGACCTTTCGCGCCGCCACCGCGCAGATCGATCCGGCGTCGACCTTGACGCATCTGATCGCGCAGCCCACCGCCAATCTCAACACGCGGCTCGAGCAAAACATCGGCCACAGCCACAAGTTCAACGAGACGGTCACCGCCACGCCCAAGCTCGAATACAAGCTGATCGATCTCAGCGTCACGGCCAGCGGCGGCTATTCGCGCAGCAAGACGCACTACGAAGATCTGCGCTCCGGCTACTTCACCGGCGCCATCAACCGGCTCACGCGGATGAGTTGGGACGCGCGGCGGAGCAGCCCGACCTCGACCGACTGGCAGTTGACCCAGCTCTCCGGTCCCGCGTGGACCGATCTGGCGAACTACAACCGCGGCGACCCCAACCCCAACAACCTCGGCAGCGCCGCCCGGATCGGCCGCAGCCAGGTGTTTCTCGGCTATCTCGACGTGAAGAAGACCTTCACCCTCGGTCTCCCGTTCACGCTGCAGGCCGGCGTGAAGACCCGCCTCACGACCTACGGACTCAACCGGACTGGTTCGTTGACGTGGACCTACGTCGGCCCATCCGGCAACCAGCTCAGCCCGGGCACGGTCATGATTCCGCATCCCGAGCCGGGTCTGTTCGATTCGAAGCAGGGCGACAACCTGGCGGCCATGAATATCCCGATTCCAAATACCACTGAGATGCTGAAACTCTCTCGGGCGCATCCGGAATATTTTGTCGAAAACGAGTTCGGCAATTTCAACCTCGTCAACACGACCGGGCGCGCGGTGAAGGAGCAGGTCGACGCCCGCTATCTCGAGGCTAACACGCGGTGGAACCGGCTGCGGCTGAATCTCGGCGTGCGCGAAGAGCGCACGCGCACCGTCGGGCGCACGTTTGACGTCCTGCCCACCGCGCTGGTGCGGGCGGCCGGCTACACCGCCAACACCATTCCCTTTGTCACCTACCAGTATCGAAATTTCGAAAAGCGAAACAAGTATGGCGGGTACGAAAACCTCTTCTTCAGCGGCGGAGCGCGCTACGCTCCGCTGAAAAATCTGAACCTGCAACTGGCCGCCAGCCAGTCGATCGGGCGGCCCGATTACAACAACCTCGCGGGCGTCATCGTCATCAACGAGACAAACTTCACCGTCCAGATTCCGAACCCCGAGCTCAAGCCCGAGACCTCCAATAAATATTTTGCGAGCCTGCAGTATTTCATCGAGCCCGCCGGAACCCTGAGCGTCTCGACCTATCAGCTCGCGGTCAAAAACATGGGCACGGCCAACACCCAAATCTCGGCGGAGGCCGCCGGGTATGCCGACGACCCCGAATATGTTGGGTACCGCTTCCTGCGGCCGACGAATCTGGACGGCGTCCGCAAAATCAAGGGCGTGGAAGTCGAGTACAGCCAGCAACTGGTTTTCCTGCCGGGCTTCGCGCGCGGCTTCAGCGTTTTCGGTTCCGTCTCGCGGGCGGTGCCGGACACCAAGCTGGCGGCGGTCGTGCCGAAGGCTGCGAACGGCGGCATCCGCTTCAGCAATCACAAATTCAACCTGCAATTGCGTGCGACTTGGGCCTCGGCCCGCATCACGTCCATCGCGGCCACCCAGACCCAATGGCAGTACGAGCGGCTGATGTTCGATGTGAGCGGCGGCTACAAACTCAGCCAGACCTACGAAGTCACGCTCAGCGGCCGCAACATCGCCAACGCGCCCATCCGTGCCTTTGTCAACGAACCGGGCCTGCTGCTCTCCAACCAGGAATATGGCGCGGTCTGGACGCTGGGGATCCGGGGTAGATTTTGATTCTCACTCTGCAGCATCGAAACCGCACGGTGGGCCGGCCGCCCCGCGCGCGACCTGCACGACCGTAAAGAACCGCGGAGCAAGCCCCGGGGCATTTGCCGGAAACCGTCTCCTGCACCCAAACAAGCCAAAGCACGCTTCAGATATGGGACCCGGCGGAAATCAAACCCGATGGGGACATCGGGCTCCACCCCCGGAACTATCGCAGTCCGGCCACACCCTTCGGCAGACCATGGAGAAGCTCGACCTCCCGGTCGGTCAGTGCGCGGTTGAAGACGGCGAGATCGTCCATGTGCCCGACGTAGGCGGCGGCGAGGACCAACTGCACCTTGGCCGCGTCCCAACCAAGCGTGAGATCCCAATCCTTGATCGTGCCTTGGAGTTTTCCATCGAAGTACAGTTTGCCGACGCCGGCCTTGCCGGCGTTGATCCGATCGTAGGTGAATACGACATGCGTCCACTTCGTGCGCGAGAATGGCGCGCTCTTGAGATTCACCGCCGGGCGCTCGGCGTCGGTCAGCTTGGCCCAGTCTTTGTTTTGCGGATTCCAGAGTTCGAGCAAAGGGCGAATCGCGTAACGGAACTCGCGCGGTTTTTCGTCCTTGGACCATTCGAGAAAGATGAAGCCCTTCTTGGTGTCACCGCCGACGATCTGCACGGGGTCGCAATAGCCGGGCTCCAGATCCTCATCGGGCGTGAGCTTTAGCCAGACGGAGACGGCGCCGCTCCAATTGGCGGTCTTGTAGTCGAGAATCCCGGTTGCGGTGTAGTACGGCCGGACGGGATTCTTCTTACTCACGTGCAGGGCCCCGCCAAAGCGGCCCGCCCCGGGTGCAAGTTTGATGGATTCGCCTGGCCCGGCGGGCGCACCCTTGGCGCCGCCGGCGTAGTGGAGCGTGCGGTCGCCGCGGGAAAAATCAGCGTCGAACGTTGCATCAAACGAGGCGTGATGAGTGAGAGCGTCGCGCAGGGGCGTGAGGTTGTCGGCGGCCTGCGCGGTGGAAACGAGGAGGACGGTCGCGGGTATTAGAATGGCTCGGAGGTGCATAAGGGTTGGGAGAGCCCGTCGGAATCGGCGGGCGGGGGAAACGTCTAGCCTCTGCCTGCCGCGGCGCAAGCGCGGCTTGCAACCCGGATCAAGTGCCGCGCGGCTCAGGCCACAACCAGAGTTCGGACCCATGAGCCGAGCAATTCGAGCGTAGAGACCAACATGTTGGTTCTAGTGCTTAACGGCATAACCAGACCATTTTACCACAGAGGACACTGAGAACACAGCGGAGAAGACCAAGAAATTGAAGGGAAAGTGCTTCACCCCGTCGGTGAGTCGCCGTGGCCGGGCTTTTCGGCAGGCGGTATTCTCTGTGTCCTCTGCGTCTCTGTGGTGCAAATCCGGCTGCGTGCGAAGCACGCCACTTTTTCGAGCGCAGTCTCGAAAAAAGGCCGCGCTGCTATCCGTCCACCTCGTGAATGGCGGTGGCGATTTTGATCGTCCCTAACCCGCATTTTTCACACTTTCCGCGGAATTCTCCCCGCGCTTGACGAGTTTCGGGCGGCGTGAGCTTGGATATCTGGGGTTCACGCGGGCTAAGGGAGCGGCGGTTTCCCAACCGCCGAAGAACCGTCGGTCGACCGGATTTGGGCGGTTGGGCAACCGCCCTTCCTTTGGTTGCGGTTGCCGCGTTGGGAAAAGTCCAGGCTTGCGATTGATCTTTTGCGGAGACGCGGTATTGACGAATCAAGCCCGCGCACGCCGCGCCGCGCACTTCGCCATGCCACGTTGCATCTCCGTTCCGTTCGTTTTGCTCGCTCTCATTCCGCCGCTCAGCGCCCAGGTCGCCGTCGAGCCGCCGATCAAGCTTGCGGAGGTCGTCGTGACGCCGAGCCGGTTTGGGGTCGCCGATGTCGCAACGACGGCGGCGGCCGCGCTCACGGCCGCGGAACTCGAGGTGCTCCCGCAGGTGGGCGACGATTTATTTCGCTCGATCGCGCGGCTGCCCGGGCTCGCCGCCGATGATGTCTCGGCGCAATTTTGGGTGCGGGGTGCGCCACACTCCGAGTTGCTGGCCCGGCTCGATGGGGTCGAACTCCTGGAGCCGTTTCATCTCAAGGATGTCGCTGGCGCCCTCTCGATCGTCGACCCGGTCACGATGCGCTGGCTGGAACTTTCAACCGGAGGATTTTCCGCCGAGCACGGCAACCGGCTGGCGGCGGTGCTGACGATGGAAACCAAGAGCGATCCACGCCCGCTGACGGCGTTGAATCTCAGCCTCACCGGCGTGGGTGCGAGCAAGCAAGGTGGCTTCGCGGGTCGGCGCGGGCGGTGGCTGGTGGCTGCCCGTCGGGGCTACCCGGATGTGGCGCTGCGCGCGTCCGGTCGCGACGACGACATTTCACCGCGTTACTACGATGCGATGGCGAAGGTTGAGTACGACTTCGCCCCGGCGCACACCCTCTCGGTGCATGCCCTGCACGCGGGCGACGGGTTTCGTTATGCGCGGACGAACTCGCCAACGCTCTCGAGCAGCTACGACAGCGACTATGTGTGGGCACGTTGGCGGGGCGCGGTCGGCCCGACGCTGAAGGGCGAGGCCGTGTTGTCCTGGACACGCCTTTCATGGAATCGCAACGGCAGCGGGCGCCTGGATGGATTTCCGTTCTCACTGCGCGACCAGCGGCAGTTGGACGTGGCCGCTTTGCGGCAGGAGTGGACCTATCAGCCGGGCGAGCAGGCCATCCTCCGGGGCGGGGTCGAGGCGAAGACGGCGGACAGCCGTTACAACTACGCGTTGTCGCACCAACGGAGCGCGGTGAACAACGGGCTGTCGGTGGTCGTGACGGAAACCGTCAACGCCGCCCTCGCGCCGGACGGCAGTGCGCTGGGGGCGTTTGTCTCCGCGAAGGTTCGTCCGTTCGTGCCGCTCGTGGTCGAGCCGGGACTGCGGTTCGATCGCCACGGTCACACCCGGGATGCGGAGTGGAATCCGCGTCTCAATGCGGCGCTCAGCCTGGGCCGTGCCACGGTGCGGGCGGCGTGGGGCGAGTATTCACAGGCGCAGGGCTTGCACGAACTCTCGGTGGCGGATGGCGAGCGTACGTTTGGGCGGGCGGAGCGGGCGGAGCATCGCGTGCTCGGTGTCGAGCGGCCGATCAGCCAGCGCATCGCGTTGCGCGTTGAGGCCTACGAACGGTTGACGACGCGGGTGCGGCCGCGCTGGGAGAATCTCGACAATGCCTACGATCTTTTTCCCGAAGCGCAGGCGGATCGGGCGCGCCTCGCGCCGAATCGTGCACGGGCGCGCGGCGTCGAGGTGCTGTTGTCGAGCCGTGGGCCGCAGCAGTTGCAGTGGCATCTCAGCTATGTGCTTTCCCGGAGCGAGGAGCGCCTGGCCGGCCGTTGGGTGCCGCGCTCGCGGGATCATGCACACGCGTTTTACGCCGACGCCACCTATGCCTTGAATCCGCGCTGGCAGTTTAGCACCGCGTGGCACTTCCACTCGGGCTGGCCGACGACCAATATCGTGTACTCACTCGCGCCGCTCACCAGCGGTGGACGCCGTCTGGTGTCCGCGACTGGCCCGGCCTACGGACTGCGCCTGCCAGACTACCACCGGCTCGATCTGCGCGTGACGCGGCGCTTCAAGGTCAGGCGCGGAGAGGTCCGGGTTTTCCTGGATATTTTCAACGCCTACGATCGCCTCAACCTGCTCGGTTACGATCATTCGGTCAGCGTGAGTGGTACGCAGGTCACGGACCGAAAGAAACCGCGCGAGCAGCTGCCGTTTCTGCCGAGCGTGGGGGTGAGCTGGGAGTTTTAGTAAACTGAGGTTCACGTCGGCTTCCGTTTTCACCGCAACACCTTCCCGCCGGCCTGCGTGCACGCCGCCCGCCGCGAATTGTCCAGCGTCGCCAGCGGCGGTCCCGCATCGCGAGCCAGTCATCGACCGCGCCCTGCCGAACCGTCGATTTCGCCGCTGCCGACACGAGCCGCGCCACGGGCTTGTCATGCCGCGTAATCGGCACCTCCGCGCCGCGACTCACTCGGTCAATCAAGTCGGAAAATCGGTTTTTTACCTCAAACGTTTCAACCGTCAGGGTGCTGGTTTTCACTGCAAAAAGGCTGGAATCTCTGGCCTGCGTTTTTAACTCCTGGCCAGACATGTCAACAGGTTGTATCCAGCAGCTCGTAGTTGGGCGAAGGGATACCCATTTATTGGGATGAAGGGTAAAGCATGATCCCCTTGGTCGGCTTTTCATTCGCACCCTCACTTCAACTGGTAAGCCACCCATGAACCGGCGACGAAGAGCCCGTAAAGCCCGAACAGGCCCAGCATGAGAAACGGGGCGGCGCGCCGGTCGAGCTCGGGAACAGGCCCGCCCGGACAGTTGCGCAGGAACACAACCCAGGCCGCGCCGGCCAGGAAGATGCCGGCGATGACGTCCGCGACGTAGTGCTGCTTGGTGAACACCGTCGAGACCGCAATAAGCGCGGCCCACCCACCGGCGGCGAGGCCCACTCCCCGGTGCACGCGGCCGCAGGCCAGCGCCGCCACGCAGGCGGTCGCCACGTGGAGGGAGGGAAAGCAGTTGCGCGGCGGATCGGCATCATAGATGCCCTGCAGAAACCAGGCGAAAAAACCATTCCCGTTTACCTCGTCGGTCCGCGGCGCGACAGTCGGATACACCAAAAACCAGACATACCCGACACTCCACACCATCAACCAGGCGAGGAAGGTGCGGCGGATGTGCTCCTCCTGGCGAATCATGATGAGTGGCAGGAAAGGGCTGAGCAGGTAAGACAGGTAGACCACCGACCATGGCGGCTGCAGCGGGATCATCCGGTCCAGGGCCAACTCGGGCGCGTGCAACGGGCGGTCATTTGTCACGGCGGCGATGACGAGGTAAAAGGGAACGAGCACCATCATCGTGACGGCGGGCACGACCACGCGCGGACGCAGCGGATAGGGCCGGGTCAGCATCGCCACGACCATGCCCCAGATGGAACGGTCTACCTCGGCGGTATTCAATTCAACTCTCCCAGGAATTGCACGGTTCAGAATTTTCCCGGAGCTTGCCCGCCCGGACCACTCGCTCAAGGTCGAACTCCGGTCTGCCACCGTCGGATCGCCCTTTCGGCGGAGGGCGCGGGAGCAGGAGGGCAAGGGAATGGGTGGCAGGGGAATAAATTCCGTGGCAGTTCATTCCCCTGCCACCCATTCCTCGGCCAAAAGTCCACGACGACTGCGATATCCGCGGGTGCGCTCACGAAAACCAACCAACCGTGAGTGCAAGTCTCATCCGGCCAATTAGGTCGTTTCGCCGAGAAAGGCGCGGCAACGGCGTGTCCGTGAGGACAGGTGGAGAGCAGCCGCATGCCGAACGAGCAGTCCGCAACGAAGGTCAACCCCATCGCATGAGCCCCGATGGCGCAAACACCGCAGCGCCGAGCCACTCCGCCGACGGCGAAGGCGGGCAAGACTGGGCGAAAGCAAACTGCCTGCCAAAAAACGAGGAAAGAGAACGATGGGCGCGCCGGGGCGTTGACGAGCGTTTTATGATTCGTACCGTCGGCGCACATGTTTCCAACCCCGCGGTTTTTTTTCGTTTGTGGCGCGCTGCTGGCAATCGGGTCGGCCGCTTTCGCCGCCGAGCCCGGGACGACCCCGGCGATGTCGCGCGGGCAGGCTCTATTCGCGGCGAACTGCGCGCTGTGCCACGGGGCGACGGGCGATGGCATTCCCCGGCTCTATCCGCCGCTGGCGAAGTCGGACTGGCTCGCGGCCAACCGCAGGGACGCCATCGCGGGCATCGTCTCCGGTCTGAACAAGGAAATTGTGGTCAACGGCCAGCCCTATCACGGCCAGATGCCGGCGATCATGCTCGATGACGAGCAGGTGTCGGACGTGCTCACGTTTGTGCTGAATTCGTGGGGCAACCCCGGCGGGGCGGTGACGGCGGCGGAGGTGAAAGCCGTGCGCGAGACGACGGGGTTCAAGACGTTCGCCGAATTGAAGGCGGCGGGGGATTATCGACCGCTGCCGCCGGCGCCGGAGGGATTCACGCTCAGGGAATTGGTGCGCCTGACGGACTTTGGCGTACGGCTGGCGAGCGACGGCCGGGACGGCCGGCTATACATCCTCGGCCAGGCGGGCGGGGTGTGGCGGTTCGACGTGGCGTCGGGCAATTTGAAACAGATTCTGTGGCCGAAGGATTTCGTGGGACTGAAGCCGCTGGAATTTCGGACGCTCGGAATGGTGCGAGACGGACAAGGCCGGCTCTGGATAACGGTGAACCAGCGTGTGCCGGGTGAGCCGCTGGTGATGAACGAATGCGCGATTTATCGCACGACGAAGTTCGACGCCGATGGCGATCCGATTGAACCGCGGCCGTGGTTGCAAACCAGCTATCCGTGGGGAATCGGTCCGTACAACCACGGGCTCTCGGACATCCGCTTTGGCCCTGATGGAATGTTATATGTGAGCAGCGGATCCCGAACGGATGCGGGCGAGACTGGCGGACTGCCCTTCCTCGGAAAAATGGGCGAGGTGGACCTCACGGCGGTGATGTGGCGGCTCGATCCGAAAGCGGAGCGGCCGAGGATCGAGATCATTTCCCGTGGAATCCGGAACGCGTTCAGCTTCGCATGGGATGGTGCGCAGAATCTGTTTACGGTTTCAAACGGACCGGATGCGCATGCGCCGGAGGAGATGGATTTCATCACGCCGCCGAAGCGGGGTGAGGAACCGGAGCACCATGGCTTTCCCTACCAATTCGGCGACGCGTCCGCGGACAAGAAGTGGTATGAACACACGCCGACTCCGCCGCCGGCGACGACGGGCGAGAGATACGTGCTGCCGGTTCTCAATCTCGGTCCGGCGGGATTGATGGAGGGCAAGCCGACGAGCACGTTTAGCGCCCACAGCTCTCCGACCGGACTGGTCTGGCTCGGCCAAGATTGGCCGGAATCGGTGCGCAGTGGATTTTTGGTCGGAAGGCTCGGGAGTTTTCTGGCCGGTCCGGCCGAGGGTGAGGAACACGGGTTCGACGTGCTGCACCTGAAAATGGAACGACGCGTGGACGGCAGATGGACCGCGCGCACGACAACATTTCTGGCCCCGCTGGGCCGGCCGATCGATGTGCACATCGCGGGACCGGGGAAACTCTACGTCTTGGAATATACGCGCCCGACCGATCTCAAGGGGCGCGCCGGCTGGCTGCCGGGGCGGGTTCTGGAGCTGGCGGTGAAGGGGAAATGGTGATGAGTGATGCCATTTCCCGTGATCGGGAAAACGTCGCTCGGCTCGAGATCTGGTTCTCATTACGTTCCCGCATATCGGAAAGCCTCCTGCGACCGCGCTGAGATTCGGCGGCTGGAAGGCCGCCGTTCCGTGTGATCCACCTTGCACCTGCAGGAACCGTATGTGCCGCGTTCGAATCGTGGGGCAACAATCCGGTGCCGCCGGATGCTCTCAGCGGTACCCTCTATGAGAGGAAACGGAGAGGAGTTTCTTAACTCCTTGCTAATATGGCGGGATGGACGGGACTCGAACCCGCGACCTTCTGCGTGACAGGCAGACGCTCTAACCCACTGAGCTACCACCCCTAAACCAAGGAAAGGGGCGGAACGTAGGTTAGGGGAAGTGTGAGTCAAGCGCGGTTTTCCCCTTGTCGGTTTTGTCTCCGCCTTGTACCGCTCGTCTCCCTCAGTGCGGTGGTAGCTCAGCTGGATAGAGCAGCGGTTTTCTAAACCGCCGGTCGGGTGTTCGAGTCACCTCCACCGCGCCATTCCTTTCATAACGTATTCAACACTTTCTGGGAGTAAAGTGCCGAATTCATAGTTCGGATACGCGGCAAAGGACGGCTGTTTTTCGGCAGTTGTTTGCGGGGTTTTGGTCACGAATTGGTCACTCGCCGAAAATGCCCCTTTTTGGCTCTGGCGGAGTGGCACCTGAACCCGTGCGCCGCGTGTTTGGTTTGGATCCCGCTGTACTGATGACTGCTTCGCGGCTTCCGCTTCATTGAAGTACGCGCTTCCGGGCCTGGCTGGTTGATCGTTCGTCGACCTTTGCGGGCCTCAGGTGTCACGACCCATTTTCGCTGCCCTCTTTCTTTATGGGGTCAAGTTGGTCAGCCGCACCTTGGAAACCTTGTGGTCGGTCAGCTTCCGCGGGGAAAAGCCCCGCCGCGGGCCGTCTTTCACTCCTGCGGGCATTTTGTGTCTGCGACCGATTGGGAAGGGCTTTCCTGGCGAAAGGCCCGCAAACCCGGCTATTGGGCTCCGAAAAAATATCGAATCGCGGGGGCTGTTGACCGATAGGAAACTGGATTTTGAGGGGGTTGGGCCGGGTGGGGGTTCTGCAACGGCCTTGGGCCACGCGGGCAACCGACTGCATCGAAACCTTCTGAACAGCAAGATATCCGCCGAGGCGGTGTCCGAACTGCCTCGGCGGAAAAAGCGGCTCAATCTGCCCGCCGTAACGCCCGGTCAATTGCACCCATCGCCGGCGGAATCGACCCTTCGCTCACCTCCTCGGGTTGGAGGACGATATTCTTCCCAGCGCGAGAACACACCGCGCGACACAGAATCTTCGTTCCGTCCGCATGGATGCCGTACAACACTAAAGCCTCTCCACGCCGTGGATCATGGGCGGCATGCTTGTAAGGCGACCCGGCTCGAGCAGTCCACGCCTCAGAAATGAAGACGCACCAACGCGCTTGTGCCCGTTCACACCGCGACGCGAGATCCCTCATCATGGCGTGCTGATCCGCGCGATCGGCCGGCCGGAGCTGAAACATCAGCGGCGCCCGGTCGGTGCCGACGATTGCCATCGGGGTGTGATAGCCGTCGCGCTGCAGGAACACCTTCGCCGCTTGAAACCAGCCGACGCACATCTCGCGGAACGTCTTCGCAACTGTCATGCCGGCGAACGCCGACGGCAGATTGGGATATCGGTCGTTGACTAGTTGTCCACCTATGTTCGGGTCATGGCGCTTCTCGACACCGGCGACGAACGCAAAGGAGGTGCGCATGCGAGCTAATGATTTAGGAGACAAAGGAGCCGAGCGCAAGCTGCTGTCCAACTCGCACCATGGATTCCAACATGGTCAAACCTCAGGCAGCCGATGCAGCTGCGCCGAATTGCTGGCAGGAAACTAGATCTTGAGCGGTTGGGGTCGGGTGTTTGGTTGATTTCGAGCCGCACCTTGAAATCGGCCATGTAGATTTTACGCGAGACGCCGCGCAGGTGGTTTTAGAACGCATTGAACACGTTCTTCAACCACCTGCGCGGCGGATGGAGGTCGGCGTCTTTGGACTGGCCGCAACTTACTTTTCCTCAACGCAGGAGATAGATTTCGATCAGTCCCATGACTTCCCGTCGCAAGAATACAGTTGCGCAGATTCGCGTGAAGGCAGAATCCAGTACGCAACCCCGTTCCATGCGTCGCTTGTCAATATCGCACCTGCTTTCGGGCGCTGCTTGCGTGGTGCTTTCGACCGCGCAGATTCTCGCGCAGGCGGATAGGCCAATGGAGGGTTCGAGCGAAGGTCGCCCCGTCATCGTTGGCGGGGCCGAACAGCATGATTTCCTCTCGCAGGTGAACGGGCGCCGCTATCGGATCATGGTAGCGCCGCCGCTCAATGCGGACGCCGGAAAAACGTATCCGATTGTTTATGTCATCGACGGCAACCGCTACTTTGCCGCGGCGGCGAATCACGCCCGGCACGCGTCCACCGCGACGCGATTTCCGATTCCGCCCGCCATCGTGGTGGGCGTGGGTTATCCGACGGATGACATCGAGGAAGTCGGCCGACGCCGAGGAGAGGAATTTTCGGTAACTGGAGCAGGCGGCAGAGTTGATTTCGACAAACTGAATACGAGGGTCGATGAGTTCATGCGCGTGCTGTTGCAGGAGGTGAAGCCATTCGTTGCATCACGTTGGAAAATCAGCGAGAACCAGCAGGGCATTTACGGGCATTCGCTGGGCGGATTGATTGTGGCGCGCGTGCTTTTCGGCCATCCCACCGCCTTCACCCACTACATTGCCTCCGATCCCACGCTGGGAGGTGCAATCGCTCCGGCCGAGGAAGCGTCGTTCTCCGACCGCGCGAAGGCTGAACATTTTCGGCTTCGGGTTTTGGTGATTGGCGACGGGCCGGCTTATGCCGCGCTGGCGCAGCGTCTCGGGAAATTCGAACCGGCGGTCAACGTTAGTACCGCGCGGTTCGCGGATGAGGATCATATTTCCGTGTCGCTGGCGTCGCTGAGTCGCGGCCTGAGCTTCGCGCTGAAGCCGCCCGTCGTGCCGGGAAAGAAAATCTAGCGCGCGCGTCGCCGCAGCTGCGGTAGACTTTTCAATCTTGGTTACAGAGCGCACAGAGGCCGGTCCCGAGGTCACAGCCGGCCTTCAGGTCTTGATGACCTTGACGGCGGGAGAAGCGAGTCGCGGACGGTTTCTGACGAGGAGGCCGCTCACAAGAAGTTCCTTTGCGAGACGGGCGAAAATTGAGCCCGATCTCACTCCGGCCAACCGGGAATCCCCCGGGGAAGTATGCTCTCGCCACCGAGGGGTGCGATTTTTCAGTGTGACGGCGTCTCCGGTCCGCCCACGTCCCACTCCCCATGTCCGAATCTGCCGGCAAAGCCGTCTTTCTTTCCTACGCGTCGCAAGACGCGGAGGCGGCGCGTCGCATCGCCGAGGCACTGCGCCAGGGAGGCGTCGAGGTGTGGCTTGACCAGGAGGGCGGACTTATCGGCGGCGATGCGTGGGACCGGAAAATCCGCGAGCAGATCACAGCTTGCACCCTATTTGTACCCCTGATCTCGGCCAACACGCAGGCGCGACACGAAGGTTATTTCCGACTCGAATGGAAACTGGCGGAAGACCGCTCGCACCTCATCGCAAAAGGAAAGCCGTTCATCGTGCCGGTGTGCATCGATGGCACGACCGAGCGAGGCGCGCTTGTGCCCGATGCCTTCACTGCAGTGCAATGGACGCGACTGCCCGGCGGTGAGGCGCCGGCCGCGTTCGTCGCTCGCGTGAGAAAATTACTCGGCGGGCCAGCATCGGAATCCCCAACCCCAACAACGCGTCCGCTTGATAGTGGGCAGGCTGGGCTCACGCCTGCGCCGACCCAGAACTCCGAGCTGACGACGAAAAATCTCAAACTTTCCACAGACGTGCGGCTCCCGCTCGAAGGCGGGTTCGAGACCTTCGTGCCTCAACGCTCGTGGTGGCGGCGCGCGCTGCCGCTCGTGGTGACGCTGGGCGTCGGGGTGCTCCTCGGGGCTGGTCTTGTGGCGTGGCGCCTGTGGCCCACCCCTGCGCCGGCAGCGGTGTCCCGGTTTAGCTATCGCCTCCCCGACGGGCAGGCGTTCAGAAGCACCAACCGGAACTTCATCGCGGTCTCGCCCGACGGCCGGAAAATTGTGTTTAACGCGACCGGAGGGCTCTACCTGCGCAATCTCGACGAGTTGGAGGCGCGCGTGATTCCTGGGACGGAAGGGTTGTTGTATGACCCCTTCTTTTCGCCGGACGGACAATCGGTCGGCTACCACCAGAACGGGGAACTGAAGCGCATTGCCATCAGCGGTGGTGCCCCGGTGGTTATCGGCACTATGACCGTTAGTCACTACGGCGCCAGCTGGGCGCCGGACGGCACGGTCTTATTGGGCACCCGCGATAGTATTCTGCGCGTGCCGACCACCGGCGGCACGCCCGCGGTGGTGGTGACCTCCCAGAATGGGGAACAGATTGTTAGTCCGCAGCTGTTGCCGGACGGCGACACGGTGCTCTTCACGGCGCGACCGGCAGGGACCGAAGCGAATGGCGGAACCCGCATCGTCGCGCAGAAGATCTCGACGGGCGCGCGGAAGGTCCTCGTGGAGGGCGGAGTTGACGCACGCTATCTGGCGACTGGGCATCTGGTCTATGCCGTCGGCAACGTTCTGATGGGAGTCGCCTTCGATGCGCGCCGGCTGTCGGTCACCGGCAGCGCGGTCCCCCTGGTGCAGGGAGTGATGATCTCTACCACATTGTCCGGCATGAAGGCCGCGAATTACGGTGTCGCCGCAAACGGCACGCTGGTCTGGGTCTACAGCGCGAGGGCCGTCAGCAACCTTGCGCTGCAGATGGCCCTGAGCGACCGTGCAGGCAAACTCACGCCCTTGGCTCTGCCATCCGGCCCCTACGCCGCGCCTCGCGCGTCGCCGGACGGCACGCGCGTCGCCGTGGGGGTCGCGGATTCGAAAGAGACTTACGTCGCAATCTACGATCTTGATGGCAAGACGGCCTTGCGCCGCCTGACCTTTGGCGGGAACAGCCGCGATCCGATCTGGTCGCGCGATGGTCAGCGCGTGGCGTTTCAATCGGACCGGGAGGGTGACCGGGCCATATTCTGGCAGCGCGCCGACGGGACCGGACCGGCCGAGCGGCTGACCAAGCCGGAGAAGGACACCGCGCACTTCCCCGCGTCATGGTCGCCGAAGGACGAGACCCTTTTATTCATCGTCTCCCCATCCGCCACCGTCCAAGCGCCCGGCGAGCTCTGGACCTACGCGCGGGCGAGCGGGACGACCGCGCCGTTCGGCAACGTCAAGGGGGTGGCTTCGTCGCCGATGTTTTCGCCTGATGGCCGATGGATCGCGTATACCAGTCGCGACCAAAGCGGTGGACTTTATATCCAGCCATTTCCGGCCACCAGTGCTCAGTATCAACTACCGCGCATGGAGGACGAAAATTTTGGTTACCACTCGTTCTGGTCGCCCGACGGCACGATGCTTTTCTTTTCTCCCCGCCCGGGGAGGCTCAGGGTGGTGACCGTGACGACGCAGCCGACGGTCGCGTTCGGAAACCCGACACCGTTGCCGTTGCGGTTGCCGTTCGTTTCCGCGACGAGCAGACAGTACGACATCATGCCGGACGGCCGGTTGATCGGCCTGATCACACAGGGACAGGCGGACGGCGCCGAGGACGCGGCACCGCCGGAAGTCCGCATCTTCGAGCACTGGACCGAAGAGCTGAAGCGCCTGGTGCCGGTGAAGTGATGGGCAGCACGCGCGGTGCGCGCCGTAGTGCCGACGAGCTCTCCGCGCTACGTGCCGCTGCACACCGACCCGAAGAACAACGCGCCGCTGCTTTGAGCGGCTGTGCCGAATTGGTTGGATTTGGAAACGGGCGAAAATCGATCCCGTTCTTCCGCCCGCCAACAGGTAAGTATGCACTCGCCACCGGCGGGTGCGATTTTCCAGTGTGACCATGTTTCGAGCCCACCCACTCAGCCCCGCCATGTCCAAATCCGGCAAAGCCGTCTTCCTCAGCTACGCGTCGCAAGACGCGGAGGCGGCCAAGCGTATTTGCGAATCGCTGCGGGCGGCGGGCGTCGAGGTCTGGTTCGATCAGGATGCGCTGGTGGGTGGCGATGCGTGGGACCAGAAAATCCGTGGGCAGATTGGCGCGTGCGCGCTGTTTATCCCCGTTGTCTCGGCGGCCACGCAGGAGCGGTTGGAGGGATACTTTCGGATCGAGTGGAAACTCGCTGCTGAACGGACGCACGCGATGGCCGCGGCGCGGCCGTTCTTGTTGCCGGTCGTGATCGATACGACCCGCGACGCCGAGGCGCATGTTCCGACGGAGTTCCGCACCGTGCAGTGGACGAAGTTGCCCGGCGGGGAAGCCTCGGTGGCGTTCGTAGCTCGCGTGCAGAAGCTTCTCGGTGGACCGAGCGCGCCGCCCGCAACCGCCGCATCCGTGGCTCCGCCAGCCACGACCGTTGCCACGGCTGCCCGAACCGGCCTGCCCCATTGGGTTGGCATTGCGCTGGGTGTGGTCGTGGTCGCACTCATCGGCCTCTTCGTGATGCGGCCTGGCGCGAAGGATGTTGGCCCGGCGGCCAAGCCAGTCCCGGAAACAAAGCCCTCGCCCGTTGCGGCCCCGGCTGCGGTGCCGGTGGTGAACGAAAAATCCATCGCCGTCCTGCCGTTCGACAACTTGAGCGACGACAAGGAGAACACCGCGTTCTTCTCCGACGGGATGCACGAGGACATCCTCACCACCCTCGCCAACATCCCGGAGCTGCGCGTCATCTCGCGCACCTCGGTGCAGGAGTATCGCGGCACGACGAAGAAGATCCCGCAGATCGGCCGCGAACTGAGTGTCGCCTACATTCTCGAAGGCAGTGTCCGGCGGGCGGGCAACCAGGTGCGCATCACCGGCCAGCTCATCCGGGCGGCCAATGACGAACATCTCTGGGCTAAAAGCTACGACCGCGAACTCACGCCCAAGGAGGTGTTTTCCATTCAGGCTGCCCTGGCCACGGAGATCGCCAGTGCCCTCAAGGCCGTTCTTTCTCCGGAGACAAAGAAACTCCTCGAGCGCCGTCCGACCGATAACCTTGCCGCCTACGACCTCTATCTCAAGGCGCGGCAGATCTGGGATGCCCGGGGCAACGCGGAACAGCAGGAATCGCGGCTGCGCGCCGCGTTGGAGCTCGATCCCGGATTCGCGGTGGCGTGGGCTCAACTCGGCCGGGTTCACGCGAGTATCTATTCCACCGCCCGAGACCGGACGGCGGGTCGGCTGGCCCAAGCCAAGGCCGCCGTCGATACCGCGGTCCGGCTCGCGCCCGACCTGCCGGAAGTCATCTTCGCGGTCGGCCACTACTATTATTACGGATTCCGCGATTTTGCCCGGGCGGCGGAGCAGTTCGAGCGCGTGGCGCGCCTGCAGCCGAAGAGCGCCGACGTGACTTCCATGTTGGGCGCACTTTATCGGCGCACGGGCCGATGGGCGGAAGCGATGGCCGCCATGCGAAAAAGCGTGGAACTCGAGCCCGGCAATTATCTCGCGAGCACCCGGCTGGCCCACCTTCTCGAGGGGGGCCGCCGTTACGGCGAATCCAGGGCGGTCTGGCAGCGAATCGCAGTGCAATTCCCGGACAGACTCAGCGGCCCGTTCAACGTAGCGCTGCATTCATTTTGGACCAGCGGCTCGCCGGCGGCAGTCGATACTTTCTTTGCCGGGCTCACTGCGACGCAGGCTGGTTCGGCCCCGGCGCTCGGTCACAAGAAACGTTGGGCGTTGATGAGTGGCAATCTCGCGGAACTGCTCCGGCTGGAGGCACCGGACGAACGGGGAATCACCGCGGCCATCCTGCGGTTCGCGCAGGGTGATCCCGCCGGCGCCCGCGCCCGGCTGGAGGATCCTGTGCAACTCCGGTCAAGGCTCGAACGTGAACCGGCCAACGAGAACCTGTGGCAGCGCTTGAGCAAGGCCGAGGCCATGCTCGGCCATGCGGACGAGGCGCTGCGATGTGCGCGCAAGGCGATCGAGTTGGCCGCCCTATCGCCAGATACGCGTTCCGGGCCCGGCGTGAATGCCAACCTCGCCTTTGTCCATGCGTGGACCGGTGACAAGAACTCTGCCATCGCCGAATACGCCCGCTTGCTGCGCACGCCCTACAGCGAGCTCAACGTGTACGAAATGAAGCGCGACCCAACCTACGCGCCGCTGCGGGGCGACCCGCGCTTCGAGGCGCTGCTCAACGACCCGAAGAACAACGCGCCGCTGTTTTGAGGCGTTGTGCCCCAGACGTTCCCTTGCGGAACGCGCGAAGTCGGCTGGGGAAGGAGACTGGATCCCGCTGGGTTGGGTCAGGAGGGGGGATCGGCTTAGGCCCGCATCGCCGCGAACGGGATATCAGCCATGGCTCAATCTCGGTTCAATTTCTCCTGGCCGCGATCGCCCATTCGCGCGCCGCCCAGCGTCCGGAAGCCGGCGATACGATGGAAGGTGAAGTAGTTCGCATCGTGCGCGGCCTTGGAGCCTTCCCACGCGGTGCGGCTGACCGCGATGAGATCCTCCCCGTCGAACTGCCAGTCGAGGTACTGCCACGCATGATGACGGGGCTCCGGGTGCTGCAGGACGATCCCCTCGACCCGCCAGTCGCGCAGATCCGCCGAGGACGCGAGCGCAACGATGCTGCGGTACGCGGTCGGGTCTTGCTGGAGGTTAGGCAGGCTCCAGTAACGCCGGCTCCGCTCATCGTAGCGCACGGTGAACTTGCTGCCTCCGCCCGGGAACGGCACCACCGCCGCGGCCGGATCCCAGCGCTGCGTCCCCCCGTCCGGGCTGACGTCGACCAGTGTCACCACGGTGCTGGTACGGCTCGGCGTGCCGGTCGCGGTGCGGGGATTGGTGCGGAGAACGTTCACCAGGCGCCCGTCCGGCGCAACCACCACGTTGCCCTCGATCCACTGCGACTCGGACTCGGGATGAAAGAGCGGTGCGCTCCGGCGCCACTGGTCGGCTCGCAGCAGGTCGGCGTCTTCCGGCGAAGACAACATCAGGGATGCCCAGTTCAGGCGCGGACGGATGTAGAGATCACCCCAGATCCCGGTGTTGTAGCCGCTCCCGGCGGGATGACGGGCGACCTCGGCGGCCAGTTCGCTCACCGGCCCGCCGGATAGTTCAAACGCGCGCCACAGGCGGCCACCGTGCACGAGGACCGGCACCGGCGCGCCATGGTAGCCGGGTTTCTCGCTGAGCCGCCCGCTGCGCACGTCTTTCGGCGTCGTCCAAGTGCGACCGCCGTCGGCCGACCGGCGGATGACGATGTGCCCGTATTCACGGTCCACCCCGAGCAGGTGGAGTTGACCACGGTGCACAAAGAGGGTCGACCACCACTGGCCCACCACCTTGGCGAGGTGCGTCCAGGTCCGGCCGCGATCGGTCGACGCAAACACCTCGGTCGTGTCGTTGGTCGTGCCCGGGCCGAACCACGAGTGACTGGCCGCGTAGGACCCGTCGGGCAGAATCGCGATGCTCGGACAGGCGACATACACGCGCTCGAAGTCGGGACTGCGATCGATGATCACCCCCGGGGGCAGGCTTTGCCCGAACGCAGCGAAGAGCGGCAGGAAGAGGAGGAGAACGCGGAGGCAAGGCATCACGGCTGGGAGGAGACAGGACTTTCCGGGGGACGGATCCGGGAGCGAAGTGAGATGACGGTTCCGGGCGGAAACAGAATCGGCCTCCTGTAGTCCCCGCAAACCCTAAACCGACCTCCCCGGTTGAGCCGCCGCCGTTCCCATGACGTTGGATTTGTTAACGCTACTGATTGGCTAGATCGGGTGGGTGTTGCTCGGGAACGGTTACCCGAATCGCAACGACGCGGCCCATGCTGACGGAAGCGGCAAAGAATTGTGGCAGCTCGTGATCCAGGATCGATATGCCCCGGGGGACTTCACTCAACCACTGATCCCAAGCGACGTTCGTCCTCACAGCCTCAGACCACTGGAAAACTTCTATCGCGGCACCAACCAGGTGCCAGCAAGGCGGTCTTGCAGCGCACGGCCATAATCCTTGAAACAGGAATCCAACATGACCGACCCGAATGACAATACTGTCCAGATCGTCACGGTGACCACTCCGATCGGCTGCGGTGGGTTAACCAGCTGGGCCAGCGCCGCCGGAAGAAATGGCGCCGCCACGAACAAGCTCCTAGCCAGCAGTCGAAGACGGCTCGCGTCGGAACCATCTGCGGTCACCACAGCGATGCCTTCCAGACGGATGAGCAAACCGCCACGAAAGATTTGGGGGAAAACCAGCAGTGGCAGTAAATATAACGCGAAAACTAAGTAAGCCGTTAACGGATCTGATTTGAGGTGGACCCCAAAAATTGGACAGGAGGGATCGTTAAGTCCAAACCCAAGAAAGAACGATCCACATGTCCAAAAAACGACGTCAGCATAATCCCGAGTTCAAAGCCAAAGTCGGCCTCGAAGCCTTGAAGGGCATCGAG
>SXSC01000364.1 GCA_005792355.1 Opitutaceae bacterium
CGGTCCCAATGGCGCCGGCAAGTCCACCCTCATGTCCCTCGTCGCGGGTCTGCGTGAACCCGACGCCGGCACCCTCACGCTCGATGGCGCCGCACTCTCCACCCGCCACGTCTCGACGCGCCTCGCCCTCGGCCTCGTCCCGCAGCACATCGCGCTCTACCCGGAACTCAGTTCCGATCAGAACCTCCGCATCTTCGGCGAACTCTACGGGCTGCGCGGCGCCGAGCTGCGCGCCCGCATCGACGCCGCCCTCGACGCCGTACAGCTCACCGACCGCCGCCGCGATCCCGTGAAAACATTTTCGGGCGGCATGCAGCGCCGGCTCAACCTCGTCGCCGCCCTCCTCCACCGCCCGAAGTTGCTGCTCTGCGACGAGCCCACCGTCGGCATCGATCCCCAGTCGCGCAATGCGATCTTCGAGTACCTCGAACGCCTCAATCGCGAGGGTCTCACCGTCATCTATTCGACGCACTACATGGAGGAGGCCACGCGGCTTTGTTCCCGCATCGGCATCATCGATCACGGGAAAGTCCACGCCCTCGGCACGCTCGATGAACTCCTCGCGCAGCTGCCTTTCGAGGAGGAAATCCGCTTTCCCGCCACCTCCGCCACCGCTCCGCTCACCGCGCAACTCGCCGCCCACGGAGAACTCACCACCGCGGACGGCCAGCACCGCTTCCGCCCCCGCCCGAACTACCAGCTCTCCGCCTTTTTCGCCCTCGCCGAGGCGCACGCCCTGCCCGCGCGGCTCTTCACCAGCCAGCGCCCGACCCTCGAGGCGCTCTTCCTGCACCTGACCGGCCGCACCCTGAGAGAATGAGAGACACGGAGACAGAGAGAGGGGGAGAAAACGCCTTCTCTCCCCGTTTCCCAGTCTCTCCCTCTCCCCTTCTCTCCCTCTCTCCGTCGCCCCGCGTCTCCCCTTCTCCCTCTCACTTTCACTTCCCAAATGCGCACCGTCCTCACGCTCGTTCGCAAAGACTTCCTCAGTTTCCTCAGTAACAAAGCCGCCGTCTCGCTGACGTTCGCGGTGCCGTTCGCGATGATCTATCTCTTCGGCCAGATCTTCGGCGTGAACCGCAAAGACTCCGGCCCCAACGGCATCCCGGTCGCCGTGGTCAATGCGAGCACCAACCCCGCGGCGGCCAGGCTCGTCGACGCCCTCCGGGCGGAAAAAAGTTTTCGGATCATCACGGAGCACACCAATTCCGACCGCACCACCCGCCCCCTCACCGAGGCCGACCTGCGCCCGAGGATGCAGGCGCCCGGTGCCGACTTTCGCTTCGCCCTCGTGCTGCCCGCCGACCTGATCCGCGAAAGGGAACTCGGCCTCCGCCTCAAGTTCCTCTCCAACCCGCGCAACGAAATCGAGACCCAGACCGTCAACGGCCTGCTCCAAAAAACCATCTTCTCGAACGTCCCCGAGCTCCTCGGCCAGTCGCTGCAGGCCCGGGCCAAATCCTTCCTCGGCGACGACCGCCTCCGGCAACTTAACGGCTCGATCGCGACCGCCATCTCCTCCGCGTTCGGCGGCGACCGCGCCGCGCTCGAACGCCAGATCGCCTCCGGTGATTTCGGCCTCGGCGGCTCCGCGGCGATCCCCGCCGGCCCGTCGGCCGACGGAAAAAAATCCACGACCAACGCCGCCGCCGATGTGTTTTCGCAGATCGTGAAGATCGAGAGCGAGCAGGTGGTCGGCGCCTCGATCAAGAGCCCCATGGCGACGAGCCTGGTCGGCGGCTGGGCGATCCAGTTCCTGCTTTTCGCGCTGAGCGCCTCCGCGACGAGCCTGTTTCGCGAACGCGATGCCGGGATTTTTCAGCGCCTGCTGGCGGCACCGGTCAGCCGGGCCCAGATTCTGTGGAGCAAGTTCATTTACGGCGTCACGCTCGGTGTCGTGCAACTCGTGGTGCTCTTCGTCTCGGCGGGCGCCCTCTTCGGCATCGCGGTGCTGCCCCATCTCGGCCTGCTGGCGCTGGTCTGTCTTTTCGCCGCCGCCGCCTGCACGTCGTTCGGCATGCTGCTGGCCGCCATTTCTCCCAGCGCCGAGGCCGCCAGCGGGCTCGCGACTTTTCTGATCATGCTGATGAGCGCGATTGGCGGCGCCTGGTTCCCGATCACGCTGATGCCCGTCTTCATCCAGCAATTCAGCAAACTCACGCTCGTCTACTGGTCGATGGAGGGATTCTCGCAGGTCCTGTGGTCCGGCCACTCCTTCGTTCAACTGCTCCCGACTCTCGGCATTTTGCTCGGGATCGCCGGCGGTGTCATGGCCCTCGCCATCTGGCGCTTCAACCGCGGCCGAATTTTCGAGTGAGGGCCGGGCACGCGGGCGCAGCTGCCAGTTGACGGAATCAGGTGGTTTTCGGAGGGCGCCGCTTTGTCGGCGCCGTGGCGTTTGGAATGAACCCGGATTGGCCTTGCCGCAATCTGGCGGACGCACCCGCCCGCCGGGGCGTCGAAAGTTTTTAGTGTCTTTCGCGTGTTTCGTGGTTTCTTTGCCGACGCATGTCCGCCGACCTCGTCCAACTCGTCACGTCCCTCGCCCAACGCGCCCGCGCCGCGTCGCTGGTGCTCGCGACGGTGTCGCGCGCGCGGAAGGACGCCGCGCTGGAAAAACTGGCCGACCTCATCGCCGCGTCGCAGTTCGAACTGGAGCAGGCCAACCAACGCGATCTGCTCTCGCCCGAGGCCGGCGCCCTCTCTCCCGCGGCGCGTGACCGCCTCACGCTGACCGCAGCCCGGCTCCGCCAGCTCGCCGCGTCCGTCCGCGAGGTCGCCGATCTGCCGGATCCGGTCGGCACCCTTCTCGAAGAAAACATCCGCCCCAACGGTCTGCTTATCCGCAAGGTCCGCGTGCCGATCGGCGTCAGCGGGATCATCTACGAGGCGCGCCCCAACGTGACCATCGACTGTGCGATTCTCTGCCTGCAGAGCGGCAACGCCGCGATCCTGCGCGGCGGCAAGGAATGCTTTCACACCACCCTGGCGCTCGCCGCGCTCGTCAGCCAGGCGCTCGCCGAGTCCGGACTTCCCGCCGACGCCGTGCAACTCGTGCCGACGACGGACCGCGCCGCGCTCAACACCCTGCTCAAGCTCGACACGCTCATTCACTGTATTATTCCGCGCGGCGGCGAGAGCCTGATTCGCTACGTCGCGGAGAATTCCACCATTCCCGTCATCAAGCACTTCAAGGGGGTGTGCTTCGTCTACGCGGATGCCGCCGCCGATCTCGCCATGGCCGAGGCGATCACGCTCAACGCCAAGATCTCGCGGCCCAGTGCGTGCAACGCCGCCGAGCAACTGCTCGTCCACCGCGCCATCGCGGAATCGTTTCTGCCCGCGGTCGCCCGGGCCCTCGTCGCGCAGAACGTGCAACTCCGGTGCGACCCTGTGAGCGGTGCGATTCTCGCCCGCGCGGGGATTGCCACCACGCCGGCGGCGCCCGCCGATTTCACGACGGAGTTTCTCGATTATGTGCTCGCGGTCCGGGTCGTCGATTCGCTCGATGACGCCATCGCGACGATCAATCGCGACAGCTCCAGCCACAGCGACGCCATCGTGACCGCGGACGAACCGGCCGCCCGGCGCTTCCTCGCCGAAGTGGACAGCGCGACGGTCTTCTGGAACGCGAGCACGCGCTTCAACGACGGTTTTGAATTCGGTTTCGGGGCGGAGATTGGCATCAGCACCGACCGGCTTCACGCGCGCGGCCCGATGGGCCTGCCCGAGTTGTGCACCTACAAGTTCGTCATCGCAGGCACGGGCCAGGTGCGCGGGTGAGGCGGGCGCATCTCCGTTTCCTGCAAATCTCGTCAGAGGATCTGGCACGCTGGACTTGAGTTTCACGAATATCGGACGAAGCATGCGGCCATGGTTCGCTGGAGCGACCGCCGCCCGGCCCAGGGCGAAATGGTTTCGTAATTATCGTGTCGTCGCCTAAAGCCCGATCTTGCGGGTCGGTACGGTCCCGGTAGTGTCGCTTCATGAGCGTTGCCAAACTGCACATCCGAATCGACCAGGAACGCGTCGCCTCGTTTTGCCAAGAACGCGGGATCCGGCGGCTCAGCCTGTTCGGCTCGGTGCTGCGGGATGATTTTGACGCGGTTCGGAGCGATGTAGACGTGTTGGCCGAATACGAACCGGGAGCCCTCAAGGGCTTGGGCTGGGACATCATCGACCACCGCGAAACCCTCAGTCTCCTCTTGGGCAAAACGGTGGATTATTGCACGCGGCTGCACCCTTTGGTGGCGGGCCGGGTGCGGAACCAGCTTGTCCCGATCTTTGAGCGTCCGTGATCCCAAGCTGACGCTGGAGCAAATGCGCGATTTTGCGGCACGGGCGCATGCACTGACTCAAGTCGATCAATCGAGGAAGTAGCAACCGACGACATGCTGCGGGCGGCGCTCGAGCGTTACGTGTCCCTCGTCGGCGAAGCTGCCACCCGGCTGGACCGCCCTTTCCAGGATCGCTATCCGCAGATTCCCTGGCACCGGATCATCGGTATGAGAAACATTCTCGTGCACGGCTATGATTCCATCGACGATCAGGTCTTGTGGGATACGGCCGTGTTACGCACCGTCGACTTGATCGCGGAAATTGACCGGGTGCTCCGCGAACTCGGTTCGGGCGACTCGACGTGATCTCGGAGGCGCGTCGGAGGCCGATCGAGCGCCGAGATTCCATCCGCCGTTTGCGCGGGCCATCGGGGCCACGTGCGGCTGGTCCGTTTGCTCGGCGGGCACAGCGCCCTCGCCAGTCCCGGTTTGGCTGTCGACCTGGGTTTGTTCAAATGCCCCCGGGGCGGACGGCGATCATTCTCGCTCAAAACGTCGCCTTCACGCCCATCGTCCACAGCGACGCGAAATCCTCGCGCTGGCGGAAGGTCGCGTAGTCCGGCGTGTTCGGGCCGAAGATCTTCAGGTCCTCCGTGGCGTCGCCGACGTTGCGCAGGCTCGCAAAGAGCGCGAAGCGTTTCGTGAGTTTGAATTCACCCGTGACGTCGATGTAGAGCCGCTTGGCCCACCAATTGAAGACCCCCGGTTCGATGCCCGTCCCGCTGACGGCGCCGGCGCGCTGCTTGCCACGGTAGTTCCAGTTCACGCGGGCGCTGCCGCGCGCACGGGTCAGGCTGACACCCCAGTTGTAGGTCCGCGGAATATAACCCTGAAAGTTGGCGGCCGCGTCGCCGATCATCCGTTGTGCGCTCACGTTGGCGAAAACCTGCACGCCGCGGGCCCACGGCGGCAGGAACGTGAGCGCCTGCTTGTAGTTGAAATCGATCCCCTGGCTGCGGACGCGGGTCGAAAGATTGTAGTTGGTCGCAATGTCGTAGCCGCCATAGAGGCCGGGATCGAGTTCAAGCTGGTCGAGCAGTTCCGGCGTCACGCGAAAACTGGTGCTCCCAAAGAAATTCCGGAAATCGCGCCGGAACACGGCGACCGAGAGCAGGCCCACGCCTTCGAAATAATGCTCGAGACTGAACCGGTAGGTGTTGGCGCTCCACGCCTTGATGCCCGGGTTGTTGACGCTGATGCGATTGGACGGGCTGGGCGGCGACTCGGTGTCGGGCAGCGCGGTGCCAGCGTAGTACTGGTTGTAGCTCGGCCGCCCGAGCGATTGATAGAAAGCGCCGCGCAGGATCAGGTTTTCACGGAGATTGAAGCTGCCATTGAGGCTCGGTAAAACCCGGAGGTATTCCTTCTGCGTCTGCCCGCCGCGGCTGAGGTACGTGAGCTTGGAGTATTCGAGCCCGGCGTTGACCGGCACAATCAGCTGCGGTCGTCCGTTGACGAGCACGAGGTTGCCGCTGGCGTCACGCCGATAGGCGCGGGTCGGGTCGGTCAGCGGGCCCTCGCCGCTGACGTTGGTTTGTTCGGCGCGGTAGCCTCCCGTGAGCTTCAAGCGACGATTGATAAACTGGGCGTCCACGCGGAGGAACGCCGACGCGATGACTTCATCCGCGTAGCGCTGGAGATTCACCCTCGAGCGGTAGATCGCGTTGGGATCGGTGCGGAAGTATTCGGGATGATCCGTGTAAAGCTGCGCCGTCCGCTCGGTGCTCAGCCACTCGGTGAGCGGAAAACCGAACGGCGGCGGGCGCTGGGAATTGGGCCGGTCGAGCAGGGTCGAGGTGAGATTGGTGGGGCCGACGTAGGTCGCCGCCAGCGTGCCGCCAGTGATGTCGCGCTGCGACTGGCGCACATCGAGGCCGCCTTTCACCGAGAGGGGAATGCCCCGCCAGTCGAAATCGCGCCGGAGAGTGGCATAGGCGCTGCGCTTGTGTTCGAGATGGTCGCGATAGTCGCTGAGGTTGCCGATCGAGGAGAGCGTGTAGCTGCTGAGCGAATACGGATCGACGGGCGCGCCCGTCGTGCCATCCCGCACCGTGATGCGACCCGGGCCGAGGAAGCTGACGTCATCGAAGGAAATCGCGACGTTCGGGCGGCGGGCCAGAATCTCGCCGCGCAGGAAACCCTGGTCGAGGTCCTGGTAGTTGGTGGTCGAGGCCGAAAGCCCCGCCCCAGCCTCGGCCTTCCAAATCGATCCTTGGTGCCGCCAGACCAGCGCCGGCGCATAGGTCGAGCTGGTCCACCGGCGCGCGTTGACCGCAGTCTGGAGCTCGCCCGCGCCCGTGCCGGTGGCGCCGTGCGTGAAGGTCGGGCCGAAATTTCCCGGCGTCACCCGCTGGATGAAGAACCGCATGGCGCGGTTGTAGTTGGCCGTGTCGAACTGCGTCCAGCTGAAGGTGAACGCCAGCCGGGCGGCGGGCGAAAGCTTGTAGTCGAGGGTGACGCCCGCCGAGCTGCGCGTCGTCAGGCGCGGCCGGTCGCCCATTTGAATGGACGTCAGATACGGCGCCGCGACGCCCGGCGCCGGCAGGTTGGCGCTGGCGGCGCCGCTGACCCCGGTCCAGGTGTTCTGCCAGAGGTCCTGCGGCGCGATCTGCTTGCTGTAGCCACCCGTGAGCGTGAATCCGAAGCGGGCGTTGATTGGTACGATATACGAAAAATCCGCGCCGGGCTGGACGTGGTGATTGTAGCCATCGTTCGGCCCGGGTCTTTTTCGGAGCGACCGATCGTTGTCACGGAACATCACATACGCGGTGCCGTTGAACAGCGGTTTGGCGCGCTCGAACGCGCTCCGCGGAACCAGGTTGATCGAACCGGCGAGCGAGCTGCCGGAGGTCTCGGGCGTGTTGGAATTGGTGACCTCGACGCGCGCGACATTGTTGATCGAAACGCCGTTGAAATCGAGGTTCCGGTTGTTGCCGGACGCCGGCAGGTTCGCGAGGTCGAAGCCGCCGATCGAGACGGGAACATAGCTGCTGCCCACACCGTTCAGCGACACCCCGCGCGCGTCGCCGCCGGCGTATTCAATCGTGACTCCGGGCAAAAATTTCAGGAACTCGGCGGCGTTGCCCTCCGCCACCATGCCGAACTCGTCGGTGGAAACCACCGTGACCATATTGCGCGCGAAGCGCTGCTCGTTGATCGCGATGGCCGCGCCGTCCATCTCGCGCGACGTGGAGACGACCATTCTCTTGAGCCGGAGCGGATCGCCCGCCGTGCCCGCCGTGCCGTCGGCCGCGAGGAGCTCGAAATCCTGCTGCGCCGTCCGGCCGGCCGCGACGGCGATGGTGCGGGTCTGGGCCGCGAGCCCGGTGTAAAAGACGCGCAGCCGCGCGTCGCCGGCCGGCACACGGTCGAGGCGGTAATAGCCGGTGTCGTCGGTGAACGATTCGATCGTCGTGCCGTCGACGGTGACGCGCGCATTACCGAGGTAGTTGCCCCCGGCGGGATCAAAAACGCGTCCGGCAATGCTGCCGGTAGTCTGAGTGCTGGCGTTTCCCGCGCCGAGGTCGGGCGGGGCGGCGAAGCCAGGTGCGCCGACGAGGGCCAGCCAGCAACCCAAAATGGCAAGGGGCTGGGGGCGCGACGTGAATTTGATCAACCTGGCGGCGGCGCGGAAGAAGACGAGGGAGTACAAGATGCGCATGGCGGGAGCGGCGGGGTAGGTGGGAAAGTCCAGTGCGGCACCGGACAAAAAGCGGCGGGGAGGCGCTCGCAGGCTGGGGCGCCGGGGATGCCGCCGCCACAAAAATAGGTGCGCAAAATCCAACCCAACGGCTCCGCGACGGAACTCCAGCAACCTCCCCGCTGCGACCCCCTGAAATCCAGTTTCCCCTCAGTCGGCGGAACTCACCGGGCGGACGCGCCTGCCGGCGCAGCGCAACCCCGCGGGACGCTTCGACGCCATCGCCGACGCCGCGCGCGGTCAGCCCAGGAAACCGAGATTGGGTTTCGCAAAACGGCCGATGTTCGGAAGGACGATCGGCAGGTCGGTGGCGCTGACCCCAAACCAGGTGGCGAGGGTGGCCGCATATTCATCGACGCTGGTGGTGGGAATCCAGCGACCGAGGCCGGTGTCGTCCGGGCCATTGATCGAGAGGGTGGGCATTCGGCCATAGATGTCGGCGCCCCGGACGGCGCCGCCGACGACAAAGGCATGACTGCCCCAGCCGTGGTCGGAACCGTCGCCGTTGGAGCGGAAAGTGCGGCCAAAGTCGGAGGCGGTGAACGTGGTGACCTGATTGGCCACACCGAGCTCATCGGTCGCGGTGTAAAACGCGCTTACCGCCAGGCTGATTTGCGAGAGGAGGCCGGCATGGACGCCGGTGAGCGGGTCGGAATTGACGACCTGCGCGGCATGAAGATCCCAGCCGCCAAGCTGGACGAAGAAAATCTGGCGCTTGAGGCCCAGCGTCTGAGACGCCGCGATGAGGCGCGCGGCCATCTTGAGCTGGTTGCCCGCGGTGGTGTTGGGAAACACGGTCGCGAGCGACGGGGAGGCGCTGAGAATGGTGTTGAGGAGATCGGAGCTGACGATGGCGTCGCCGGACGCGCCGGCGAAAGCGGTCTCGAAGAGCGTGGACTGGCTCTGGGCGAAGAGGTCCTTCTGCGCGCGGAAACGGACGCCGTCGGCGTTGGTGGGCGTCAGCGACGTGGTGCTGCCGGTGAGCCTGGTCGCACCGCCGGTGCTGATGGCGTACTGGCTGACCCTGGTGCCCACCTGAAATGTATTCTTTCCGGCGATACTGATCGACATCGAGATCTGGTCGCTGGTGTTGAAGGTATTGACGAGATCGGCGACGCGGCCACCCCAGCCGGTGGAAGTGGGTTTGTCGGGCACACTGTGCTGCCACTGGACCTGCTGGTCGCTGTGGGAGAAAAGCTGCGGGGGGAGCGGAATGCTGCGGGCCGTATATTGCGCTTTGTTCGTCGGGTAGACGAGGGTGCCGGCGTTGGCGAGAAAGGCGGCCTTGCCGGAATTGAAGAGACTGTGGAGTTCGGTCACCGCGGGATGGAGACCCCAGGTGCGGCCGTCGGAGGTGCGGGGCGAGATCGGGAGCAGGCCGGTGCGCGGGAGGGCGAGGTTGGAGCGGGCGGCGGCGTAGGCCAGGTAGCCGGCGGCGTCGCCCGCGGGACCTGTGCCCATGGGAACGATGAGGTTGTTGGCGTCGTTGCCGCCGTTGAGGAAAAGGCAGACGAGCGCTTTGTAGTCGGACGGAAGGGCTCCGGCGGTGGCCGGGAGCCGAGGACCATTGGCGGGATTGGCGGCCGCACCCATGAGGCGGAGACTGCCGAGGGCGGAGAGGAGGCCGGTGGCGCCGACCGCGGCACAGCAGGCGCTGCCGAGGAATTCGCGGCGGGAAACTTCAGGGGCGGACTTTTTGCTCATGGGAGGAGGGAAGAGGGAGGGAGAGACTTGATAGTTTTGTTGATCGTTCCTCGTTCTCGTAATCTTTCCCGTTCTCTCGGGTGACTTGGTGGAGGCGAGAACGGTTACGAGAACGATTTTCTTACTTCTGCACCGCGGCCGAGGGGGAGGTGAGGACGAGGAGGATGGCGGACTTGACGCGGTCCTCCGTTGTCGTCGCGGTCGGCAGGGCGGTGAGCGCCGTCGTGATTCGCGTGAGGGCGGCCGTCGAGAGCGTGCCGTTCGCCAGCAGGGTGCTGACGTGGTCGAGGAGGGTGGCGGGGTTGCTCGCAAGCGTCTGCTCGTAGGCGAGGTTGAGCGTGAGTGTGTAGGGCGCGGCGGCGGTGGGCACGCCGTTGGTGGTCGGGAGGGCGGCGAGGACGAACGCCCGGTAGTAGTTCGGCACGCTGATCGCGAGGTTGTCGTCCGTGATTTCGAATTCGGGCGCCACGAGCCCGGCGGCCGCGAGCGGTCCGGGAAGAACGTAGTCGGGATGATAAAAATTGAACACGGAGGGTGCGCGCAGCGCGGCTTGGGCGATGTTGCCGATGGCGCTGTAGACAAGAGTGGTCGAATTGAGGGTCGGGGTGATTTCGGCCTGGGTCGCGGGTCTGGGCGTCGTGCCAGTGATCACGACGTTGTTCACGGTATGCCGATAGCCGAGGAAGCGACCGCTGGTGGAGGCAGCGCCGAAACTGCGCAGGACGCCAGTGAGACGGAGGAGGGGTTCCTTTAACTTGCCGAAGTTGATGTTGCTGGCGACGACGGGTGAGCGGGCCTCGAAGTCGGTCAGGATCGCGCGGACGACGGCGCCGAGTTCGCCTCTCCTGCCCGTGCCATCATTCTCGAATTTCTGCGCGACGCGGTAAACGTAGCCGGGGCTGGGGTTGCTGGTGACGAGGCGCTGAATGAGCTGCTTGGAGATGAAAGGAGCCGTGTTGGCATGCGTGAACAGGGCGTCGAGCGCGAGCTTGAGGTCCTGCGTGCCGCCCTGGCCGGCGGGAATGGGCGTGAGGCTGACGGGGGTGAGGTTCTTCGCCGTATCGTCGTGGAACGCGGGGAACAGCTGCATCGGGCTGAAGTGGTTGCGCGGCGCGGAACGAAATCGGCTCAGGTCGGTCGAGGGGTAGCCCCAGCCGGTGAAGACCTTGGCCATCTCGGTGATCGTGGTCTGGTTGTAGGTCGGGATCGGCAGGGCGTCGGCCCCGAGGACCAGCGTGCCGTCGGGCTGGAGTTGCACGAGACCGATGGTGAAGAGCTGCATGACCTCGCGGGCGTAATTTTCGTCCGGCGTGGTGAGGGTGTTGCCGGCTGAGTCGACCGTGGCCTTCGAGTTGCGCAGTGAGCTGAGGTACTCGCCCATCATCGGGCTGAGGGTGACGTTTTCGAGCAGCGTGCGGAAATTGCCAAAGGCGCCATTGCCGAGGATGTCGTAGTAATTGGCGAGCGGCTCGGCGCGGTCGTCATCGCCCAGGGCAATGTCCGAGGTGACGAGGATCTGACTGAGCGCGAAGGCGACGCGCTGGCGGAGCTGATCAGGCGCGGTAAGGGCGAGTTTGAACCACGCCGACTGGCGGTTCTGCATGTGGATCGCATTCCAGTTGGTGAAACTATTGCTGCCACCAAACGCGGTGCGGTCGGCCACGGTGGCCGTCCGGTGTGAGCTGAAAGGCAGTGCCATCTGCGCGGTGATCCACGTGTCGATGCTGCCACCCGTGAGGGCGTCGATTTCGGTCTTCGTCGGGCCGAAGGTGGCCTGCGTGAGGAAGCGCGCGGCGGCGGTCGCGGTGACACTGGTCAGCGAGACGGCGGGCGCGGCGGCGGGCGGCGTGAAGGTGCGCGAGCCGGTGCCCACGATGAAGGAACCGCGCACCTCGCCGGTCGGGTAATTGCCCGTGTCGATGCCGACGTAGATGTTGCCCGTCCGAAGGGCCTCGCGCAGTGCGGCGCTGGTGTAACTGCCCGTGGGGACGAATGTCCATTGCGCGCTGCCGCTGGAAGCATACGGCAGGGTGAAAACGAAGTCGCCGCTGGGATTGATGCGAAGGTGGGCGGAGGTGACGGCCGCGCTGAGGTTGGAGACGGTGACATTGACGGCGGCAACGGAACCGTCGGAGCTCAACAAGATGGTGGCGATGCCCGAGGCGGTGGAGCCGGTGGCGTTGGACTCGGGACGGATGCTGGCGACGTAGAGGGTGGCGGTGCTGTCGGCGATGCTGACGGTGGCGCTCGCCGACGCACCGGGCACGTATGTGGTGCCGGAGACGAGCGTGACGACCACGCTGTCGGTGCCCTCGTTCTGCAAGTCGGGATTGGGGAGGAGCGGGAGCCTCACGCTGGCGGCGCCGGCGGGAATCGTGATCGTGCCGGGAAGGTTGATATAGTCGAAGCCGTTGACGGCGGAGCCGCCGACGCCGTAGCGCACGACGAGCGGTTCGAAAATCGGCCCGGTGCGGGAAAACGTATATTCACCATTGTTGCTGCCCGATTCGTCGGCGGCCGGCTTGGTGGCGGTCACGGTGACCACCGCCGGCGAGTCAGGCGTGAGATCATAGACCTCGACGAGGGCAATTCCGGTCGCGCCGCCGACCCCGGTCGCTTGCACGCTGTAATTTCCGGCGACGAGATCAACCAGCAGCGCGGCGTCGGTGCTGTTGGGCTGAAAGGCAAACGCACCCGCCTGGGCAAACGCGCCACTGAGCACGTCAGCCGGCGCCGCGCCGGCGCCCACCGGTCGGCTCCAGTCGTCGTTAGTGGCCACGGTGGTCGGCGGCGTACCGATGCGCGTCAGGGTCAGCACCGGATTCGAGAGCGCGCCGGGGACGCCGAACTGCGTGAGCGACGTGCCGGCGGCGCGAATGAGAAGTTTGCGCGTGCCGGTGCCAGGCGTGATGACGAATCCCGGGGTGAGGACGCCGGCGGCTCCGCCGACCTGCGCGCGCGTCGAAAGATTGGCGAACTTCCCGCCCGTGTTGCCGACCTCGTAGACCTCGACGATGGCTGTGCCCGTCGTCTCGGCGAACCCGCTCACTTGCGCGGAATACGCGCCCGGCGCCAAGGTGGCGACGAGTCCGGCATCGCGCGATCCGGCGTTGAGGGCAAACGCGCCGACCGAGTTGAAGGCGGTGGCGTCGCCGGTGCTCCAGTTGTCATTTCGCGCGGCCACAATCGTGCCGGAGTTGGGGCCGTAGACGATGAGCTGCGGATCCACGAGCGTCCCCGGGACGTTGAACGGCGCGGTGGCGAGGCGCGGGCCGACGGCGCGGATGACGACCTGCTTGGAGACCGTCCCGCTGATGACGAAGCCGGCGGTGAGCACATCATCACCGGAACCCACGCGGGTGAGCGTGGAGACGTTGGCGAGGCGAGACTCCTGGGCGGAGAGACCGGCCAGGAGGCAAAGCGCGAGGGCCGCGAGGCTGAGCTGGGCGGCGCAGTGAGAGCACGGGTTTTTCATGCAACAAAATGAGAGGAGGCGTGGGATTGGTCCGAGGAGGAGGGATGCCGCCAAATCGGCCGCGCGATCCGTGGATTACTTTGAGGTCGATGTCGCCGAAAAAATCGGCGCCACTTGTGAAAGAATCACCAATCTTTCTTTCCCACGCGGCACTTGCCAATCCGAACTTCCCGCTCAACTTTCTGCCTCCATGCATTTCGACAACCTCCAGCCCGAACTCGCGGCTCCACTTCCCCGGCTCGACGACGAAGATGACGACGACGAGCAACCGGAGAAAACCGACGGCCGGAAGCACGGCCCCGTGGCGATGCTGATCCAGCGAAAATTCCTGCAGCAGCGGAAAATTTTTCTCTGGGGCGCCGTCACCGACGAGACCGCCAAAGACATCACGGAAAAGCTCCTTTACCTTGAAGTCGACGCCCCGGGCAAAGACATCACCTTTTACCTCAACTCCCCCGGCGGATCGATTACCGCGGGCATGGCGATCTACGACACGATGCAGCTCATCACCTCACCTGTCACCGTGGTGGTGACCGGCATGGCGGCGTCGATGGGTTCGATTCTGTTGAGTGCCGCCAAGAAAGGGCGCCGCCTGCTCTTTCCCCACTCGCGCGTGCTGATTCACCAACCGTTGATTTCGGGGCGGATGATCGGCCCGGCGAGCGACATCAACATTCAGGCGAGGGAAATGGAGAAGATCCGCGCGGAGCTGAACCAGATCCTCGCCACCGCCTCCGGCCAGCCGCTCGAGCGCATCAACCGCGATACCGACCGCGATTTCTATCTGAACGCGCAGGAGGCGATCGACTACGGCTTGGCCGACCGGATCGTGGATCGGGTCTGACGAAGCTGCGCCTCGGACCACGACTTCATTTTTTCTCCACAGCGGCGGTGAGCGCCGCCAGTTCAGTCTGCCACACCTTCATTTGGACGTCGTCCTTGGCGGCACGGGCGGTTTTCAGCGCCTCGGGCAACCACGCCAACCGCAGCTCCACCGGGAGCGACGGCGCTCCGAATAGCGTACGCCAAACATCGACCGCGCGATTCGCCCGACCCGCGGCAGCGAGCAACTGCGCCGCTTCGCGGGCCAGCGCCCACTCGTTCGCGTCAAACGCCGTCAGCAGCGGCGCGAAACCAAGCGCCTGGCCCGCGGCGTCGGGATCTCCCGCGTCCATGAATCGACGGGCCAGCGTCACCCCCACGGCCAGACCCGGCACCTGCCGCTGGGCGGAAATCCCGAGCGCCGTCGCTGCTTCCCGGTGGCCGTCGTCGTCGAGCTGATGCATTTTGCGCAACACCGCGTACGGTGCCAGACGGGGCGGCAGCGACGTGAGGTTGGCGAGCTGCTCTTCCAGTCGCACCGCAAACGGCCGATAGAGCGGATCGCCGATCAGGACCGCGTGCCAGCTCAACGCCGGCAGCGCAAAGTAGGCGGCGTCCACCAAGTTCGCGCCCCGCGCGAGGGCGCGCAGCAGCAGGTGCGGCGGATGGGTGAAATGCAGATACGGCTCGTGCACGTTGCCCACCGTGGCCGTTACCCCGCGGGCCACGAAAGATCCCGTCCAGGCTCCCGTGGACTGACGCATGGTCGAGGCGGAATAGCTGTAAAGGTGCAGCGCGATCGCCCCCGGCGCGAAACGAAATCCCGGCAGGAGGAACGGTCCGTCGACTGACCCTGCATACCAGCCGAAGTAGAGCACGGGGGCATCGATCCGCGCCGCCAGGGGCATCGTGCCGGACTCGCGGTCGACCGCCGTGTCGAAACCGAGGGCGGTGAGTTGCTGCGCGGTGTTTTCGAACCACGGATCGCCAACCTTGTCGCGGTTGGCGATGTCGACGTAGGCGCGGCCCAGCAAGCCCGTGCGTTCCGCCGCCACCGCCCGATCCACCAGCGCGTTGGCATCCTCCGCCGTCGGGCCGTCGAGCCGCGAAACCTTCACCACCTGCCCAAGTTCGTAAAGCGAGGGACGTTCATTCTGGAACAGCGAATTCGGCACGAACGCGTTGATCGGATAATTGGGCACCGCCAGCAGACTGAGTTCGGCGTCGACCGCGCCCGCGTTGGTGCGAAATTCGCCGCGGGCCGTAAACGGCTTGACCTCGGCAGACAGGGCGGGGTCGTGCTCGATCTTGAGCGGCACGCCGCGGCACACCACCAGCGCGGCGATGCGGTGCCGGTACGGGGCGTATTTCCGGCGCCCGATGGCGTCGGTCGCCGTCATCGGAATCGCATCGACCCAGCCGGCGGCCACCAATTGATCGAGCAACGGCTGCCAGAGCGTCGCGATGAACTCCTTCCAGGAAATAATCTCGCCCAGCGGCAGCTTGAGCGTGATCAGGTTGGCCTCGGGCACTCCTCGAACTTCGGCATAGTGCCGCGCAATGCGCCGTGAATCCGGATCGTCGCTATTGGCGAGGACGAGCACCCGCGCCGCCAGCGGCGGGTCGGCGGCGGCGCCCACCGGTCCAATCGCCGCCGCCACACCGCCGAGCAACGCCAAGAAATGCCGCGTCGCGGGCCGCCGGAAAATCATGGCACCGCCTTGGTGGGAGGCACCGGCGCACCGGCGGTCTGCCGCCGGATGAGCGCCGCCCGCAGATAGTTGTCGGCCACGGCGTGGCGATAGGCCGTCAACCAGATGTCTCCGAGCATCCGGCCGCCCTCCAGGAGCCGGGTCTCGATGAAGACGCGCGCCTCGTCGCTCACGGGCTGGTCGCCCTGCCCCAGCTTGCCGTCCTTTTCGAGCACATACAGCGGCTCAACCTGCCGGTGTTGCCGGAGCAGGTATTCAACCAGGGCCACGAACATCGGATCGCGGGCGTCGGCGCGATTCCCGAGCGCGATCGGCTGGGCGGCGGTCACGCGGGCGGCCAGCTGCGGAAACCGCAGACCGGTCTTCCCTGTAATCCCGCCATCGATCCACGAGTGGAGTCCGGCCCAAATGGTGTAACCCTTGGGATTGTCGCCCACCCAGCCGTTGTGATGCTTGGTCGTGTGCAGCGGCTGGGCACAATCGCCGACGTAGTGGCCCATCACCCCCATCACGTAGAGCAGGTTCGACCGCGCATTCGCGATCTCGTCCGCCGTGCCGAGTTCCTCGAAGACCTTCAGATAGGAAAAGCCCGAACGAAGTTTTCCAAAATACTCCGCGATGGCCCACGGCGCGAAACCGGGCCACTCGCGCGTGTGGTCGGCGTTCTTCGCCGGATCGATCGGCGCGAAATTCCGCGCATGGGCCGCGCGCCCGGCGGCAAACTGGACGATGAAATCATAGCGAAACGACGGCACCGTCGCCCAGTCGAGCCCGGCCTCCGGGATGTACTCCATGTCGCAAAAATGATCGGTCCAACTTCCGCCGGATTGTTTCAACACCAGATCCGGAACATTGCGCCAACGATCCGGCTCCCCCGAGAGAAACATGATCCGTTCGGCCTGGACCCCATCGTGAACGAAACGGGGAAAATCCGCCGGGAGCGAAGCCAGCGCAATCTGATTGACCATGCGATGCCCCTCGTAGTCCCAGGCCCGGAGGTCCGGCAGAAGCACGCACCCGGCTACGCCGGTGAAAAGGGCAAGACAACGGAAGGAGATGATCATGGAGAGGAAGGCTGGACTGGTCTTCATCAAAATTGGCCCACGCGGCGACGCTTTTCGCGCAGCACGCCTCGTTCGGAAGTGTGTCCACCGGCATTGGGCCCCGCATCGAAGAAAAAGATGTGGGGGAGAAACCAGAGGCCGGCTGCGACTTCGCCGCGCTGGAGGAGCGGGTTTATCCCGCGAAAGGCGGATTGGAAAATCGATCGGATTTTCGCGGCATGAAGCCGCTCCTGCAAAACTCTTTTCCACCTTCGGTTGCGACTGCCACGTTGGGTTACTATTGGTCTACTTCGACCATCGTTGGAATGATTTTTTCGTCACAGAGATCACGGAGAGAAATGAGAGGCCACTGAGCAGAAAAGCGGGCATTCTTTTCCGGTGGTATTCTCGGTGACCTCCTGCCGGGCCTCAGTGACCTCTGTGACCAGCGGTTCGATTCCTTCGATTCCGCTTGCCGCGCTAAAATTGAATCGGCTCAGCGAGCAGGGGCTGCCGTGGTGGGCGCGGCTCCGGCCGCTGCCGGAGTCCGCAGACTGTCGAGCGTGGCGACATAGTCGCCGATGCCGGCCGCCAGCGCGACCGCGATTTGCTGTCGGTACTCGGCGGTCGCGATCTTGCGGGCCTCCGTTTCGCTCGTCAGAAAACCACACTCCACCAGAATGCCCGGACAACTCAAAGGTCGGAGCACGGCGAGATGCATCAGCTTTTTCCCGCGGTCCGGCGTCTTGAGGTCGGCCACGAAACGCCGGTGAATCGCGTGGGCGAAGACCACGTTCCAGTGGTCGAAACGATTGCCGGGCGAAGCGTGGTGCTCCGTGTCGTTCGTCTCCGCCGGACCCCAGGCGTTGGTCGAGCGCTGAAAACGCGGCGCAAAGGTGTAGACCTCGACTCCCGAGGTCCTGGTATCGTTGGCGAGGGCGTTGAAGTGAATGCTCACAAACGCATCCGCGCGGGCGACGCTCGCGATCACCGCCCGCTGGGTGAGCGCGACAAAACGATCATCCTCCCGGGTCAGCACCACGCGATGTCCGCCCGCGACGAGAAGCTTCCGGGTCCGGAGCGCGACATCGAGGGCGAAGGTCTTCTCGTTCACGCCGAGCTTTGTGTTCGTCTTGCCCGGGTCGCTGCCGCCATGGCCGGGATCGAGGACTATGATTTTGGACGACGGACGGACGGCGATGCCGTGACCGGGGCGCAACATCGGAGTGAGGCACCGTTCGAAATCCACGCGGCTGACGTACAACTGGCCGCCGGAGTTCGCGATCGGATCGCCGAGAAACACCCGGACCCCGTTGACAGAAATGTCCCGGGTGTCGGCTTCAAACTCCGCCCGGGTGGAACGGCCCGTGAGCGTGAGTTTCTTGCTGCCCGTGGCCCCCGCAAGGGTGAGGCCCAGGTACCGGGCGACGTCGGCGACCGCGACATAATCCGTGCCGGCGAACTTTCTGACCGCCGGAAGCGGCGCAGCGGCCGGCGCCACCGCTGCGGTCGATGCGGCGCCGGGCCGCGACGGGGCGGAGCGCGCCGGCGAATCCGCCATGCGCGCATCCCCGGGCGTCAGCAGCAGAGCCACCCCTAGCCCGAAGATTTCAGTCGACGTGCGTTTTCTCCATGAAAACGAAATCGCCGCACGGCGGAACCCGAGGTCCTCATCGGGTTTTGCATCGCAGGCTCTCAAACCAGCCCGTTGGGGACAACGGGCTCCACCTCCAACTGAATCAGTGCGGCTGGGAATGAACCGCCGTCGTGCCGCCGCGGACATGGCGGCCGGAAGATTACGCCGCCGGCGACGACGACTTCGGGCCAGCCTCCGGCCCGTGCTCGTCCTCGCCGTGCGACGAATTGTGCTCGGCCCGTTGCTCGTCGGGTTGGTGAAACCGGGGCTTGCGCTTGTTCACCGGCAGCGGCGTGAGCATGACATGAATATTGCGCCCAATGAGCTTGGGTTCCGCATCGGGGTGCGCCATGCCCGCGAGGTCGGCCACCGCGCGCTTCATGATATCGAAACCGAGTTCGGTGTGCGCCATTTCCCGGCCGCGGAACTTGAGGCGCATCTTCACCTTGTTCCCGTGATCGAGAAACGCCTCTCCATGCCGCAGCTTGGTTTCGTAGTCGTGCTGGGCGATGCGCGCCGTAAACTCGATTTCCTTGATCTTGCTCGCGGTCGACTTCGCGCTCGAGTGCTTCTTCTGCTCCTCGTACACGTACTTGCCGAAGTCCATGATCCGGCAGACCGGCGGCGTGGCATTCGGTGCGACTTCGACGAGATCGAGCCCGTTTTCGAGGGCAAGATTGATGGCCTTGGCGGTATCCAAGATACCCAGCTGCTTGCCCTCGGGTGAGATCAAACGGACCTGCGGGACCTTGATACGGTGATTGCGGCGGATGGCCGCGTAGGGATCGACATTGCGACGCTGATAAGAACCGGGGCGGCCGCCTGCGGCGGAAGGAAACGAATTGGCCATCAATAAGGGTTGGTCTGGTGTTTGGTCGGGGAGGCTTCTCGCCCGGACCACGCCCGGGAGCAAGGGTTATTTAACCTAGGTTTTTGCTCCGCAAAAACCTAAACGCTGAAACTCTCGCCGCAGGAGCAACTGGCCTTGGCATTGGGGTTCGAAAACTTGAACCCACCCGCCACCAACGCGCCCGAATAATCCACCTGGGTGCCCTTGAGATAAAGGGCGCTCTTGCTGTCGACGACCACGCCGACCCCCGCGGTGCGCACCAAGATGTCTCCGCGGCGCGGTTCAGGCACAAACTTCATCTTGTAACTGAGGCCGTTGCACCCGCCGCCGCTGATGGCGATGCGCAGCAAACCGCCCTGCTGCTCGCGCGCGATGAGACTCTGGACTTTGGTCCCGGCCGGCGGCGTCAGCAGGACGAGATTTTCGCTGCCGCCTCGCACCCCCTCGGGCAGCCCGACGGGGGAGACCACCGCCTGGGTTGGGGCGGACAGTTCGGTGGCAAGGTCAGGTTTCATCCGCTCCATCAAACGCGAACCGCCGCCGGACGCAACTTTCGACTGGGCTGCCCGGGCAAGAGGCGCAAAAAGAGCGTGTCTGGTTTTGTGCCTTTTTGCGGCCAACCGGCCTCGAAGAAATCTTCGCGGCAGAACAAGAATCACATGCGGTGTAATACAGATGAATACCCCCCGGGCCTCCGCTTCCGCTGCCTTATATCCGGTTCGTATCTGTGGTTGAAAATCGTGCGTTTCGAAAATCGTCGCAGACCGGAACGATCCTGACGGATAGTGGCACGCGGGGCAGAACGCCGACTCAAGGTTCGCAAAAGTCCTCGCCGGTGAACTGGCGGCTTTGCGGGGTGTATTCCTGCAACTCGCTGAGATTGCCGTCGGGATCCTTGACCCACGCCTGGCGCGAGCAATCGTTCCCGGTCTCGCGGCCCGTCACCGTCACCCCGCACGATTGCGGTTGCGGAATTTCACGACGGCGCCAAGGGCGTCGCAATGAAACGCCATCATCCGCTCGAGCTGGCTGGTCTTGAGGCAGAGGTGCGCGAGTTGCTTGATCACGGGCCCAAAGAAGCGAATTCAGGCTGAGCGCAATCCGTGCGATCGCGCGCCGCCGCACCGCCACCGCTCAGTTCTCGTTTTCCACGTCCGGATCGATCACGCCGACCCGGCCGTCGTCGTGTTGGACCAGGATCACAAGCTTCCATGTCCTACCGCGCCCGTTCACGTGCCTCGCAGTCATGGTGATCGTGTGGTTCGCCTCGTTATGGCTGCGTGAATTGAAGTTAATGTGACCGTCCGGATCAGCAGTGCTTACCTTGGAAATCAGGGCGAACCCTTTCGGTGTAATCATCCCGTCTGATGGAAAGTTCACACTGTCGCCAATTGTAATCGCGATCGGTCCTTGCCCGTTGTGGACAGCTCCGTCGTTATAAAACTTGGTGCGCCAGACACGGACGCGTCCGCTGTCGTTTTTCAGGTTTCCGGCATTGTCCGTGTCGATCGTGATTTTTTGCACGGTACAAAATCCCGCGCCGATGTTCACGAACGTGATGTTTCCGTAGGTGAGTTCTGCCTTGGCCATGGGTTTGATGAGTTGAGGGTTTCGTTGCGGTTGGACTGACAAAGGATTCTGGCCGACTACGGCCAGGGCTCGAGCGGCTGGTAGCCGAATCGCTGCAGGCGCTCAATGAGCGCACGGCTTTCGTCACTGCGGCCGAGCAACGCCAGCGCCCGGGCCGCGGGATCGAGCACCCACCAGTGGTTTGACTCCCGCAGGCGCGGTCCGATGGCATCGAGGCCGGTCTGCCAGTGTTGGCGTGCAGCCTCCACCTGCTCGGCGCGGCGCGCCAGTATTCCGGCCACAACGCACGTGGTGGCATAAACGTACAGATTGGCTTCGTCGGCCCGGTCGAGCGCGTGCAATGCCTTGCCCGCAGAGAGGGCCTTCGTAACGGCCTCGATCGCACCCGACTCGCCCGCGGACTCGCGTCGCTGGGCCTCGAGCCGCCAGGCCGTGGCAAGCGAAGTCGTGATCCCTCGATTCGGCGAGGCGCTCTTTGCCAGCTGTTCCACCGCCAGCCGGCACTCTTGTACGATCTGATCGGCTGGCGCCGCTGCGCGCTGTGCCCGGAGCAATATCGCATGCTTGAGGTGCGCGTTGAGCGCCGAAGCATGCAACTCGCGGTTGGCGGCATCCTGACTGGCAAGGGCGGTCAGAATCTCCAGCGATTGCCGGCGCTGCTCCACGGCGGCAGGCAGTTGCCCGGCGACCGCCATCACCTCCGACTGCAAGCCCAGCGCATTGGCCAGCCGCCGGCGCATGCGGGCCGATCGCGGATCGGCCCTGACCTGCGCCTCGAGCCGGGAAATCTGCGCACCGAAGCGTGCAACTGCCTCCGGGTAGTCGCCCACGCGCTCGGCCAGGCTGCCGAGGTAGGAGTCGACATTCGCAATGCTGGCCTGCAGTTCCGCATCGGTCGGCATCAGCGCCAGCAGCTTTTCGTGCCCCGCACGTTCACCGAGAAAACCGTCGCGCGCCGCCGCGAGGTTGCCGCGCCTCAGTTCGAGCGCGGCGAGGTTGTGGAGGCCCGACACCGCCTCCCGCTGCCATTTTGGATTGCTGGGATCGAGGCGGGCCAGCGCCACTCCGGAGTCACGGTAGGTTATCCACCACTGGCCGGTCGCGGCATACTTGCCCTGCAGGTAATAAACATCGCCGATCCAATACTCCGCCTGCGCACGCTCAAAAAGCATCTCGCCACTTCGCGGGTGCCGCGCGACGAGCGCAGCGGCCCGGTTGAGGGCCGCGGTAAACGATTCGACGGCCACGTCGTAGTGCAGTTGTGCGAGGTAAATCTGGCCAATCTGCGTGAACAGTTTGGCCTGCTGGGTGTTCGACCGGTCGGTCAGATCGCGCGGATCGAGCGATTTGAAATAGACCATCACTTTCTTCGCCGCGTCGTCGAGCGCTTCCAGCTGGTCCGCCTTTTTGAGGCGGCTTTCCAGGTCCTCCAGCATCTGGGCCATCACCAGCTCGCTATTTTCCTGGCGGCGTTGGGCATCGTTACGGGCGCGCATCGCCAGCACGGTGAGCCCCATCATGATCGACATGCCGGCGGTCGACGCAATCGCGATCCAGGTCATCCGCCGGTGGCGGCGATGCAGCTCGCGCTGCCGCAAATCGTCGAAACCCACTCCAAGCATTCCGGCAATCAGCCGGACAAACGCATCGTGCCGGCCGTCGCCCTGCTCGCGGGCATCGGCGGCAATCAACTCCACGGGCTGTTCCGGCAGCACTCCCTCCGCCCCCACCTCAAAACGCAGCGCGGGCGGGAAACACTCGCGAGCCGGGTCCTTCGCATTTGGCTCGCCGGCCACGATGAACGCAAACACGCGGCGGCTGCGCCCGAGCCGCTTGAAATGCGCCACTTCCTCGTTCACCCACCGCGACCGCGCCGCCGCCGGCGAACAAATCACAATCAGCGTCGCCGACTGCTGCAGCGCTTCCTGCACCGCTTCGCCCAAATCGTCCGCCGTGGGCAGCTCGTCGCGATCCCGGAAGATCGGGGCGAGCCGCGCGCCGACTTCACCGATTGGCGCCACGCGACCC
>SXSC01000365.1 GCA_005792355.1 Opitutaceae bacterium
ATGCCACTGGAAGAAAAGTCACCGAAGAAGAGATGGCTGCAATAAACATCACTCCCATGCGTTTTCATGGTGAATGGAACTACATCATCCACCCTGCCGGGTCTCCTTAGTTGTAAAGCTTATTTATTGACGCTTCCTAAACCTCGAAACACCCGCCAACTACACCGGCGTCGCCGGATTGTTCGGCGGGGCCGATCTCGGCACGCTGGCAAACGCGAACGAAACGCTCCCCGCGCCCATCATTCTCGCGCCTGGAGCCACCACCGCCCCCGGGGTCATCCGGTCCGCCATCGCGCTGCTGCAAAAACCCGACGCGCGTCAAATTCACATCATGCTCCTCGTGCCGATGGGCTACGCCCGCTCCCTCGGCGCGGCCCTCGCCGTGGCCGATAGTTTTGTGCTCGCCTGGGACGTCACGGAATTTCCCCACGAAGAACTGATTGAATTCGCCCAGTGGCTGACTCGCGAACACCTGCTCGATCGCACCAGCTTCAAGGGCGTCGTCGCCTACGCCACCGGACCCGTCGAAGCGCCGCACGTCCAGCGCCTCACCACTCTCCTCGCCTCGCTGGCGACCGCCGACCATCCACCCGGCGTGGTGGCGCTCGTCACCTGAACCGCCTCGCGGCGGCCCGCAGCCATTGCTGCAGCGCGCGAAAATCCTCGGGCAGGAAAATATCGCGGTTCGCCGCCAACTCCGCGGGCTCTCCCCGCCACTCACCGGCGAGAAACTCCCGGTGTGCCGCCGGCGCCAAGCCGACCCAGTGGGGACAATCGACACAATGTGACCCGCTGATCCGGCCCCGCGCGCGCTCCACCTGTTGGCGCCGGCACATCCCGTCGGGCGCCACTTCGCGGAACGAATCACGGCAATTCCTGAACTCCGGGTGGCCACACGCCTTCACCAATTGCTTCACCGCGGTCACGAGCAGTTCATCGTTTGCGCCATCGAGCACGCGCGCCACCATCGTCGCGCACTCCTCTGCCGGCATCCCGCCCGGCGCACCGCGCTCGTCGTCCCGCAGCGCCCGCGGCCATCCCCGTGCCGCGACCAGCGCCTCCAGGCGCGCGCCGAGCGCCCTGCCCACCGTGTCCGCCGGCGCCATCCGCGCGTTTTGCGCGAAAAATCGCGCCAACACCGCGGCCACGAGCTCCGGAAATTTTCCCTCCTCGTCATCCATCCCGCGCAGCCCGCCCGATTCCCGTCCACCTGTCAACGTGGCCCCGGCCCGCCTCCAGCCGGGCCCAGTCCGCCGTCGACCCACGCGAATTGTCATGGTCACACTCCGGCCATTGCTCCACCTGTACTGGTACCAATCTCTCCCCGCTACTCCTGCCCCGCCGCGCCCCTTTTCCCTATCTTTCGCCCTCCGCTTCCATCCGCCAAAACCCTCCCTTCGATGATCGCTCATCCGAAATTTCCAGATTCGAGATGCCCGCTGCCCAATTTCAAAATTTCCACCCACCGTCTCTCCGTCTCCCTCGCCGCCTACCCGCTGCACCATGATCCAGACCCTCCTCCGCGCCTTTGATGAATTTCTCCATCGAGACCCTCTCCACCACGCCGTCCGGAACGGACTTCGCCGATCTCGGCGCGCTCCTCCGCGACTCCGTCGAGAGCGGCGCATCCGTCGGCTTCATGCTGCCGCTGACTGACGCGGAGTTGGCGTCGTACTGGAAATCCGTTTTCGACGACGTTACCTCCGGCCAGCGCCTCCTCCTCGTCGCGCGCGACGCCGGCCGGATCGTTGCCAGTGTGCAACTCGCGCTCGCGGTGAAACCAAATGCCCGCCATCGCGCCGAGCTGCAAAAGCTCCTCGTCCTGCGACCCCAACGCGGACGCGGCCTCGGCGGGGCACTGATGCGCGCCGCCGAGACCGCCGCCCGCGCAGACCGGCGCTCGCTCATCGTGCTCGACACCAGCGCCAGCGGCAACGCCCTCGGCCTCTACGCGCGCTGCGGCTATACGCGGGTCGGTGTAATTCCGCGTTATGCCAACGATCCCGACGGCCCATTGATCGACACCGTGATTTATTACAAGGAACTCACCCCATGAACAAACGTAACGTCGCCATTCTCCTCTTCCCCGAGGTCGAGGTGCTGGATTTCGCCGGCCCCTTCGAGGTCTTCGCCGTCACCGACGAGTTGCGCGGCTACAACACGTTCAACGTGCTCACCGTCGCAAGCCACTCAGTTCCGATTCGCGCGCGCAACGGCCTCACGGTTGTGCCCGACTACCACCTCGAATCCTGCCCTCCGCCGCACCTCCTCGTCATTCCAGGAGGCTTTGGCACGCGGCAACTGCTGCACCAACCTCAGGTGATCGACTGGGTGCGCGCCTGTGCCAATTCCGCCGAACTCACCATGAGTGTTTGCACCGGTTCGATCGTGCTCGGGAAGGCGGGCCTCCTCGACGGCCTGCGCGCGACGACCCACCACGAATGTTTCGATCTGCTGCGGGCACACGCCCCGCGTACCGAGATCGTCGAGACCAAACGCTTCGTCGACAACGGCCGGATTCTCACCGCGGCGGGCATCTCCGCCGGGATCGATTGTTCCTTGCACGTCGTCGCACGGCTGCTCGGCACCGAGGCCGCCGCTGCGACCGCACGTTACATGGAGTATCGGCGCTGCGATCAGAGGTCAGACAACGGAGGCCAGAAGACGGACGGCAGACACCGGAAGCCAGAGATCTGAAGCCAGACCCCGAAGAACGCTATGAGTGATAAATCAATCGTGCTCCATTCCGGACCTCCGGGCTCCGACCTCCGACCTCTGGCATCCGGACTCCGGCTTCCGACCTCCGTCTTCCGCCCTCCGACTTCCGCCCCCTGACCTCCGGCCTCCGATCGCATGCCCTCCCGCACCGCACTCACCCTCGCCTTCACCGCGATCTACCTGATCTGGGGCAGCACCTACCTTGCCATCCGCGTTGCCGTCGAGACGATGCCACCGTTTCTCATGGCCGCCGCCCGTTTTCTCACTGCGGGCGCCATTTTGCTCGCGGTGCTCAAGCTCCGCGGAGCGCCGTGGCCCACCTGGAATCAATGGCGCATCAACACAATTATCGGCACATTCCTACTGCTCGGTGGCAATGGCGCGGTGGTCTGGGCCGAACAATTTGTGCCCTCCGGCCTCACCGCGCTGCTCATCGGCGTGGGCCCGCTCTTCATCGTGCTCACCGAATGGGCCTGGCCCGGTGGCACTCGCCCCACCTTGATCACGATGACCGCGCTCCTGCTCGGTTTCGCCGGCGTCACCTGGCTCGCCGCGCCATGGGAGACCAGCGCCGGTGGCGGGATTCACTTTGGCGGGGTCGGCGCAATTCTGCTCGCGTGCCTCTCGTGGGGCATCGGTTCAATCTACTCGCGCCATGCGAAGCACGGCGCGGAACCATTTCTCGCGTCGGCGCTGCAGATGCTCGGCGGCGGGGGCGCGCTGGCCATCGCGGCAGTCGTGCACGGCGATTTCGGCCGGCTCGATTTTCGCGCAATCGCACCCCGCAATTGGGGCGCGTTTGCCTACTTGATTGGCGTCGGCTCCCTCGTCGGCTTTTCGACGTTCGTGTGGCTGATGAAACACAGCACACCAGCCCGCGTCGCGACCTATGCGTACGTCAACCCCATCGTCGCCGTCTTGCTCGGCTGGCTGATTCTCGACGAACCCATCACCCCGCGGACGATCGTCGCCGCCATCATCATCATCGCCGCCGTCGCGATCATCACCACGGAAAAGACGCGCCCGGCGAAACCGAAGCCCGCGTGACGTGAGCCATCTGCCAAAAGGCGGCCTCCTGACGCAGGGGGAAATTTCCGGGGAGTCCTCCCGCAGATTCAGAGAGACCGCCGATTGCCTGATTTCCGACTCAGCATCTGTGGCCTTTCTGAATCTGTGGGAGGTCCTGCATTTTGGTCCCGTTCGCGACGATTTGATCACCGTGGTTTCTCGTGCTCGTAATCGCGCTCGTGCTCGACCCGGCGATTACGAGCACGGCCACGGAGAGATCTTCGGCTTGCCCGCAGGCGAAGGGTTGCGGTTTCCGCGTTGGGATATGTTCGGCTTAACGCGCCCGATGAGCACCGTCCTTGCGTTCGCCCGACCGATGGGGTGACCTCCGTCAAAAGAAACCTCACTCATGGAACAAAGACTTCTCGGTCGCTCAGGATTAAAGGTGCCGGTGCTCTGCCTCGGCACCGCCACGTTTGGCAACGGCCAGGGCTTCGAGGCCTGGGGCGGACTCGGCGTCAAGGAAGCGACGCGGCTCGTCGATCTCTGCCTCGAGGCCGGCGTGACGATGTTCGACTCCGCCGACATCTACTCGGCCGGCGTCGCGGAAGAAATCCTCGGTCAGGCAATCAAAGGTCGGCGCGACGGCGTGATCATCTCCACCAAGAGCGCGTTTCGCTTTGGGAACGGACCAAACGATGTCGGCTCGTCGCGGGCGCACTTGATCAAGGCGTGCGAGCGCAGCCTGCGGCGCCTCGGCACGGATTACATCGATCTTTACCAGCTGCACTGCTTTGACGCCCTGACCCCGGTCGAGGAGGTGGTGCAGGCCCTCGACGACCTGGTGCGCGCCGGCAAG
>SXSC01000366.1 GCA_005792355.1 Opitutaceae bacterium
AACGCCGACGGATCCGAACTACACGGGCAGTGCCAGCGGCACACTGACGATTACCAAGGCGGAGCAGCGCATCACGCTCGCGCCGCTGCCGGAGCTGCCGCTGAAGTTTTCCACGGTGCCGGTGCCGGTGAGTGCGACTTCGAATCGCGGCCTGCCGGTGACGCTGACGCTGGGAGCGGAGAGCGCGGCGAGGCTCTCGGCCAACAACGAATTGATCGAGATAGGGCAGAGCGGCTTCGTGACGATCCGGGCGAACCAGGCCGGCAATGCGAATTTTGCGGCGGCGGAGGAACTGGTGCTGGTCGTGGACGTGGCGAAGGCGAACCAGGGGCTGACGCTGGGGCTCGATCCGATCGTGCCGTACGGCACGGCCGCGCTGCCGTTCACGGCAAGTGCGACTTCCGGGCTGGTGCCGGAGGTGACGGTCCAGCGCGGTCCGGGCACCATCAGCGGGAGCAGCGTTTTGATCAGTGCGGCCGGGGAGATCGTGGTGCAAGCGAACCAAGCCGGGAATGCGACCTACAATCCGGCTCCGGTGGTGACGCGGGTTCTTAGTGTGAACGAGGTCGCCCAAGCCATCACTTTCGGGGCGCTGGCGAGTGCGACGTACGGCGACGCGCCGATCACCCTCGGGGCAAGCGCCAGCTCGGGGTTGCCGATCACGTACACGGTCTTGCGGGGCCCCGGCACGGTCGCGAGCAATCAGCTGAGTCTGTCGGGTGCGGGCGACATCGTGGTGCGGGCGAGCCAGCCCGGGGACGGCAATTACCTGCCGGCGCTCGCTGTGGAGCAGACGCTGCTGGTGCAGCCAAAGGCTCTGAACCTCGGGGTCCAACCTGCGACGCGCGCGTACGGGGCGCCCAATCCGACTTTTGTCCTGACCTATGCCGGGCTGGTGAACGGCGACACGGCCGCCGCGATCGTGTCGCCGACGGCGACGACGACGGCGAATGCCACGAGCGTGCCCGGCAGCTATGCGATAACCCTGAGCGGGGGCAGTGCGATCAACTACACCCTGAGCCGGGTCGACGGCACGCTGAGCGTGACGAAGGCGGCGCAGACGATCAGTTTCCCGGCGCCGCTGAATCAGGCGGTGGGCAACGCGCCGTTTACGCTGGGGGCGGTGGCGAGTTCGGGATTGAGCACGGGCTATTTGCTGGTGAGCGGACCGGCGACGTTGTCCGGCAATGTCATCACTCTGGCCGGAGCGGGCACCGTCGTGGTGCGGGCGAGCCAGGCGGGGGACGCCAACTTCGATGCAGCGGCCGACGTGGAGCAGAGCTTTACGGTGGCAGGCGGAGTCGGGGTTGTGGGCGTGACCGCCAGCGTGGCCAACGGAGCGTATGGCGCCGGGGTGACGATTCCGATCCAGGTCAGTTTCTCGGGCGTGGTGACCGTGGTAGGCGCGCCGCAGCTGGCGTTGAATACGACGCCGGCGCGTTCGGCGATCTACCAGTCGGGTAGCGGGACCAACGTCCTGACCTTCCATTACACGATCCAGGCCGGGGATAACGCCGCGGCGCTGGATTATGCGAGCACGGCGGCGCTGACGATTGTGAGTGCCGCGATCCGCAATGCGGCGGGTACGGCCAACGCCGGGTTGACACTGGCGGCGCCCGGTGGCGCCGGCGCGCTGGCGCAGGCGAAGGTGCTCGCGGTCGACACGCTCGCGCCGACGCTGGTGCGGTTCGGGTCGCCGACGCCAGACGGCAGCTACACGACCGGTGTGCCGATCACGGTGCAAGCGACGATGGCGGAGGCGGTGCGCGCCGGCAGCACCTTGAATGTGACGCTGGACACCGGGGCCAGCGTAGCGCTGACCGCCGCGGCGGATGGTACGATGCTGAGCGGCACCTACACCGTGGCCGCGGGGCAGCAGAGCGCGGATTTGACCGTGACGAGCTATACTACGGGCACCGTGCGCGATCTGGCGGGCAACGCCCTGGCGACGACGACCCTGCCAACAGGAGCGGACAATCTTGGCGGATCGAAGGCGTTGGTGATCGCGACGCAGGCGCCCGGAGCCCCTGGTGCACCGGTGCTCACGCCGGTTGGAGGCACGGTGGTCGCAAACACGCTGAACCGCACGAATACGAATCTGACGGCGACGGCGACGATTGCGGCCGGGGCCGCGACGGGCGGCAGCGCCCGGCTGCTGCTGGGTACTACGGTCGTCGCGAACGACACGACGATTGGTGCAAACGATTCGAGTATCAGTTTTGATCTCGGCGCGACGAGCGCGACAGCGCTGCAGACCGCAGTACCGCAGGGCGGCAGCCTGACCGTGGTCGTGCGCGATGCCGCCGGTAATGAGACTGCCGCCAGCGCTGCGACTACTGTAGTAACCGATTATACCGCACCCACCCTCGTCATCGGAAGTGCCAATCGCACTGTGGCGCTCGGCGCCACGGAGACGGTTGTGTTCACGCTCGATGAACCGGCAACCGATTTCACCCTTGGTGACGTTACGGTCACTGGTGGTACGCTGACGGGATTCGCGGGCAGTGGCACCGTCTACACGGCGACATTCACGCCGACGCCGGGTGCAGGGGCAAACGCCACCCTCACCGTGGTGGCCGGGGTATTTGCTGACGCAGCGGGCAATCCCAACGCCGGTACGGCGTCGCTGGCCCTTGGAATTGCCCCGGCGCCGGTGGTCGTCGTCACGGAAGTGAGTTCACCGACGGCCGATGGCGCGTATCGCGCCGGCAGTACGGTGGCGATCCGCGTTGGATTCTCGGGGGTGGTCAATGTCAGCGGCGTGCCGACGCTTGCGCTCAATACCGTGCCGGCGCGCAGCGCGGTGTATGCCGCGGGCACGGGTACGACGAGCCTCACGTTCAACTATGTGATTCAGTCCGGCGACAACGCGGCGGATCTCGACTACGCGGCGGCAACCGCGCTCAGCGTCAACGGTGGAGCCATCGATAATCTTTCCGGTTTCCCGGCCACGCTAACCCTCCCGGAGCCAAGCCTGGCCGGCTCCCTTGCGGCCGCCAAGGACTTGCGCATCGATACCGTGGGACCACGCCTCATGATTGCGAGCGATCGCCTGAGCCTCCGGGCGGGTGAGACGGCGCGGCTGACATTCGCGTTGAGTGAGAGCGCGAGCGACTTCACCGCCAGCGACATCGTGGTGACCAACGGGCTTTTGAGCGGGTTTGCTGGCAGTGGTGTCAGCTACAGCGCAATTTTCACGCCGACGGCGAACTTCAGTGGCACGGCCAATATCCGGGTGGCGGCCGGCGCCTTCAACGACGCGGCGGGCAACGGCAATGTTGGCGCCGAGCTGTCGTTAGCCAACGACATCCGGCTCGACTGGGTGCGGACCTGGGGAGCGAGTGGCCGCGATGAAGCCCTGGCGACGGCGGTGGATGGAGCGGGCAACGTGTACGTGACCGGCTTGTTCAGTGGAACGGTCGACTTCGATCCCGGTGTTGGCGTCATGGCCCTGACAGCGAGCGGTGATAGCGATGTCTTCGTGACGAAGTTGGATCGGCTGGGTAATTTGGTGTGGGTGCGGACCGCGGGTGGAGTCGGCGCCGATGAAGCGCGCGCGCTGGCCGTCGATGGGACGGGCAACGTATTTGTCGCGGGCTCGTTCAACGGGACGGTGGATTTCGATCCGGGTAGCGGTGTGGTTGAGCTGACGGCGGCGGGCGCGACCGATTTGTTTGTCCTGAAACTGGACGCCGCCGGCCAGTTGGTCTGGGTAAAGGGAATCGGCGGAACCGGACCCGACGGGGCCCGCGCGCTGGGTCTGGACGCGATGGGCCAGGTCTACGTGGCGGGGTCTTTCAGCGGACAGGTGGACTTTGATCCCGGCGTGGGCATGCGCGTGCTGGGAGCAGCGGGTGGGAACGACATGTTTCTGCTGAAGTTCGACGCGACGGGAGGAATGGTCTGGTCTTCCGGAATCGGCGGGACGGAGCACGACCAGGTCAATGCATTGGCGATTGATGGTGCGGGTGACATCTACATCGCGGGCATCTTCCGAGGCACTGTGGACTTTGATCCCGGAACAGACGTTCAGGCGCTGGTTTCGGCGGGCGCGTCGGATGCGTTTGTGGCGAGGTACGACGCGCAGGGCGCCTTGCGTTGGGCGCGGGCCTTGGGCGGAACCGCAGACGATCAGGCGACGGCCTTGGCGGTCAGTGCAAGTGGCGAGGTGGCGGTGGCCGGCAGCTTCCAGGGAACGGCGGACTTCGATCCCGGAGCGGGCATTGCGGCTCTGACGGCGGCCGGGGAGAGCGACGGCTTTGTGGTGCGATTGGACGCGACGGGCGCCCATGGCTGGAGCAAGCAATTGGGCGGAACGATGGCGGACGGCGTCCACGCCGTGGCGCTTGAGGCAGCCGGGGCGGTTTATGCGCTCGGCAGTTTCCGTGGCACTGCGGACCTTAATCCCGGCGCAGGGGTGGTTTCGGCCACGTCGCCCGAAGCCGCAGAGGATGCGTTCTTGGTGAAGTTGGCGGCCAATGGTGACTACGCCTGGTCAAAGGTCTGGAGCGGAGCGTCGAATGAGCGCGGGCTGGGGCTCGCGGTGGACGGCGCGGGCGACGTCTATGCGACTGGTGTGTTCGGGGGTACGGTGGACTTCGATCCCGGTGCAGGCACTGCGGACCGGACGGGCGCCGGAGGTTTGGATGCCTTTGTCGTCAAATTGACGATTGCGGGGGCGATCGCCCTCGACACCCAGGCGCCGGTGGTCGCGGCCAGCGAGCGACATAGCCCGCTGGACGGTGCGGTGACAAACAGCAGCGTGAGCTTCCGGGTGCGTTTTTCCCGTGACGTTAGCGGGGTGGATGCAGGCGACTTTGCCCTGACCACGACCGGCGGACTCACCGGGGTGGTTGCCGACGTGACGGCGATGAGCGGCACCGACTTTCTCGTGACCGCGAACAATCTCACCGGCAGCGGCACGTTGCGGCTGGATGTAAAGGGAAGCGGCACGGGAATTGTGGATACGCAAAACAACGCGCTGAGCGGGGGTTTTGGCCAAGGCGAGACGTATTCGGTCGTTGCGGCGACCACCCAGCCCGTGCTGTCCGGGGCCGTGATCGCCGGGGGCACGTATGGCAATGACTTCAGCAATGCGATCGCGGCGAGCCGGACGCCGCTGAGTTATACCGCGACAGGCTTGCCCGCCGGGCTGAGCCTGAACCCGACGACTGGCGTGATCAGCGGTGCGCCGCGGGAAGCGGGCGTGTTTGCGGTGAGTCTCGGGGCCCTGAATCTAAGCGGACAGGGCGGCGGGGCCCTGGTCCTCAAGATCGCGAAGGCACCCCTGACGGTGACTGTGCCGAATGTCTCGCGGGCCTACGGCCAGCCTAATCAAGTGTTTGCCGTAAACTACAGCGGCTTCGCCGCGGGGGACTCGGCGACGGTGCTGACGGGGGCGCCAACCGTCTCGACGCCGGCCGGGACGCTGTCACCCGCAGGGTCGTATGCTCTGACGGCGGGGGGCGGGCAGTCGGATCGATACAGCTTCAGCTATGTGGCGGGCACACTGACGGTGACGAAGGTCCCAGTGACGATTGCACTCGAAGGCCTGACGCAATCCTACACCGGCCAGGGTTTGGCACCGACGATTCAGACCAATGTGCCGGACGTGGCGATGACGGTGACCTACAATGGTTCGACCAGCCGACCGGTCGTACCAGGAACCTTTGTGGTGGTCGCAACCCCGAGCGACACGAGCTACACGGGCAGCGCGACGGGGACTTTGACCATCACCAAGGCGGAACAACGGATCTCACTCGCCCCTCTGCCGGTGACGCCATTGCGCAGCCTGACCGTCAAGCTGCGCCTCGAAGCCTCGGCGTCTTCCGGACTGCCCGTCACCTTGGCGCTCGATCCCAACAGCGCGGCGACCCTGAACACGGTCAATCAACTGGAGGGCATCGGTGCCAGCGGGTTTGTCTCGATTCGGGCCAGCCAGGCGGGCGACGCCAACTATCTGCCCGCCGATGACGTGGTGCTGGTGCTCGATGTCACCAAGCAAAACCAGGCGATTGACTTCCCCGCGCCACCCGCCGCCGCCGCCTCTGCTGCGACGGTGAATCTGCAAGCGACGGCGACGTCATTCCTGCCGGTGGATTTCGTCGTGGTGAGTGGCCCGGGCGAGATCAGCGGAAACACCCTGACGGTGATCGGGGTTGGCACGATTGTCGTCAAGGCGGTGCAACTGGGCGATGCGACCTTCAATCCAGCGCAGGAAATCTTCCGTTCGCTCAACGTGGCGCCAACCGGCCAGTCGATTCTATTCCCCAGTGTGGCCGCACCGACCTATGGGGATGCGCCGGTTGTGCTAGGTGCGACTTCGACAGCCGGCCTGCCGATTTCGTACACGGTGATTCGCGGTCCGGCGACCGTGGCGGGCAACCTGCTGTCGCTGACCGGGGCTGGCGAAGTTGTCGTGCGCGCGACTCAGTCGGGCAACGCCACCATCGGCGCCGCGGTGCCGGTCGATCAGAATATCGTGGTGGCGCCCCGCGCGCTCACGGTGACTGCGAATGCGGCCACGCGTTCTTTCGGCGCCGCGAATCCCGCGTTTGGGGTGACGTACCAAGGTTTCGTGAATGGTGACACCGTGCTGGTGCTGGACGAGCCGCCCAGCGTGTCGACCGCGGCGGATGACCTATCGTCGCCTGGATCCTACGCGCTCACGCCGAGCGGCGGCCGCGCTCGGAATTATCGCTTTGTTTATGTCGGAAGCACCCTGACCGTCACTCGGGCCGCGCAGACCCTGGCGTTTCCCCCGCTGGTACGGCAGGCACTCGGCAACCCGCCCTTTACGCTCGGGGCGGTGGCGAGCTCCGGCCTCGCTCCCATTTACTCGATTGTCAGTGGACCAGCGACGGTCGTGGGCAATCTGGTGACGTTGAGTGGTTCCGGCACCGTCGTGGTGCGCGCCACCCAGCCGGGCGACGCCAATTACCTGGCGGCGCCAGCCGTGGAGCAGAGTTTTGGCGTGACCAGCGGCATCGAAGTAATCGGGGTTACGTCTCCGACTTTGGACGGCGCTTATCGGGCCGGTCAGCGGGTTGACCTCGCGGTGAGTTTCTCGGGCCTTGTCGCCGTTTCAGGCACCCCCACGTTGGCGTTGAATGTGGGCAACGGCCGCGTGGCGACCTATGCCGAGGGTTCCGGTGGGTCGACGCTCCTGTTTGCCTACGTCGTGCAGGCGGGGGACAACGTGGCGAAACTCGACTACCTTTCGAGCTCCGCTCTGGCGGGCGCGATCACCCGGGTGTCTGGCGTGGGCGCGACCAGTCTCGTGCTGGCCACGCCCGGGCAGTCGGGTTCACTCGCTTCGGTGCGGGACCTGCGGATCGATACGACACCGCCCGCGGTGCCGACCTTGGTGGTGACGACCCCGACGAATCTTGTTCGGCCACCGCTGGCTGGTGCGGCCGAACCCGGGACACAAGTGGAGGTGTTTGAGGGCGCAGTCCGACTCGCCACGGTGACGGCCGGCACCGGAGGCTGGAATGCGGTTCCCTTGGTGGATCTGGCGGCGGGAACCCATTCGCTCACCGTCCGCGCCGTGGATGCGGCGGGTAATGCCAGCGCCCTTTCGATTCCTTCCACGGTTGTCATCGATCTCTCAACGCCGGTGGCGCCGGTTATTTCGGCCCCGGCCATCGCGAACCTCGCGCAGCCACTCCTGTCCGGCACCGCGGCGAGAGGATTGACGGTGCGATTTTACGAAGGGACCGTGCTGCTCGGGTCCACGACTGTGGCGAATGATGGAGCCTGGCAGTTTACTCCGGGCAACGCGCTCGCTGAAGGCAGGCGCATGCTGACGGCGACGGCGACCAATGCGGCCGGCACCACCGGCCCGGTGTCGGCGGAATTCGCTTTGACGATTGATCTGACGCCGCCGCTCGCGCCGATTATCACCAACACCGGTGCGATTTCGGGCTTGAATCCGCTCCTGCGCGGCCGGGCGGAGGCCTTGAGCCAGGTGACGGCCTACGACGGTGCCAATGCGGTGGGTTCGGCGGCGGCCGATGCGGCGGGCCTCTGGACCATTCGACCCACGGGGAGCCTGATCAACGGCGTACGTTCCTTCACGGCGACGGCCCGCGATGCGGCGGGCAACGTCAGTCCGGTATCAACGATGGTGCCGCTCATCATTGATTCCTACGAGCCGGATGCGCCGGTGATCGAAACGAGTGGCGCCTTCAATACGGCCCGACCGACGATCGCGGGCACGGCTGAGCCCCAGGGAATCGTGCGCGTATTCGATGGCGCGGTGGTGATTGCCACCGTGACCGCGTCCGCCACGGGGCGCTGGAGTTTTTCGCCGGATGCCGCGTTGGCGGAGGGAATGCACACTCTTGCGGCGGTCACAGCCGACCCCGCGGGCAATGTCAGTCCGTTCTCAATCACGCGCGTTGTGACGATCGACACGCTGGCGCCGGCGGCACCCGTGATCACGCCGGCAGTGGTATCTGTGACCACTCCGACCCTCAGCGGCACAGCTGAGATGGGGAGTCTGGTGCAAGTCTTCGAGGGCCCGACCCTCTTGGCCAGCGGTCGCGCGGGCAGCGCGGGAACGTGGAGCCTCCGCGTTGCCGCCAGCCTCGACCCGGGAGATCACACGTTGACGGCGACGGCCACGGATGCGGCTGGCAACGTGAGCGCGGCCTCAGCGGAGGCGATCATCACGGTAAACCTGGCGGCGGTGCCCGCCCCATCGTTCGCCTTTGCGCGGACGTCCCGCAACAGCGCAACCCCCACCATTGCGGGGGCCGCGCTGGCGAATAGCATTGTGACCGTCTTTGACGGCGGGGTGCCACTGGGTGAAGTCACGGCCGGCGCCAACGGTGTTTGGACGCTCACACCGGCTTCGGCGTTGAGCGAAGGCACGCACGTGTTGACGGCATCGGCCCGCTTGGCCACGGAAACGAGTCTCCTCTCGGCGCCGGTTGAATTGACCATCGACACGCAGCGACCGACTGCACCGTCCCTGCAGGTGCAGTCTGCGGCTGACCCGACCCGCCCGCTGATTGTGCTGCAGGGAGAAGGGGGCGCGACGCTCCGAATCTTTGATGGCGCAACTTCGCTCGGATTCGTGGTGCTGCCTGCGAGCGGTTTGGGAAGTTTCCGGCCCGCCGCGGCGCTGGCGGAAGGGCCGCATTCCTTTACCGGGGTCCAGACCGACGCGGCTGGTAACACCAGCAGCGCTTCCTCCCCTTGGTCCTTTGTCGTTGATCTCACGCCCCCAGCCGCGCCGGTGCCGCCCGCTCTGCGACTGTACAACTCCGTGCGGCCCTCACTCACCGGTACGGCGGAAGCGGGCGCCACGGTGGAACTGACGGAGTTCGGCGTGGTGCTCGCCCGCGGGTTTGCGGACGAGAATCGTAGCTGGACGCTCATTCCTACGACGGCGCTGGCCGAAGGTGACCATACCTTCGCGGTTTTGGCGCAAGATGTGGCGGGGAATCGTAGCGCGCCGGTTTCATTTACCGTGCGGATCGATGCCACGGCACCGGCGGTGCCGACGATGACCGGTGCGCCTTCCTCCCGGGTGGCCCGGCCGACCGTGCAAGGAACGGCTGAAGCGGGTGCGACGGTGGAAGTTTCGCGCAGTGGCGGCGCGATGGGTTTCGCCACCGCGGACTCGGTGGGGGTCTGGAGCTTGGTGCTCGGGGCCGATCTCGTCGTAGGCAGCAACACGCTTGTCGCGGTGGCCGTCGATGCGGCCGGCAATCGCAGTGCGGCGTCGGCGCCGCTCTCGATCGCGGTCGATCTCACTGCACCGCCGGCTCCGCGGATTCTCTCGGCTGGCACCTTTACCACGTCGGCGCCGACTTTGAATGGCACTGCTGAGGCCCTCGCCACCGTACGCGTCTCGGAGGGTGCGCTTTTGCTGGGATCGGCCGTAACCACCGACGCGGGTCTTTGGAGCCTGGTTCCTGGGTTCCCGCTTAGTCGCGGCTCCCATACGCTGACCGCTGTAGCCGTCGACGCCGCGGGCAATGTCAGCCCGGCGAGCGCTGCCGCCACGATTACGATATCGATGGCGGCTCCGGCTGCCCCGGTCATCGAGACCGCCGGATCGGTCAACACCCGCCGCCCCGTGATTACAGGTCGCGCGGAGGCCGGTACGGCAGTGAATCTCCGCGCGGGAACGACTCTCCTCGGCACCGTGGATGCAGGGGCGGATGGCCGTTGGAGCATCACGCCCGCTGTCGATCTGGCGGTGGGAGCAAATACCCTCACCGCGACGGCGACGGACCGGGTGGCCAATACTACCAGCGATCCCTCGGCTCCGATCACGCTAACCGTCGACCTTTCGGCCCCGCTGGCTCCGGTGGTATCTCCGCTGGCTGCCACGCGGCAAGTCCGGCCCACGATCGCTGGCACTGCGGAGGAGGGAACGACGGTCAGGGTCTTGGATGGCACTACGCTGCTCGGTACGGTGTCGGTTTCCGCGGCGGGAACCTGGACTCTGGTGCCGCCGAGTGCGTTGAGTGAGGGTACGCATGGGATCACGGCAGTGGCCACCGATGCGGCGGGCAATGCCGGCCCGGTGTCGTCCGCGGTTGTCCTGGTGATTGATTTGACCGCGCCCGCTGCTCCCAGCCTTGATCCAGTTGCCAGTCCGACCAACGTTCGCCAGCCGGTGATCAGCGGTCGCGCCGAAGTGGGCGCGACCATCCGGTTGGCCGGTGGCGTGACGATGCTGGGCAGCACCGTGGTGGGCCCAAGCGGCATTTGGAGTGTTGCGCCCGGGGCGGCACTGGCCCCTGGATTGCACACTTTGGTCGTGACGGCCACCGACGCCGCCGGGAATACCGGGGCGGCCACGTATGCGAACCTACAGATTGACGCCAGTGCGCCGGCGGCTCCGACGGTGTTTGCGCAGGCTACTACCGTCGCAGCCCCGATCCTGCAGGGTACCTTTGATGTGGCCGACACCGCCCTGCTCACCGTGATGCTCAACGGCCGGACCTACTCGTCCGCCGGGAGCGAAGTCGTGGTGGAGCGTACGGTGGGCCGTTGGACACTCACCGTGCCGGCGGTGCATGCCATGCGCGAGGGCACTTACTCGGTTACGGTGGTGGCGGTCGACTCCGCGGGCAATAGTTCGACGGATACGACCAGTGGCGAACTCGTCATTGGTGCGGGTGTGGTTGCTCCGGTCTTTGATCCTGTGCCTCAGCCGGTGAGTGCAACTTCTCTGGTGGTGTTCGTGCCCAATGCGGCGAGTCGCTCGCTGGAATTGAGTGAGCGGTTTGTGGATCCGCTTGGCCGCGGCCTGACCTACAGCGTGCTGGCGGCGGAAAACGTCACCGCCACGGTCGTCGGCACCCAACTGCAACTGGTCTTCCCGGCGACTTTTGCCACCCGGGCAGTCGTGAAACTGCAGGTCATCGCCGATCCGGCCGATGCCACCAAGAACGCGACCTACGCCCTCACCGTGGTCTACGACGGCGACAGTGACAACATAGCCGACGGCGTCGAAGACAAGGCGGGCGACCTCAACGGTGACGGTCAGGCCGATTCCTCCCAGAATGCCGTCTCCAGCTTCCCGCTCGCCCAGTTCAATCGCGGGATCGACGCCCCGACGAGCGACTTCATGACGGTCGTGGTCGGGGACCGCTTGCCGGCCAATCCAGGAGCTGACTCCAAGGGCGTGGTCGTCGATACCCAGGCGCGGATTTCCAATGTGAGCGTGACCCCGTTCGCTGAGTACAGCACGCAACCGCAGACTTGGGCACCCGTGACGCCGGTCATCCGCTTCGAGATTTCCAACGCGGTCGCGCAACCTGACGGATCGGTGGTCGTGGCCATCGCGCTGCCCGCCAATATCAACGCGCCGAATCACATCTACAAATACGGCTATGCGCAGGCCGGGGACACCGTAAAGACCTTCTTCCTCTTCGACTTTGATGGTTATACCGGCGGGACGTTGATCGACCTCAACGGTGACGGGCGTCCGGACCTGGTGCGCATCGTCTATCGCGACGGCCAGCTCGGTGACAACGACCGCCTCGTCAACGGGATCATCATCGATCCGATCGTTTTTGGCGGTGCGATAACGGTGACGGAGCAACCGGTCATCACGGCCCTCGCCACGCCCACCAAGGTGGCTGCTCCGGTGCTGCAGGGCACGAGTGTGGCGGCGGCGACGGTCAAACTTTACGACGGAGATACGCTTTTGGGTACAACGACGGCAAGCAGCACCGGGGCCTGGACGTTTACGGTGCCCTCCGCGTTGAGCGAAGGCTCGCATACCCTGAAAGCCACCGCCGTCCTGCCGCCCTCGACCGTCAGCGATCCGGCTTCGATTCCGCTTACGGTCGACACGACTCCGCCCGCCGTCCCGGTGGTACTTCCTGGGAGCAGCACGGCGAGGAACACAATCGTGAGTGGTACGGCCGAAGCCGGCAGCACGGTTCGGGTGTACCGGGACGGGCTGAGCATCGGGACTGCAGCCGCGACCAGCAGTGCGACGTGGAGCGTAGGCGTAACCCTCGACAATGGCTCCTATACCTTTACCGCCACTGCGACCGATGCGGCCGGAAACGCCAGCCCGATGTCGGCGGGCGCAGTTTATCAGGTTCAGGTGCAGTCGGCGCCAGAGACCTCGGCGGCCAGAGTGACGCTGAGTGGTTTGAGCCAGACTTACGATGGTACCGCCAAGCAGGCGACAGTTACGACGTCACCGTCCGGCCTTGCGGTGACAGTCACCTACAATGGCTCGGCGACCGCGCCGACCGCGGCAGGCACGTACGCGGTAGTCGCGACAGTGACCGCGACGGGCTTCAAGGGCAGTGGCGAAGGCACGCTGGTGATCGCCAAGGCGGCTCAGATGATCACCTTTGATGCTCCCTTGCGCGCGTCCGTCGGCACCCCGGTCACCCTCAACGCGGTCGCGAGCAGTGGTCTGCCCGTTTCCCTCAGCCTCGTGCGCGGCCCGGCCACGCTGGTGGGCAATATTCTGACTCCGATCGCATCGGGCACAGTGGTGCTGAGTGCGAGTCAGGAGGGTGGAGCTTCCTACCTCGCGGCGACGCGGGTGGAGCGGATCGTGGCGATTGCGGCCACGGGTCCGCAGGTGTACATCGGTGGGCTGAAGGCGGCCAGTGGCGACACGCGGCTGGGCGAGGTGGCGGCGGTATTCCCGGCCGAGGGTACGCGGGGAGATCTCTTGCTGGTGGCGCCTGGTGTGGGTCTGCAGGTAGCGCTCGACTTGACGGTGCAGGCGGATGGCTCGTTCGAGCGGGAGTTCACTGTCGACGTGGTGGCAGCCGCCGCTGGGGCCTCGCGCTCCGTGGCGGCGGCGCCGGTCACACTCACGCTGCGCGGCGTCGTTCGCGACGGCGTAATGATGGGATCAATCGCGTCGCTTGGCCTGCAGTTTAGCGTGCCGGTGGCGGCTCCGACGGGCGGCACCTCGGGCGTCGCGGGTTACTACCGGGCGCAGACCCTTGGCGCCGAGGCTGGCACGATCGCCTTGATTGTCGGCCCCCAGGGTCAGGCCGTCGTCGTGGCCAATGCGGGTGGGGTGCGTTTTGGCGGCGCCACGACACTCGCGAGCGACGGCAGTTATTCACTTTCGGCTTCGACCACAGGTGGCGAAGGCGTCGTGCGTGGTGTCATTGTGCCGGCCGGTACGACGACCTCGGGTACGGTGCGCGCGCCGGGGCAACCCGCAGTGGCCTTCACCGGTTTGGCGAGTGCCGTGGTCCGCACGGACCGGCTCGTTAATCTCTCATCGCTGGCCCGGGCCGGCGCTGGGGAACGCACGCTGATCAGCGGATTCAGCCTCCGCGGACCCGATGCCCGGGCTGTTGTCGTGCGTGCGATTGGCCCCTCGCTCGCTGGATTCGGCGTGCGTGATCCCTTGGCGAATCCCCGGCTCCGCCTCCTGCGGGGCAGCGAGTTGGTCGCGGAAAACGACGACTGGAGCGTGGGCAGCGATGCCTCGATGCTGGCCGCCGCGTTTGCGCGCGTGGGAGCATTCCCGCTGGAGGCGGGCTCGACTGACGCGGCGCTGAGCGTGACGCTCCCGCCGGGCAACTACACTTTGCAGGTCTCCGATGCGAACGGGGAGGGCACGGCGCTTGTCGAAGTTTATGATGCGGCCATTGGCGCCGCCGGGGAGTCGCCGCGGCTTGCCAATATTTCCACCCGGAGTGAACTCGGGACCAGCGGCCAAGTCCTGGTCGGTGGCTTTGTTGTGGCGGGCAACGCACCGAAACGGGTGCTCGTCCGCGCGGTGGGCCCCGGCTTGGCGGCATTCGGCGTGGCACAGGCGATGTCTGACCCGCGCCTCGTGATTCACGGTCCGGCCGGTGTGCTGGCGGAAAACGACAACTGGGATGGTGCCGCGGTTTCGGCTGCGGCTGCGGCCAGCGGCGGATTCAGCCTCGGCCAGGGTTCCAAGGATGCGGCCCTGGTACTGACGCTGCTGCCTGGAGCCTATTCAGCTCAGGTTTCGGGTGTGGGAGGCTCGACCGGGGTCGTGTTGCTGGAAATCTATGAGCTGCCGTAAGCGCGCATTTCCTCCTAACTTTCCCCCTTGCCGCAGCGTTGGCGGCGATTCGGGCTAACTCCGTCCGCAACTTCGTCCAAACCAAGAAATCTCCGTCCACCTTTAATATGAAGACACTCCGTTCCCTGCTGGTTTCTGCCCTGTTCTTGTCTGGCGCCTTGGCGTTGGCCCAGAACGCCGCGCTCGTTTCCGATACCGCGATTCTCGCCCAATCCGGGGGCACACTCGTGTTGCGGGCGACGGCGGATTACCCCGGTGTGCCGGGCGCGCTGGGATGGTCGATTGCCCTGCCGTCGGACTGGTCTTTGGTCCTGGTCAACGGACCCCATGTCCCCGCGATTGCGCCCGAGGCGGGGAGTAGTGGCACGTTGGAGTTTGCCTACACTGCGGTGCCGCAGAGTCGGGCTGAATTTTCCGTCGTCGTCCGCTACCCGGCCAACGCGCCAAGTGTCGAGGCAGCCGCCACGGCTTTGCTGCGGAGCGGAGGGAAACTGACGACGCTCACTCCCGCCCCGGTGCCGATGCGCGGCGTCGAAGCGGGCGCGAAGTAGCGGAGGGCGTAACTGAAGCCGCGCTCTGGCCTCGAGCGACCGGAGCGCTGTTGCGGGCGTGGAGGCCCCGCCATCCCTACGGCAGTTCGTAGATTTCGATGAGCGCGTTGCCGGAGGTGCCGACGGCTCCGCCGAGCTGGACGGTGTAGGCCCCGGGAGCCAGACTCAAGATGACGGCCGTGTCGGCGCTCGCCACGGGAAACGCAAACGCCCCGACCTGGGCCGCCGCCTTGGTGATCGCCGCGACATCGGGTGAGTTGCTCCAGCCGGTATTCCGCACCAACGCGGTGTCGCCGGAATAGACGGCAAGTTCCGGTCGCGCCAATGCGTCGTTGACCCCGAATTGGGCCAACGCCGGCCCGGCGCCGCGCACCAGCACGCGCTTCGGCACCGTGCCGGCAATGTAGAATCCGGCAATCAGCAGATTATCACCAGACCCGGCGCGGGATCGGGTGGCGAGGTTGATGATGCGTTGCGCCCGGGGGATTGGGCCAACCGTGGCGTCATAGACTTCGACCAAGGCCACTCCGGACTCGCCAGCCTGCCCGGTGACCACAGCCGTGTAGTCCCCGGGCGTCAGATTCAAGAGCAGTGCGGCATCGCGGCTGGTGGGAGACAGGGGGAATGCGCTCACCTGCGCTGCCGCGGCCGCCACAGCGTTCGGGCCGCCACCCACTTCGCCCCAATTGTTTGAGACCGCAAGCGACGTGCCGGCACGGAACACCTCGAGTCGCGCGGCGGCCAACGCGCCGGCGACGCCGAAGCCCGCCAAACTCGGTCCAATCGCCCGAACGAGCACCGGCTTGGGACTCGTGCCCGTGATCACAAAGCCGACGATCAGCGATTCCGCGCCGGAGCCCGCCCGGCTGCGGGTTGAAATATTGACGAGTTTCTCGATGTCGGTGCGGGCTTCCTGATTCGCCCCCTGAAACGTGGTCGGCACACCGCTCGTCGGCGAGTAGGCCGCGGTGAGCACCTTGTCGGTGCGGACTTCACCCGAGAATCGGGCGCCGCTCGCGGTGTTGATCGTAAATCGCCCGCTGGGATCAAGGTTGCCCCGCCCGCCTTCGGCATTCGTGCCGGAAACGACCACCATCACGGCTTCTCCCGCCGGGCCCAACAGCGTGTAGCCGACCGACGAACTTCCCGCCACCCCTGATTGGTAGAATCCCGCGAAATCCGATGTGGGCCCGGTCTGCGTCCCCGCCGGTGCCGAAAAGCCTAAATCAAGCGCGGGCACCGAGCCGGTTAGCTTGCCGTCGGCGGCAATCGTGCCGCTCAGGCGAAACACGCCCTCTTGCGCAGCCGTCGCGGGGCCTTCGTGAGTCGGCGACTGCGCACTCACTTCTCGCGGAACATCGGCGCTAAACCGTCCGTCGACCGAGAGGGTGATGGCCCGACTCACCACGGCGGACCGGGACGCATGCGCATATCCGACAAATACTCCCGTGCGATCCGGGCGAACCAGCAGGGCGAAGTGGCCGCCATTGTTCCCAAAGGTTCCGACATAGGTGCCGGCGGGCCCGGCGCCGCTGGGCACGGTGACTTGGGCGGCGCTCGACGTGGTCGAGCCGGCGGCGTTCGCTACGACCACACTGTAGCTGCCGGCGGTTGCCGCCGTGACATTCGTCAGCGCCAGGGTGGCGTTGGTCGCGCCCGCGATCGATGCACCGTCCTTGCGCCATTGGTAGGTCAGCGGGCTCGTGCCATTCGCGGTAACTCCTAACGTTACGCTTGCTCCTAGTGCCACGGTGCTGGCAGTCGGTGGGGTGGTGATCGTAGGTGGAGTCGCGGCCGGCGGTGTCACCGGCGGCGGCGTTACCGGCAGCGGGTTGCCCACGGTGATGATCGCGGGGGCATTGTCTGAATTCGCGCTGCCCGCCGCATTGGTGACGACCACCGTGTAGGAGCCCGCCGCGGCGGTGGTGACGTTGGCGAGTACCAGCGTGGTGCCAGTTGCTCCAGCGACAGCGACGCCGCCTTTGCGCCACTGATACGAGAGGGGAGCCGAGCCGGTTGCAGTCACCGCCAGCGTGTGTGACGCGCCGACGTTGATCGTGGCTCCGGCCGGCGGAGTAACGATGGCGGGCGCGACGGCGGCTCCGGCGGGGGGCGAAAAGGTAATGACGGGGGCGCTGGGCAAACTGGCGCCACCAGGCACTCGAACGATTCCGGTGATCCCGGAAAAAACCTGGTTGCCGACGAGGCCCGCGGGATATCGGGCGGTGAAGGTAAAACTCGCCGGGCTCACGGGGATCGTCAGGTACGCAAATTCGAAGCGCCCCGTTTCGCCGGTCGGGGGCGAGATCTGGGGCACGTTGGTCCCGCTGACCGTACCGAAAGTCCACCCCGCCGGCACCGTATCCACCTGAAACGCCACCGACGAGGCCGAGCCAGGGTAGGTGAGCACGACCGTAAACGTGATCGAACCGCCGGCCGCTGACAGCGCGGTGGAGGAGGGAGTGACGGATACCGATTGCGCCCAGACGGTGGCGGACAGGAGCGGTAACAGTAATAGACGGCGGAAAGATTTCACGCGGGAGAGCGGGTGCGAAGGCAACAGGTCGGAGCACAGCAAAAACCACGTCCGCCGCAAGGCTGGGCTAAGGAGTAACGATGCGGTAGGGCGTAGACGTCGACCCGAGAGGCTTTATGTCCACGCTCCTTTCCTCCGCCGACCTCAATTTTGTGTTATCAGCCCACCGCCCCAGCAACCGGATAATCATCATTGTCCGGCTTCTCGGCCCCGGCCAATAGTCGGGGACCTTCGGCCAAGATCTGCGGGGTGAGAATCGGTGGTGGGTGATACCCTGCAAGCCGCGACGGTGCAGGGTTACTGCTTCTGCATTGCCGGATCGGCACCCTAGGTTTTTCCCGAAAATCAGCGGAGGTCCCCAAGATGAAAACTACGTCGTTTCTCTTCCGTTTTGTCTTGTTGTTGGCGGGGGTAAGTTGGGGGGCGGCCGTGGCCGTCGGCGCTCCTTCCAAGGAATTAACCGCGGCGCGCGAGCGGAAGGCGGCGGTCGATGCGAAGGTGAGCGCAGTGGGGACTGGCATGACGCGCCTCTACAATCAGAACCAGCTGATCGAAAAGACGCTGATTCCCAAACTCGGGGAACAGCGTGCCGCGCTAAAGGATCTCAAGGCCAACATCGACGACATCATCAGCGGTGACAACAGCCGGGCAAAACTGGACGTTCTGTTCCGGGTGGGCGACAAGGTAGGCTTGGCGGCGGAGTTTGCGACCGGCGGGGTCGGGGCCGGGGTGGTGGAAATTGGCAAGGGCGTGGCGAAGGAGGTTCTTCTCAGCAATACGCTTGGCGAAGATCCGCTGGGACTGAAGGTGCGGGGCGTCACCGACATGAAGATGCAGATTCTCACGACACAAAATGGGGTTTGGAGCGAACTCGCCGAACTCCAGCGATTGATCGGGATGCAGAAGGACATGATCCTGGGGGACGCCAAGGAAGAGAGCATGTTTGCAAAGTTTTTTGCTTTGATCGGCGATGACACGCGCAGGTTGCAGGCCCACAACGAGAAGGTGCGAGCGCAGATGGATCGGGTCATCTCGGCGCTGGACCAGCTTGAGACCCAGCATCTCAAGGCCATTGAGGTGAACGACACGGCCCGCGCAGAAATGGCATCCGCGCAGTACGCGAACCTTGATGAGCAGAGCAAGTGCACGGCGATGCCGGTGTAGGCGGGTAGGATATCCAAGGCCCCGATGCCGGGCGTCCCGCGGCGTCGGTGACAGCCGAACAGGGTCAGCGTGGCGGTGCAGCAGACATGCAGCCAAAAGCGCCGGCCGCTAAACCGAAAGCCGGTTTCATCGCAGCAAACCGCCTGGGCCGTGCGCAAGGCCACGGTCACGGCGTCCAGGAACGAATCGAGCCGGGACGACAGGCGCGCGTGACAGGTTTTGATCCAACCCTCGCTGAGCCGATGGCCGGTCAATTGCGCGATCAACTCGGTGATCCGTTGCAACGGCAGAAAGTGGGCGCTGTGCAAATAGACCACAAAGGCCGCCAGGCGCGGCGCGTACTGGGTCGGTTGCTCGGCCCCCGGCGGCGGCGGCGCCTGGGTCACTGCGGCACAGCGGGGACAGCGTTTGGACTCCAGCTGATGTTCGGTCACCACCAGCGGGGTCGGCGGCAGATCGAACACCTGATGTTTGCGCAGCTGGGTCACCGGCGCCGCTCCCAGGTCGAGGTCGCAAGCGCGGCAGCGGCAGACCGCATGCCGCACGATGTGATCGGGTTTGAGGGTCGGTTCCAGTCGGTGCCCGGGATGCCCGGGTTGTCCGCCCGACCGGCGGGCGCTCTTGCGGCGCTGGCTGCGCGGCTTGGGCCGGGGATCGCTCGAAGGCGGCGCGTGGGTGGTGCGGCTGTCGCCGATCGGAACCCGCCGCCGCTGGGCCTGCGCCAGCTCCTGCTCCAGTTCCAGGACGCGCCCGATCATGGCCGCCGGTCCCGCGGCCACCAGCGCAGCCAGATCTGTCCGGCGCGCCAAAACCCCGGGCAAATCGATCATCCCGCCAACTCCCGGCGCAGCCGCGCCAATGGTTGCAGGGGCAAGACCAGCACGCGCTTGGTCGGCGTCTGAATCTGGCTGTAACGATCATCCCGGGTTCGTCCGGTGGTGCGACCAAGATCCAGCCAGTTGGCCGCCCGGTAACAGGTGCCTTGAAAACGCGATTCATCCACGAAGGTCTCCACCAGCGCCAACCGCTGCCCGGTGCGCTCCCGCCAGTCGCGGGCCAACTGCCGCGTCATCAGCCCAAGCAGATGGCTGGCGAGCAGCGAGACCCGCACCCACGGCATAATCAAAAACCGGGTGTTGTTCGCCACCCGCGCCAATCCCGCTATGCGTTGCGCGCTCGTCCAGCCCAGCCATCGGTCACGGCACCCCACTTTCAACGCCGCCGATGCCCAGACCGCACAAGCCAACACCCGCCCATCCCGCCCGCGGGCCAGGTAACGCACGTTGGCCCCCACCGGATAGGAGTAACCAAGGTAATGATACCGAGCGAGGAGATGATCGAACAACGCGGTCGTCGCCGTCCCGTAGCCGACCTGCTCCAAGCTCAGGGGTTGGACCTCCGCCAGCAGGGCGACCCACTCACTCTGATCCACTCCTGGCACCGCGGCGATCACCTTCGCCTTTCGCTTCGGCGACACTCGGCGACGCGCCGGCAACCGCACCAGCCCCTTCGCTTCCAGCCGGGCTAACATCCGCCGACACGACATATCCTTCAAGCGACCCGCCGCATTGCGCCAATCCCAGCCTTGCACCAAAGCATCTGCCAAGCGCCGCCGCGACCAGCTCGGATTGCCATCCACCAACGCCTGGATCGCCTGCAGTTGCGCCTCGTCGAGCGCTCGGCCTTGGACCACAATGTTCGCCATGGTCAGAGGCCATAGCAGAACCAAGTCATGGAACGGCGCGCTCAAGGATGAGTTCGAAGATCTCATCTGAACGAAAGCACCATGTATAATGAAGCGGTTGTCTCTTGTAGTATCATCTCAGGCGAGCCTCCCCCCGAAGCTCAGGAACGGTCGGAGGACCGGCTTGGCGGTCC
>SXSC01000367.1 GCA_005792355.1 Opitutaceae bacterium
AACCTGACCGCGACCTTTTCCCCCGAACTGGTGGACGCGTTCATCTATGTGATCGACGTGGCGGAGGGGGACAAGATCCCGCGCAAGGGCGGGCCGGCGATCCGGTTCAGCGATTTGCTCATCATCAACAAGATTGATCTCGCTCCGCACGTCGGCGCCGATCTCGCCGTGATGGACCGCGACGCGAAGATCCAGCGCGGCGCCAAACCGTTTCTCTTCTGCGATCTAAAACGGGAGCACAATCTCGACGCCGTGATCGCCTGGATTGAGCACCACGTGCTCTTCGCCGATTTTCGCTCCGCGAAAATCTGAGTTTTTTGCGGAGCAAAAACCTCATGGCTGAATTCTCCGGCCACCTTGCCCTGCGCGCCGCCGCCCGCGCCGATGGCCGCACGGTTCTGGCGGCCCAGTCATTCCGCGCTCCCTTCCACCTCAGCAAACCCTACTGGAACCCCGAGGCCCGGACTCTCCTGGTGCAGGTCGTCAACCCGACGGCGGGCATCCTCGCGGGTGATCGGCTGGAGTCGCAGATCGCGGTGGAAAGCGATGCGGCCTTGCTCGTCACGACCCCGAGCGCGAGCCGGGTTTTTCGGATGCGCGAAGGCGAGGCGGTGAGCCGGCAACATTTCGCCGTGGCGACCGGCGGCTGGCTCGAAGTGTTGCCGGAACCATTGGTGCCCCACCGCGGATCGCGCTACCGGCAAATCACCGTGATCGACGTTGAACCGGGCGGCGCGCTTTTCTTTGTCGACCAGCTCATGCCCGGGCGCGTGGGCCACGGCGAGGTCTGGCTCTGGGATCGTCTTCGGCTCGAAATTACCGTTCGCCTCGGCGGCGAACTCGTCCTGCGGGAACAACTGGATCACACGGGCGCCGGACTGCGCGCCCTCGCGGAATTCTGCGGTTCGGGTCCGGCGGCGTGTTTTGCCAACGCGGTCTTGATCACCCCGCTGGCAGAGACCGAGAGCCCGTCGTGGATTTCCCCACTGCGAGCCTTGCACCGGGACGGACTCTGGCTCGGCGTGAGCGCGCTGCGCCGCGGCGGATGGAGCCTCAAGCTCGTCGCAACCGATTCAATCAAGCTACGGGAAGGATTGCGCGCGGCCCGCGCCATCCTGGCGGATCAGTTCCCGCGGCTGGCGGTCGACCCGCGCAAACTCTAAACCCGTGGGCTGCGGCGGCTGCGGAAATGACTCCAGCCAGCCCAGACCGCAACGGTGAGCAGCGTCAGGAATCCCAGCGTCACCAAGGGGTGCGCGGCCAGGTGGCTGAAGTCCCACGTAAAGTCTCCGCCCTCATGGCCCGGATGACCCGGATGAGCCTGGGCAACGGCGGCAACTGCAACATACGACGCAAACAACACCAAGGAGCGGCGGGCGATCGATTTCATCGGGAATACTTCAAGCAGGTCCCATACCCACTGGCCACAAGAAAATCCGGGTGGGCTCGACTGGGGGCGCATCTCGTAATTGATGGTGGCGGGTCGAACCGAGAGGGGCACCGCATTGTCGGCGCCGTTCCGTTTGGAGTGAACCCTCGCCCTTCGCCTGGCCTTTTCTTGCCGGCTGACGTCTGTGACCGATCCGTCGCACCGACGATTGAGAGACAAGCCCCGGTGCGTGACGGTGCCCGGGAAAACGATTCCTCGCGAAAAGCCCGATGCGGACATCGGGCTCCACCATCCAATCGCATGGCGCGAAACGATCCCAAAACCGCCCGGCGGTTTTGAAAAAGGTTTTTGCGCAGGAAAAACCTCAGCGCTTGGAGAACTGGAAGCGCTTGCGGGCGCCGGGCTGGCCGGCCTTCTTGCGTTCCTTCTCGCGCGGGTCGCGCTTCATGTGGCCGGCCTTCTTGAGCTTCGGGCGCAACTCGGCGTTCATCTTCTGGAGCGCGCGAGCGATGCCGTGGGCGACCGCCCCGGCCTGCCCGGTGACTCCGCCGCCGGCGACATTGGCCGTCACATCGATCTTATCCCGCAGCTCGACCGTCAGGAGCGGCAGGTAGGCCTGCTTGGCGAAATTCTCGTGGGAGAAATACTTCTCAAATTCACGTCCGTTGACGATCAATTTGCCCGTGCCCTCGGTGATGCGCACGCGAGCGGTCGAGGTTTTGCGGCGGCCGGTGCCGAGGAAGACGTTGGCGGGTGTGACAGCACTCATGAGGAATTTGTCCGTTGGGTGAGGTTTTTGCTGCGCAAAAACCTAGATGGAAATTTTCTGAGGATTGCCAGCTTCGTGCAGGTGCTTCTCGCCGGCAAACACGCGCAGTTTGGTCAGCATATGCGCGGCGATCCGGTTCTTCGGCAACATGCCCTTCACGGCGCGCTCGATGATGAACTCCGGGTGCCGTTCGCGCATCAGCGAGACCTTGCGATAGCTCTCACCGCCGACGAAGCCGGAGAAGAACATGTACTCGTTCTGGACCTCTTTCTTGCCGGTCAGCACGACCTTTTCGGCATTGATGACCACGACGAAGTCGCCGGTATCGACACTGGGGGTGTAGGTGGGCTTGTGGCGACCACGGATGATGTTGGCGGCCTTGACGGCGAGACGACCGAGCGGAACCCCCTTAGCATCGATGAGATACCACTTGGGTTGCACTGTCTCCTTCTTGGCGAGGAACGTTTTCATGCGAAAAGAGGTCAATGGCTAAGGTCAAAAAGGGTCCTGTCAATCGAGTTTTCCGCCGCAGGTCCGAAAACTTTTCGGAAGGCCAGGGGCAGTGACCTCCGGACTTGTTTCCGGGTGTCATTCTGCGAACTTCGACCGCATGAGCAACGGTTCGAAACAGTTCTCTTGGCCACTACTTGCAGCCGGGATCCTCGGCGTCACCGGCGTGGCGCTCGGCGCCATCGGCGCGCATTCGCTGAAGGCAACCCTCGTGGAGCGCGGCATGTTTGGGGCTTGGGAAACCGCGGCCCGCTATCACCTCTTTCACGCCATCGCGCTGATCGGCGTGGCCGCGTGGATGCGCGCCGGACCCAACATCCGGCAGCCTGGCCCCATCGGCTGGGTGTCTCCGTGCTGGTGCGTCGGCATCGTGCTGTTCTCCGGTTCGCTCTACTGGCTCGCGCTGGGCGGACCCCGCTGGCTTGGACCAGTGACACCGTTCGGCGGCCTGGCGCTGATGCTCGGCTGGCTGCTGATCGCGATTGCCGCGTTTTCGAAACGCGACTGAGGGCGGGAATCCGAAGTGATGCGCCCCGAACTCCACCTGCCCGATGATCTCCGCGCCATGCTCGAGGCGGTGCGCCGCATCGGCCGGCCGCGCATCGTCGGGGGCGGCGTGCGGGACTGGCTGCTCGGGCTCACGCCGAAGGATTTCGATATCGAGGTCGGTGGGGCCGATTTCGAGACGATGCATCGCACGCTCGAGCCCTTCGGGGCGACCGATGTGGTGGGTCGCAGTTTCGGGGTGATCAAGGTGCGCAGCCCCGCCAGCGGCGAGGAATACGATTTTTCGCTGCCGCGCCGGGAATCGAAAACCGGGGCCGGGCACCGCGGCTTCGCCGTCGCGCCCGACCCCACCTTGAGCGATGCCGAGGCGGCCGCCCGGCGCGATTTCACCATCAACGCCATCGCCCTCGATCCCTTCACCGGTGCAATTATCGATCCGCACGACGGGCGGGGTGATCTGGCGGCCCACCGCCTGCGGCACACCAGTGCGGCCTTTGTCGAGGACCCGCTGCGCGTCCTGCGGGCCTTTCAACTCGCCGCCCGCTTCGACTTCACGCTGGCACCCGAAACCGCCGAACTCTGCCGAACGATTTCGCCGTCTTTCACCGAACTGCCGGTTGAGCGGGTCTGGGGCGAATGGGAAAAATGGGCGGCAAAATCGGTGCGGCCCTCGCGCGGCCTCACCGTGCTGGAGGAAACCGGCTGGCTGCGGCACTTCCCGGAAATCGCGGCGCTGCGCGGCACACCCCAGGAGCCGGAGTGGCACCCGGAAGGCGATGTGTTCGCGCACACCCAACACTGTCTCGATGCGTTGGTCGCCCTCCCCGACTGGCAGGACGGCGACGCGGGGCGACGGCAATTGCTCATGCTCGCGGTGCTGGGGCACGATTTCGGCAAGCCGTCCACCACGGTCCAGGTGGATAAACGCGGCGCCCTGCGCTGGACCAGTCCCGCCCACGAGGCCGCCGGCGGCCCGCTCGCCGAGTCTTTCCTGCGGCGGATCGGGGCCCCGCTGCGTTTCGACGCCCCGGTGCGCGCCCTCGTCGTGAATCACCTCGCCCACCACCACGGGCAGGCGGAGTTTTCCGACTCGTCCGTGCGCCGCCTGGCCCGCCGGCTGCACCCTGCCACCATCGATGAACTCGCCCTCGTCATGCGGGCCGACGCCAACGGGCGGCCCCCGCTCGCCTCCACCGAGATCCAGGCGCGCATCGATGAATTGGTGCGGAAGGCGCGCGCCCTCGAACTCGAGCGCCTCGCCCCGAAGCCGATCGTGCAGGGCCGGCACCTGCTCGCACTCGGACGGTCGCCGGGCCCGGACTTCAAGCCGATCATCAACGCCGCCTTCGAGGCACAGCTCGACGGGGCGTTTTCCGACGAAGCGGGCGGCGTGGCCTGGCTCGAGGATTTCCTGAGGAGATTCTGAAGATGTCACGCGGAGCCGCACTCACGGATTCCAGTTTTTGCTTTGGGGCAAAGACGGGGCTGAACTCACGCAAGGATTGATAGCAGCTTTCAGAATTTGAATCTGTGGGAAGTGCGTTATTTCAGTCGAGAGCAGGGATGCAGCTGTTTCTGCGATGGTGGCGAAAAGCAGCCGGGCGCGAAGGACTGCTGGGGACCAGGAGTGCCACTCGCTGCATTTCGACCCGGTGCAAGCGGTGGTGGGACCTGTGTTCACCCGCCCGGCTTGGATCGCCCGCCGCTATGACACACCATGCGTGAGGAGCTCGACCTCGCCACAATTCAGTTCCCCGTCGGTCAGGATTCTCGCCCGCAGGCCACCGCGGCCCTTGAGCCAGTCCTCCGCGCCGGGCGCGACCGCCGAGTTCATCCAATGGCAGGGACGCGACTCGCTCATGCCTTCAAATCCCACTCCACCCAACGTGAAACGCGATCCGATGAGCGCGTTGAGGTCGAGCCCTTCGACGACGACGTTGCGCCGAAACACGTCAGGGGAGAGCGCTGGCAACTTGAATTCGCGCCGCGCCGCTTCGTGCACCTCCCACGCAAAGAACGTGATCTGCCCGTGATAGTCGGGGCGATAGCCGAAGAAGCGATCACCCTCGAGACCCCGGCCAGCGCGGCATTTCGCGGCGGGCACGTCGCTCGTCGGGTGATCGCCCGGTGGCATACCGTGCCGGCCGAAAAAATTGTGGCCGGGAGAAATGAAGATGTGGCGAATGACGGGCACGCGGGCGGAAACAAATCACATGGCGTGCCAGGGCGCAACGCGGGCCAGAGCACACCCGAGACGCGTCAGGGCAGAAGGTCGGTGACCGCGAGCGGCTGCGCATGCGGGCCGGTGGCAATCGTTCCGCCGCGACGGCAGGTGAGAGACACGACGTACGCTTCGCCCTCGGGCTGGCGATACACCTCGACGCAGTCATCGACCAGATTGACGATCCAGTATTCGGGCACGCCTTCGCGCGCGTAGAGGCGGAGTTTGCGGCCGCGATCAATTGCGAGGCTGGAATCGGCAACTTCAACGACGAGTTCGGCGTTGAGGGGGTGCCCCCCCAAATAGTCGCGCGGCGAACCCCGCACCACGGCGACATCGGGCTCGGGCAGCGAAAGCAAGCCGAGGCGGAGTGGTTGTTGTTCCCGCGAGTAGTATCCAGTGCCAAACGCGCGCTCAACCGCTGCAACAACCAAATCAATTACGATGCCATGCGGGCTTTTTTGCGGGCTCATGTGCGTGATGATTTCGCCGTCGATCAGCTCGATCGGATCCTCGGTGGTGAAGATGCCACGCGCCACCGCCTCCTCATAACGATCGGCGTCCCACAAAAAGCGCGCGACCGGCGCGGGTTGGGTGGCGGTGTCCATGCGCGGAAACGTGGCGCAAGCTGGGCGGGCGCGCAAGGAAAACGGCGGCACGAGTGTCGGCGGCGCGCTCAGAACGACCAGCGCACGCTCATTTGACTAGAACAGCCGCCAAACCGGCCTTTCAGGCCACCGTCGTCTGTGCGATTTCTGGAATCGCCATCGAGAGATCGTTCCTCAATCCCGCGACTTCGCCGGCATCTCAATGACCTGCGTCGGGCCGATTCTAACGTTTGCCTTGTGCACGTATTTCTTCAGGAACTCATCGACCTTCGTGAAGAAGGCGATGCTCAGCTCCTCCTTGCGGAAACCGTGACCCTCATCCTTTTCGATGATCATCTCGTAGGTTTTCCCCGCCTTTTTCAGCGCCGCCTCCATGTCATAACCCTGGTTGATTCGCACGCGCGGATCGTTTTTCCCGTAGGCCATCAGCACGGGGGCGCGGATGCGGTCGGCGAAATGCACCGGCGACGTGTCGTGGAGGCGTTGGCGATCCTGGGCGTTGCCCAAGTCCGCGATGCGCGTGGCATACCAATGCGCGCGCTCCTTGGAGGCGCCATCGCCGCGCGGGATGAGCTCGTCGATATCCACCACCCCGACGTAATTGATCCCCGCGCAATAGAGCTCCGGCGTAAACGCCAGGCCCGCCATCGTCGCATACCCGCCATAGCTGGCACCCGCAATCACCACGCGCTGCGGGTCCGCGACGCCCTGGTCAACGGCCCACTTCACCGCATCGCTCAGGTCGTGCTGCATTTCCAAGCCCCATTTCTTCCAGCCGGCGCGCTCGAACCCGTCCCCATAGCCACCCGAGCCGCGATAGTTCACCTGCAGCACCGCATAGCCGCGATTGGCATAGAATTGGATCTCGGGACTAAACGTCCAATGGTCGCGAATCCCAAACGGGCCCCCGTGCGGGTGGAGGATCAAGGGTAGATTTTGGGGGTCCCGTCCGACGGGCAGCGTCAGGTAGCCGTGAATCGTGAGACCGTCCCGCGCCTTGAACGTGAGATGCTTCATCGGCGCCATCTGCTCCGGATCGATCCCGGGCTTCACGACCGCGAGCTCTTCCAGCTTCTTGGTGCTCTTGTCGAACAGGTAATAAACGCCGGGATCGCGATCGCTCGTCGAAAACAACAACTGCCGGGATCCGTCGGACGATGCGTGGCGCGGGTAGTTGACCGTGTCCGGCAGCGAGGCGTCGAAACGCCGCTGCAACTGCTCCGCCTCCGGATCGATCCAGTGAAATCTTTCGCGATCCGCCTGGTACGAGATGCCGACGGCCTTTTTGCGCGCCTCATCATAGAGGACGTTGCCCGCATCGTAGATGTCATGACCAAAAACCATCTCCCCCAGCGTGCGCGCCTGCGTGTCGTAGTGATAAATGGCCTCGGTCTTTCGCCCGACGTTTGACGAGACAAAGAGCGTGCGATTGTCGCCATCGAACGCGATCGGACTCCAACCGGGCGCATCGGCATGCCCCGTCTGCACCGGCTCCCAAGTTCCCTTGGCCTCGTTCAAGATCAGTACCGTCACCGTCTGACCCTGCTGCGCCACGCCTAGCCGGACGCGCCGCTCCCGGTCCAGGATCCACCGACGGACATAGCCAGGATTCGCCGTCACCAGGGTGAGTCGCCCGGTTTGAAGGTTCATCGAACAGACATCGGGCCCTTGCGCCCCCGAGAGATTGCCCAACGCCAGAAAGTTGGTCGGATCCTTGGGCAAACGCGCCAGCAAACCGCGGAAGCGGTTGTTCACTTCCTGCGTCGTGCCAACCTTGGTCGCACCCGCGAGCAGGCTGCGCCCGGTGCCATCCCGGTTGACGGCGTAGACCAGGGGCGACTCCTGACCGTCTTCATCCTTGATGAAGATCAACCGATCGTCGCTGGCCCACATCACCGTGGAGACATCGTTGTCCGTGAAATTCGACAGCAAGTTTTTCGTCTTCTTTTCCAGATCGATGACCGCGACGTTCATCCGGTGCTCATACGGCACGAGGCACGCGATGCGCCGGCCGTCGGGCGAGAACGAGAGTCCGGTGATGTTGGCTTTCTTGAAAATTGTCTCGATCGGCAACTCCGGCGGTTGGGCCACCCGGGCCACCGCGGGCACCACGGAAATCAGCAGGGCAAGGCAGGCACGTAGCGCATTCATGGATGGAATAAGTCGGGGCTCGGGCATCCCGAATTCCCCGCGCGGCCCCACCTGAACGCCGGGCACCGGCAAGCGGACGCCGCAAATGTCGTCACCGGCGATCTCCTCAATAATCCTTGCGCACCCGCACGTAAAGCGTGCGACCCAGCGCCCCGGCTCCGTAGGCGCGGTTGTCGAAGCCTGAGACGACGAAACCATTGGGCGGCGGAAGCTTGTCGAGTACGTTGGCGGAACCGACCGTGACCTGAAGTTTACGAAATCCCCGATAGGTAATCGACGGGGAGATCACCGTGTACGGATTCTCGCCCCAACCGGCCGCCGTACGACTGTCGTTGAAAAACTTGCCGGTGATGTCGGCGGTCGCGGCGGCCGACCAGTTCTTGTGACGCCAGTTGACGAAGACATTGGTGCGCCACTCCACGTCGAGGTACAGGCCGGTGTTGTTGAAGAAACCGGCACCCTGGCCGGCATCGCTGCCGCGCTTGACGATATTGGTGGCATCGACCGATAAAGTAAACGAGCCGAACCGCGTATTGCGGAGGGAGTATTTCATTCCAAAGTCCCAACCACGATAAAGCGTGTATCCCAGGTTGTTCGAGAGGCCGGAATAAAAAAGGATCGGCCCGGGATTCTGCGTACTGTTATCGCGCACCACCGCATTGGGAAACTGCAACCGGCCCTTTTCGCTCAGCAGATAGGTCAGGCCCAACGTTGTGATGACATTGGCGATTCGGATATCGAAGTAATCGGCGTTGAAGCTGAGGCCCTTCACCGCCGGAATCTCGAAGACTGCCCCGGCGTATTGGACTTTGCCTTCCTCCGGCTTGAGGTCGGGATTACCGCCGAGCACCGCGCGAATCTGACGGGCACCGTCCTGCGGGCGGAGCGGATCGCTAAAGGTGCCGCTGGTAATCGCCTGGGTCTGGCCCTGGAAGAGCTGGCCAAGGTCAGGGGCCTTGAAGGACTTCGAGTAGGATCCGCGCAGGAGAACGTTGACGAATTTGTTGTTGGGCAGGCGAATCTTGCCGCCGAACTTGGGTTTCGTCGTCTGGCCAAAGTCGCTGTATTCCTCGTGCCGCGCGGCGACCTGAACCTCGAGCCACTTTTGCAGCGGCAGGGAGAATTCGGCGAAATACGAGTCCGTGTAACGCTTGCCACGAAACGGCACCCCACCCGACGTGACGCCAAGATAGAGCGCCGTATCGGGATTGGATCGCAACGTCGCCCGCCGCGTCTCGAATCCCGTGGCCACGCTGACCTCCCCCGCGTCGCGCAGCGGAATTTGAAATAACGTTCCAGTCAGCGACGCATCAAAGCTCACCGCATCGACCCGATTGCTGCCCTTGGATGTCGCGGCGAGATTATCGAAAATCGCCGGGTTGTCCGATGGGCCAAACGGATTCAGCGCAGTGGTCCTCGTCGTACCGTTGAGCAACGCCTGAAGATCGGAGGTCCGAAGCTGGTCGACCAACTGGTCATTCTTGTCGGTGCCGTAGCTCACGCCGGTTTCCCAATTCCAATTGCCCCGAATCGTACCCTTGAGGCTGGCCAGGGCCGTGGCACCATTGTCCGTGATGTCATAGCGGCGTTCGGGCATGTAGAGACCGCGGAAAGTAAACGAATTGTTGTTCGCGAGCGTGAAGCCGAACGGGTTGTAGGGGTTGGTGGCCGGCAACGTGAAGCCGGTCCCGCCGTTGACGACGTCCTGATTGCTGGCGAACGCGAACGGATTGAACACGTACCTCGTCACACTGTGATTGTACGTCAACTGGACGTTACCCGTGACAAGGGGCGTCAGCATACGCGTGACGCCAACGAAACCGCTGAGGGCATTCGAACCGGGATAAAACTGCTGCGTCCGGGCAAAATTGTACCGATTGGAGTCGGGGATCGCCGCCGCTGCTGTGCCGAGATAAACAAAACTGGCTTTCGTCGGATTGGCCGTCCCCACCCCATTCGGAATCAAGTAGTACCCGGTGGCCGTGCCGATACCCGCCGTCACAGCCTGCGCCGCAGAGAGTTGAACATAGGAGGGACTGTTGATGGTGCTGTTGAAATTGGCGCCCTTCGGCCCGAGGTAACGATAATCAGTCGTCGTGATTCCATAGTCTTTTATGAAATTGGAATGCCGGCCCTGATAATTCACCCCCACACTGATATCCCATCCCTTCATCGTCGCGCCGGTAAAAACACTCACCCGACGGTTCAGCGAGTTGTGATTGAAAGTGTTCCCCACGTAGAAATCACTCGTCGTACCGGAATAATTTTTCTTGAGGATAATATTGTAGACGCCCGTGATCGCGTCGGAGCCGTAGATGGCCGAAGCGCCGTCTTTGAGAAACTCGAGGCGGTCGACCGCCGCGGCCGGCACACTGTTGAAATTGAAGACCGACTGGGCGGTGCCATTCGCGCTGTTGGTAAAGGCATACGGCACGGTACGACGACCATTGACCAGGGTGAGAAACCGATTCGAACCCAGGCCTCGCGGATTGGAGGTCACCGCCCCCGGAATGAAACTGCCCGTGGTGAACTCCGCATTCGCCGTACCGCTGTTGAACGGCAGGCTCTGCACAAACTCGCCCAGCGTGGTGTAGCCCTTGTCCGAAATCGCCTCCGCCGTGTAGGTGACAACCGGCGCGGGCGTCTCGTAATCGAGGCGCTTCACGCGCGAGCCGGTGACCTCGAATTTCTCCAGCACCTGTGCCACTTCCTTCGCAGGTTCGGTCTTCACCGGTTCGGTTTTCACCGGAACCGTCTTTTTGGGCTCAGCCGTCTGCGCGCTCAAGGCGGCGACGCTGAAAAACGCAAAAAGGCCGAGACGGGCAACGGTTGTCGCAGGTGGGTGCAAGGGGACGTTCATGGCTGCTGGTGTTTGATTGGTCAGGTCCGCCACGCAGCTCGGCATCGAACGGCTGGCGGGGGCGGTCGCGACTACACAGGGCTGCCACCAACCTTGGCAATGCCGAAACGGGGTCCCGCGTCGGCCCGGGCACCCCGTTCACCCCCTCGCCTCCTCCCGCCGAAACTTGCACCGTCGGCCCCTCGCAACATCGTTGTCGGCCAAACTGCATGACCACGCTCCCCCGGTTTCTCCGCGGCCACCTGCTCGCCACCGCATTTGTCGTCACCTGTCCGCTGGCCACCTGCCTTCACGCGGCCACCAGCACCGCCCTTCCGCCACCCACGATCGAGCAATTGTTCGGTCTCCCCAACGTCCGCCAGCCGCGCCTCTCCCCCGACGGCCGGAAAATCGCGTTCCTCTTCCCGCACGAGAAAAAAATGGCCCTCGGCGTCTTCGACCGGACCACGAGCGAGTCGCGGATGATCCTGCGCGGCGCCGACGAGAGCATCCACCACTTCTTCTGGAAAGGAAACGACCGGATCGTGTTTGAAGCGGACGTCGCCGGCAACGAGTCGTTCTTCATCGGCTCGACCGATCTCGGCGGGAAGAACGTGCTGCGCATCGCGGAGTCGCAACGCATCGAGAACAACCTCACCGGTGATTTCGCGGGCATCATCGACCCGCTGCCGGCCGACCCGGAGCGGATCGCCGTCGTCGGCTTCTTTGCGGGCAACATCGACAACTCGGCCTTCGTCGGCGGCGCACCGGTCATCGCCCGGCTCAATGTCCGCAACCGCGGGATTTCCCCGTTGCTCGAGATTCGCGAGTCCGATCGGCACGCGGCCTTCGTCTTCGATCAGCGCGGCGCGTTTCGCGTGCGCGGCCGCCTCGCCGGCTCCACCCTGGTGTGGGAACACCGGCGCGACGACAGCCGGAAATTTGAACCGGTCGCGCAACATCCCTTCCACGGTTACGCCGAAACCTGGGATCCGCAGTTCTTCGCCGCCGACAATGTCACGCTCTGGCTCATCGCGCGCGACGAGCACCCGGACGGCCAGCAGCGCGGGGCGCTCCATGCGCTCAATACCCAGACCTGGGCGCTCGGGCCCGCGCTGTTTGTTCCACCCGAGGGCGAAATCACCGAGCTGATCACAACGCGGGACCGTTCGCGGCTGCTGGGCGTGCGCTACGAGGCGGAGCGCGAACACCATCACTGGTTCGACGCCGAACGCGGCGCGCTGCAGGCCAGACTGGAAAGCACGTTCACCGGTTGCGCAGTCCGGATCACCAGTACGTCTGACGACGAGAAAGTCGCGTTGGTGTGGGTGAGCCACGACCGCGAACCGGGCGTCTACTATGTCCTCGACCACACCACCGGGTCGCTCACGCAGTTCAAACGCATCCGTGAAATCGATCCGGCCCGGCTCAGCCCGCGTCGACCCATCAGCTATGCCGCGCGGGACGGGCTGATGATTCACGGCTATCTGACACTGCCGCCGGGAGCCGCCGGTAAGAAACTGCCGCTCGTCATCCACCCGCACGGGGGACCCTTTGGCGTGCGCGATTCTTGGGGTTTCGATGGGGACGCGCAGTTTCTCGCGAGCCGGGGCTATGCCGTGTTGCAGCCGAACTATCGCGGGTCGGGTGGTTACGGCCGCGACTTCATCAACCGCGGGCGCCGGCAATGGGGGCGCGCCATGCAGGACGATCTCACCGACGGCGTGCAGTGGGCCATCGCGCAAGGCATCGCGGATCCCGCCCGGGTGGCGATCTTTGGCGCGAGCTATGGCGGCTACGCGGCCCTCATCGGTGTCATGTTGACGCCCCAGCTCTACGCCTGCGCCGTGAATTATGTCGGGGCCTCCGATCTCGAGATCACGTTCAAGCACCGGGGCGAGGACGCCTGGCGTTCCGGCGACGAATTCAGCTACCAACGCGAATGGGTGGGCGCGACGCGGGCCGAGCGCGCCGCGACTTCACCCATCAACCTCGTGGACCGCATCACGGTGCCCACCCTGCATGCGTATGGCGCGGAGGATCCCCGGGTGAAAATCGACCACTGGTCGCGGCTCGAATCGCAGCTGAAGAAACAGGGCAAGGACTACCAGTCGATCGTCCAGGGCCGGCAGGGGCATGGTTTTCGGAACGAGAAGGAATCGATTTCCTTCTACACCGCGCTGGAATCGTTTCTCTCCACGCATCTCGCGCCCGCCGGCATCGTGAAGATCGGCAAGGAAAAGGTGATTGATTTCCCCGCCAAAAAGTGACGAAGGGGAATAGACTACAAGTCGACGAGACGACGGACCACGTGACTCGTTTTTCCACCTGGGCGATGCGGGAGCAAGAAACCGGCACGCTCCGGGCGAAGCGTGATGTAGAAATTGATCCAATCTTTCACTGACCTCTGCGTGGTGTTCCGTCTCTGCGGTGCAACCTTCAGTTCAGTCGTACCAAGCCTTCGACACCGCAGAGACCGGGCATACCCGCGGAGAATACCCAAGAAAGTTTGGCAGGAAAATGGGGGCAGGAAAATTTCCGAGAATCTGCGGCCGTCCTGAATCTGAGGGACAAAACAAGCCGACCAATCCGGATTTCCCCGCAGATTCGGGACGACCACAGATTCAATCACTGCTGAGAGAAGGATTCGGGTCTTATTCCTTTGTCCCCATTCCTCTGTCATGGGATTGGTCATGGTTCCTATTTTTGGCCTCCCGCAGATTCAGAGAGACCGCAGATGGTCTGAGTTTCGGTCGGAGTTCTGCCTTAACATCTGTGGTCTTTCTGAATCTGCGGGAAGTCCTGCATTTCAACAGGGGCTGGGACCGGCCAGCAGAATGAGCCGGTCGAACGAGCAAGCGCCCCTCCTCCCGTCCCTCCTCAGAACTTCCGGCTTAGCGCCACGTACCAGAACCGGTTTTCCGATGTGTAGAGGTGACTTGGATACCCGGTGGCGTTGCCGCCCGAGCCAAAGGCCTTCGGTGGATCGCGATCGAAGAGATTCTGCACGCCGACCGAAACCCGGGCGTCGCGCAGCAGCCGGCCATGATTGCCCCGGAAGGAATACGCCACCTGGCCGTCACACACGAGAGAATCGGCGACCTGAAACGGCCGGCCGGCGAGATCGATGTCCTGGAAGCCGTCCGTATAGGTGCCCGCCACGCGCACGTTAAAGCCCTTGTACGCCCAACTCACATTCACGCGGCCCTTCAGTTTCAGGTAGCCGTTGTCTCCCGAACCCGTCGAATCGAGGCCCAGCACGCTCCGCAGGGGAACCCCCTGCACCGCCGATCGATCAAACCGCGTGACGAGGGTCCACACACTCGTCAGCTCCCAGCGGCCCAGCGAATCGGTCGGCAGCTGATAACCGCCGCTGAAATCCCAGCCCTCCACCACGGTGCGACCCACGTTGAAGAACACGGAATTCACCACGCTGATGAAGCCGGACGAGGTCAGGATGACACTCTCGCCGGGCAACAGGCCGCCGGGCGTGGCGCCGAACGCGCGATTGACGGTGTGCTGGGGGTTGGCCTCGACGGTGCCCGTGCGGGTGACCCGCCAGAAGTCGGCGCCCAACGACAGGCCCTTCAGCTTGACGATGGTGGGCGACCAGACGAACCCGGCGTTGAAGTAATCGGTTTCCTCGGCGTTCAGCCGGCGGTTGCCGCGCAACGTGATCGGCTGCTCCGGCTCGATGAAACCATCGCGCGGATCCTGGATCGGGAGAAGCGCCGAGGTCGGCGTCGAGTAGAGCTCGTAGAGCGAGGGCTCGCGAAATCCCTCGGAAAGGCTGGTCCGCAGTGTCAACTGGCCGGCGATGGGCTGCCAGCGCAGGGCCAGCTTGGGCACGGTGGTCTCCCGGCCGCTCGTGAAGAATTTTTCGTGGCGCACGGACGCGCTCGCCTCGAGCCGGTTGACCAGCGGCACGCGCACCTCGAGAAACGCCCCGCCGATCTTGCGCTGCGCCGTCGTGGTGGCCCGCGGGGATTCCCCGATGATGTCGCCCGCGACCCCCAGGGCGTCCGGCCGCTGTCCCAGCTGCTCGCGGCGAAAGTCGCCGCCGAACGCGAGGCCGACCGGCCGGCTCGCGAGGCGAAACAATTCGGCCGTCGACCCCACCACGTTTACCTGGCCCAGGGTCGAGCGGTGATCGTCCCGCACCGTCACCCGGCCGTACTCCACCACGCGGGCGTTGCCGGCGGGCGGGTTGCGGTAGTATCCAAATGGATTGTACGGAACACCGGTGCCGAGGTACGAGCCGCTGCGCGGATCGAAGAGGGGCGAGGCGGCGTTGACGATCTCGTTGAACCGCGACGCCGAATTCATCGTGTTGCGGGTGCGGTCGCGGATGGAGCTGAAGCTGAACGAAGCGTCGTAATTCCATTTGCCCGCGATCCGCTCGGCCTTAAGTCCGGCGGTAAACAGGGCGGCCTCGGTCTGATTGCGGAGGATGCGGTTGCCAAACTCGGCGAGCCGCAGCCGGGAGCCGTCGGCGAGATCCTGGTTGAACGGGTTGAACGGATTGAACGCACCCGGCGCCGCCAGCCGTTGGACGACTCCGCGGACGATCTTCGTGCCGGGACCCGGGAAGATGCGCGCCGGCACCGCCGTGCCCGCCGCCACTTGAAAGATCGAGCCGAAGAGCGAATCGTACACCGTCAGAATCGGGTTCGCCGTGCGCGCCGGGATGATCAACTCCACCTGGCCGGGCGTGCTGAAATCGCCGGTGGCCGCGGGGGCCAGTTCATAGTCCACCGCGACATTCTGATACGAAAGATCCCCGTAGACTTTCACGTGGTCGGTGCCGAACACCTTGCGTTCGCCGGAAACGAAAGCGCCGGCGCGCCGGCTGGCCGGATACGACATCGCGAACTCGTTAAAATTAAAGGTCGCGGAGCGGTCGGGCGAGTAGGTGTATTGCGACGCGGGCTTGGTGCCGAGATTGCCCGCCTCGGCACCCGACTGGGCGAAAAAGCTCCCCGCAAACGCCGGTACGCCGGGAATCGCCGCGTTCACCGGCTGGCTCAGGGCGGCGCTCACCGCGAAACGGCCGACCTCGAGATTTGCCGGGCTGGAATTCGTGCTGAGGAAAGGTGGAACGGCGGAGTACGCGCGGTCCCGGTTCAGGATGGCCTGCCGATTGTAGAAATTGAGCCCGACGATCAGGCTCATCCGGCCGGTGCTGACGCCTGTCGCCAGACTCGCCACCGTCTCGGAGGAGTCCTTTCTCGTGGTATTGCCGTAGCTGACGAACGCGTCGGTGCCCGTCATGCTCCGGCGCAGTTTGATGTTGATGACCCCGGCGACGGCATCGGCCCCGTAGAGGGCGGACGCGCCATCCTTGAGCACCTCGATGTTGTCGACCGCGGAGAGCGGGATCGAATTGAGGTCGACGAATGCCGTGGTGCCGCCGGCGCCGACCGGGTAGTTCGCCACCCGCCGGCCGTTGATCAGCACGAGGGTCGCGTCGGGCCCGAGGCCGCGCAACGAGATCGAGGTCGCCCCGGGGGTGAAGCCGGTGGCGTTGTTGGAAATCGGCACCGCATTGGCGTTGGAGACGGTGATTTTTTGCAGGAGTTCGGCGGTGGTGGTGGCACCGGAGGCATCGATTTCCTTGCGGTCAATGCGCGTGACGGGAGAAGCACCCGCCTCGATGGCGGTCTCGGTCGAGGGGATGTAGGAGCCCGTGACGACGAAAGGCTCCAGTTTTTTCGGTGGCGGAGTCTCGGAAGCTGCTGGCGGTGGTGTCACGGCCTGCGCCACAAGAAGTCCGGGTGCAAGAGTCGGTGATAGCGAGAGGACGATTGCCACGCGAAAGCTGCGCGAATGTCGTTCCATGGTTTTCGGGGTTGGATGAAGGAGGCCTGGCAGCCAGCAGTCTCGGCACCGTCAAGCCGGTCGGTGAAGGAACCGGGATCCGGTGCAACCGGGCAAGGAAAATGCGGGGGCTACACGGAGCTCCCCGGCCCATGTCGACCCGACGGCGAACCGGCGGCACATTCCTAACAGAACCCGAAAAAAAACGGCCCGCCGTTTCGGGCGGGCCGTGAACAATGTCTTCGAGTGTCTCGGTTGAAGCCGCCGCCTAGAACCGATACTTAGCGCTGATGTAGAACAGGCGTCCGATCGGGCTGTACGTGGAAACGTCGGCTTGCGACTCGTTGAACGCCTGTGGCGAAATCGACGGCATCTTGTCGGCGATGTTGTTGACGCCCACACTGAGTTGAAGTCCGCCCACCCAGCGGCGGAACCCGGAATCGGACGGGGCTTTGGCGAACGTGTGGCTGACCGCCAGATCCCAGACCGAATACGACGCGACCGGCACGCGCTTCAAAGTCGTGCTCAACGCAAACGTGATGCCGCCAGGCCCGATGTCTGTCATTTCATCGATATACGTGTTGGCGAGCGAAACCGCCCACGGCCCCTTGCTCCAGTCAAACGTTGTAAAGAACCGCATGCCAGGAACAGCACCCTGCGCGCCGGTGCCCCCATTGCTGACATGATTGGCGTATTCGTAATAGACCTGCGAGGGCAGTGCTTGGAATTGATAGTCGAGGAAGAAAGTGCCCGTGGTCCCGACCTTGAACCGGCCCATATCACGGTTGGGGAACTCGTAGTTGATGGCCACGTCGAGCGCCTTCACTCGCTGCCCGGAGATGTTGATCAACGAATCGGTGAGAAAGATCTGATTCGCCGACGCACCGCCTCGAAGGAGCGCTCCGAGCTGACCGGCGGATGTGACGCGCGTGGCGGCGGGCAGCGTGGGATCGGGATTGGTCGGCCAGTTGCCGAGGGAAACTTGAGAAATGTAGGGTGACGCGGACCCAACCGCCTCGATGCTGCGTAGAATCTCGGTCGATCCAGCCGAACCGACGAGTTCAACCTGATCGATGCTTATGAAGTCGACACTCATCGTCAGTCCTTTTACTGCTTTGGGCGAATAAACTGCGCCGACCGAATAGGTTTCGGCCGTCGAAGGTTTGAGCCCGGAGTTCGAACCACCGCGGGCCTGCGCCTGTCCGTTGACGCCAAACACATTCGGAATGACCGCGGTGGCGGTAAATCCCTGGGTCGTCGGCCCGAACAGGGAAAACATCGCCGGGGCGGCAAAAGCCTCCGAATACGTGCCGCGAACCGTCAGGTCATCACCCATCGGCCGCCAGCGGAGTCCGTACTTCGGCACCTTGGATTCCCCGGCATCGCTGTAGTCCTCGTAGCGATAGGCAGCCGAAAGGTCGAGCGCCCGGAAGCCAGGGATGCTATTGCGCTCGCCGAAGATCGGCACGCGGATTTCAGCGTAGGCCGCCTTGATATCGCGGCTCCTAGAGAACGGGTCGAAGAACGTCGCGCCCGTCCAGCGACCGGCGGTCGGCCCGGAACTGCGCGAATTAGGATCGGGATTACCGATGAGTTCCTCCTTGGTGAGACTGTAGCCGAGCGCCGCGCCCAACCCGCCGCCGGGCAGTTGCCAGATATCGCCGGCGATGCTCCCGTCGATCGACTTTAGATTGCTGTCGAACTGTAGCGACGAGGCGCTGAAGATATTTGCGATCGACAGCGGATCGACGCCCCCTGGACGAGCGAAAACGTCGAGTGCGGGCTGAACCACACTGTTGGCGGGCGTGATGGCCGCTTGGTATTGCGCGAGAGTGGCCAGGCCGGGAGGTGCGTTGAAGTCACGGAAGACACGCGCGAACTTGCCGCCGATGAGGGCGTTGCCGCTGGCGTCGAAACCGCCGGCGAGGCCGAGCTGGAGATTCGGGGCATAAAGTACGTTTTTCACCGAATTGGTGAGCACATTGGCGTTATAATTGTATCCCACTTCCCACCGGAACTTGTCGAAAATTTTTCCCCGCACGCCACCGACGATCCGGGTTAGTTCGCCACTATTGATGAACTGCCGCGGTGCCGGAACGTAACGAAACGCGGCGAAAATACTCGAGCGGGTGGGGTTATACGGCGCATTGACCGGCACTGTCGACGTAATGGGCTGGGCCGCGAGTTGCGAAAAGCTGTCGCTGTCGGAATAAAGCCCCTGCACGAACAGCTCCAGTTTCTCCGGGATCAACGTGACCGTCGAGGCGAGTGACATCGCTTTTTTCTTCGACTCCAAGATCAGCGTTACGAGCGGCGAAAGGTCAAACGAGTCCGCAATCGGCTGGAAAGCCGAGGCCGGATAAATCCCCGACGCCTGCAACGCCGCCAAGTCTGCGGCGGTCGCAGCCGTGCCCGTCGGCACCGCGCGACTCGGCGACAGCAAATCCGAGCGCAAGAAATTCGAAGGGAAATTCGCATTGGTGGGACTCACGGCACCGGAAATGGTCGCCGTGCGACCGATAATCGGTGTCGAAAATGGGCGATCGGCCTGATAAATGGGAGTCACCTCCGACCATGACGCCGAGACGGTCAGTCCAAGTCCTGGACGCTTGGCCCCGACGACAACATAACCCGACTTTTCCTCATAATCGCCCTTGCGATTCGAAAAAGCATAACGGCCGCCGGCTTCAACGCCGTTAAAATCGCTGCGGAGTTTGACGTTTACGACGCCGCCGATGGCGTCGGATCCATAGATGGCAGAAGCGCCATCCGTTAGCACTTCGATTGACTGCACCGCCGCCAAGGGGATTTGGTTCAAGTCGACAAAGCTGCGGCCGCCACGGGCGTTGGAACCATTGTCGGCCACCCGGCGGCCGTTGAGCAGAACGAGCGTCGAGAGGTTACGCAACGATGCCTGGGATCCACCTGCGGTGCTGTTTGCGCCGACGTTGGAGTTGGTGACGCCCAAGTTGCCGTTGCCGGCAAAGATCGGCATGCGTTTCTGCAGTACTTCGAGCAAGTTTGTGTCCAGCCCGGTCGCCTCAAGATCCGCTCGCCCGAGGATAGTAACGGGGGCCGCAAGAGCGTCAGCTGCGGTGGGGATGTTCGAACCGGTGACGACAAATTTCTCGAGTGTCACTTCGGCTTTGTTACTGGCGGCGCGCGCGGTCTGCGCGTTTGCCACGGAGAGCAGGCTGGCGCTCGCGATTGAGCAGAGCGCAGCCCGGATAATCCTTACGGATCGGGTGTTCATAGTTTTCTAGGGGATTGTTGTGTAGTGGTCAAAGCGGCCTGAGCCGCGTTTGCTTGAAGTCGGACAATTCCGACGGAGTAGGAATCGGCAAGGGAAAAGCGTTCAAATTATGACCGGCTTTTTTGCTTAGGGTCATTGCCAGCTTTGCCCCGTCTCCCCTTGCCGGAAAATTGCCCGGGTGCGCTGCCAGCGGACGATTGTGACCTGCCCCTGGACGCCACCTCGGCGGTAGAGCCCGACCTCTGGGCGGGTCGCGCGTAGGTGGCTTCCCAACGGCCCGCCCGGAGGTCGGGCTACCGCGAAAAGGATTCAAACCTCACCGGACCAGGGCACACAGCGCGCTGGTGCCGCCACCGGTCCACAAAAAAACTCCCGCCGGGTGACCGGCGGGAGTTGAATTCTAAACAAAAACTGCGACCGAAACCCCTTAGAAGTCGAGGCCGACCGACAGGCGAACGCTGCGCGGGGCCTGCCAGGACGACGCGACGCCGTATTTCCGATCGACTCCGCCCGCGGCGTCTTCAGCCGTCTCGACGACTTCGGTCACCGCGCGGTTGTTATAGATGTTGAAAACATCCAACTGGATGCTCAGCCGGCGCTCGCCCGCCCACTTCGGGCGATAGGTGAACGCGAGGTCAGTCTTGATTACCCAATCAGTGGTGCCTATCGAGCCACGAGGGGCCAGTAGATATGAAGCGCCATAGCTTCCCGCGATGGGATCCACCGCGGTGCCGATCCGGTTCTTCGGCCGGCCCGAAGCAATGAGCTGGTTCAAACCAACGGTCAGTTCCTTGGTGATGGCATACGAACCGAAGGCCTTCACCTGGTGACGGCGATCGTTCGGCAGCTTGCCATACGTGTTGCGGGTGAGGAGCGGGCTGTCGAACATCTGCGTGATGCCGGCGTCGTCCTGACCGTTGTCAGAGAGCACCCAGCCTTCATAATTGCCGTAGGACTGCGCCCACGTGTACGAGAACTGGGCGTTCCACTTGCCGTCCCACATGCGCTCGGCGAAGAGCTCGACCGAGTTGTACTTGCGCACGGCGGAGGGATACTGGAGTTGGGCCACACTAAGCCTGGCCTCTTCGTTGGCCTGAAGTGTGCCGTTGCCGTTGAAATCCCAGAACATGTGAATCGGTTTGCCGGGATTGGCGAGGACGTAGGCATGGGCACCGGTGGCATCAAACGCCGGGAAGCCGTTCGCCTTGCCCCATGCCGTGAGGGCATGGTCAACGATCAAGTCGTCCATCGCCGTGCCGTCGAGGTTCCGGTTCGTGAAGCGCGCACCCACCGACAACTTCTTCGTCAAGGCATGCTGGATTCCGATCACATACTCGTCCTGGTACATCGGCCGGATGTCCATATCGACGATTTCACGACGGTCATGCACGGAACCATCCGAGTAGGTTGTCAGATTCCCGATCTGGGCACCCAAGACGGGACTCTTGCCGTCGGCGCCGACCGAGCTCAACACGTTGTACTTTTCAGTGAAGAACTCCCCGCCCGCGAGGCGGACGTTGGTGTTCGATGCGACCGGCAGATGGTAACGACCGTAGTTGGCAAACACCTTGGTTTTCTGATTGCCGAATAAATCGTACGACGCGCCCAAGCGCGGCGCGTATTGATTCTCGACCTTGATGAAGGTCTTCGCCTGCGAATCGAGATTCTCGAATGACTCGTTGCGGATGCCGAGCCGCATCACCAGGCGGTTGCTCATCGTGGTCCACGTGTCTTCCGCGTACCACGCGTCGGATTTTACCTGGAACGAGCCACCGTTGCGGTAGATGCGGCTGCGGACAGCGGCGGTGGCACCCGCCGGCACATCGGCTCCATTGATCCGGCGACTCGCCGGGATTGGATAGTAACGGTAGTACAGGTCGCCTGAGTACCGGGTGTTGTCCCCGGAGAGATTATCCTCCCGATCGACGCCGGCTCGAATGCGATGTGAGCCGAGGAGAGCAAAGGGATACTCCGCATCGAAGCGCATCGCCTTGCGCTTATCCTGCGCCTGCGAAACCGTGAGATTGGGATTGCCTTGGACGTACACCAGGCTGCCCGACCGACCGTCGTAGATAAACGGAGTTTTGTCGTCCGTACCCGAGTCGGTGAGGTTCTGGGTGCTCTCGCCATAGAGGGCTGAAATCGTCAGCTTCTCCATGAATGTACCGGTGTAGCGGCCGATATGCGTGGTGCCGCCCCGGTCCGAGTAGTTGGTCGATGGAGTCCCGGAAATCGCGCCGGTGCTGTATTTGTAATCTCGCTCCAACGAGGTTTCACGCGACTCGTCGCGGAAACCGGTATACTCCAAGCGATGACCGTCAAACGGGACAATGTCGACTTTCCCGCCCCAGAACGGATCCTTGGACGAACGCGACAGGAACCGCGAACCCTCGGTGGTCACATCGTCCCGCTTCGAATCGCGCAATTGGTAGAGACCATAAAAGAAGATCTTGTTCTTCCAAATGGGGCCGCTCGCATAGACGTTTGACTGCCACGATTCCGAGTAGTCCCGCCCGTTGTAGACCAGGGGGGTGACGACACCCGCGTTGTTGGTGTAAAACGAATTCGGCGAATTCCACCGGCCGGCATCCGGCGAGTAGTAGAAATTTGCGCCCGCGTGGTACTCGTTCGAACCGCTCTTGGTGGCGGCGTTGATCACGCCACCCGTGGAACGTCCAAACTCCGCCGAATAGGCACCGGTCTTGATTTCAAAATCGCTGTAGAACTCGAAGGGCACCGTCGCCGGATCGAGCCCGTTGCGAAAATTGCTGATGTTAAAACCGTTCACGAAGTACGCGTTCTCGGCGACGGAGGCGCCACCGAAGGAAGCGAGATTCCCGAACGCCACGTCACCCAGCGTGGTGCCGGGGGCGAGGAGCGCAATCGACGTCGGGTTACGGGCGATCGGCAAAAGGTCGATTTGCTTTTCGGTGAAAACCGTAACGGCTTCGGTACTGCGAAAATCGACCGGACTGATCGATCCGGCGGTCACGACGAACTTGTCGATTCGGACGACATCGCCATCGACTTCGGAATTCGAGCCGATGGAAACGTCGACCTCCCTCGTCTGGGCCTTGCCGCCGGCGTCCGTGTACGAAACCTTGTAGGTTCCGGTCGGGAGTGCGCCGATGCGGAAAGAGCCATCGGACAAGGTGGTCATCGCCCGCTTGGCCCCGGTGCCAACATGCTCGGCGGTGACGGTTGATCCGGCGGTCGCGCGACCGAAGACGGCGCCCGTCGTATTACTCTGGGCGTTCAACGAACTGACGCCGAGGGCTAGTAACGCAATCGCCTTACTCAAATGGACAAGAGCTGTCCATGCCTTAGGAACGTAACATTTGTTCATGGGTTGTGTTTGGTTTGCTAACACTGAAGAGTGCGGGTTGTGGACCGCAGTTGTTTCTCTTGGCGGGGTAGCCAATAGCTCGTAAGGCCGAGTGCAACGATTATGTTCCCTCGTACAATTCACGCGCCGAGAACCGCAAGATCCGAGGAAATCGCGTGATCCGCGCCTCCCGAGGTGCGCTTGCAATCAGGGTGCCACTCATCCCTGCTCGGGGATAGAGATGAAGGAGATTCAAGCCATCGTCGCCGCCCTGCTCGCCCCTTCCGCAGGCATGTCGATGCTCGCGACCCTCGTCAGCGTGGAGGGCTCCTCCTACCGCCGGCCGGGGGCTCGCTTGCTGATCCACGCCGGTGGCACGCGCCTCGGCTCCATCAGCGGCGGTTGCCTGGAGGAGGATGTGATGGCGCGGGCGGCCCACGTGTTTGAAACCGGCGTGCCCAACGCCGTCGTCTACGACACCACATCCGAAAACGACCTCGTGTGGGGCGTCGGCCTCGGTTGTCACGGGATTGTGCGCGTGCTCCTCGAAAAAATCGGGCCACGGCCCGCCTGGGCGGTCGCGCTGGCCCGGAATTTCTCCCAGCGCCGCACCACCGCCCTCGCCGTGGTCCATGGCATCGACGATCCCGCCACCTGGGGAACCCGGCTGGCCACACCCGGTGATTGCGCGGATCCTGATCGGCTCTTTCTCGACCTCGTCGCACCTCCGCCGGCGTTGACGATCTTCGGCGCGGGAGACGACGCGCAACCGCTCGCCCGGCTCGCCAAGGAACTCGGCTGGCACGTCACCATCGCGGACCCGCGGGCGGCGTTTGCGACCAAGACGCGGTTTCCCGGGGCCGATGCGCTCGTCGTCGGGCCGGCCGCGGAATTGGTGGGCAAAGTCGGGCCCGGCCCGGACAACCTCGTGGTCGTGATGACCCACCATTATGTACACGACGTTCCGATCCTGCGGGATCTCCTCGCCCGGCCCCTGGCGTACCTCGGGTTGCTCGGTCCGAAGAAACGCGCCCAGAAGATCCTCGCGGATCTGGAGTCCGGCGGGATGACGATCTCACCCGCCCAACAGGCGCGCCTGCACGCCCCGGTCGGGCTCGACCTCGGGGCGGAAACGCCGGAACAGGTGGCGCTCTCCATCCTCGCCGAGATGCAGGCCGTCCTCGCGCGCCGCAACGCCCGCCCCCTGCGGGAGCGGACGCAGCCCATCCATGAGGTTTTTGCTCCGCCGGTTCTTGCTGCGCAAAAACCGGCGGAGCAAACACCTTAGCGAGGCTTCGCCTCGGACTGCCCATCTCGAGATTCGTTCGAGCATTCCGCAAACATTCGACCATGCCGTTTGCAGGGACGACAACTTCAGGCTAAGCCGTCTCCATTCAATCGATGTGCGTTTTACCTCTGAAAACGAAAGCACTGAAAGGTGGAACCCGATGTCCTCATCGGGTTTTGAGCCGTACGCTCTCAAATCAGCCCGTTGGGGACAACGGGCTCCACCTCGGTCTGAATCGTTACGGCTAAGTCCGAAATCAGAGCAAATCATGACAGAAACCACCGAAGCTGTCCGTCAATCTAGGTTTACGCGCAGCGAAAACCTCCGCTGCGGTGTGGTCATCCTTGCCGCGGGGGCTTCGATCCGCATGGGCACGCCGAAACAGTTGCTCGAACTCGGGGGCAAAACGCTCCTCGTGCGGACCGTCGAGGCCGCGCTCGCCTCATCCGCCTGGCCAGTTGTCGTCGTGCTGGGAGCCCAGGCGGAAAAAATCCGCCCCACCCTCGCCCGCCTGCCCGTGCTCGTGACCGAAAACGCGGCCTGGCCCGAGGGCATGGCCTCCTCGATCCGGGAGGGTGTCACGACACTGCAACAATTCTCCCGAAGCCTCGACGCCGCGCTCATCGCGTTGTGCGACCAACCGGCGTTTTCCGCCGACGTCATCGGTCAGCTCATCGCCGCCCAACGCGCGACCGGTCGCAGCATCGTGGCCGCCCATTACGGTGGCCGCAACGGTGCGCCCGCCTTGTTTCTCCGCGAACATTTTCCCACCCTCACCCATCTCACCGGGGAAGAGGGAGCCCGCGAACTCCTCAACGGCCAGCCGGCCCGGATCGCCTCGGTCGACCTGCCCGCCCTCGCCGTCGATCTCGACACTCCCGAGGATTTTGCTACGCAAAATCCTTAGGGCAATTTCGCCTCCGCGACCTTCTTCGTCTGAGCCGCGCGAAAATCGTCGAGTGCCCGCTTAATCTGCGGATCGCCCAGCGCGAGGATCGCCGCCGCAAACAGCGCCGCGTTGATCGCGCCCGGCGTGCCGATCGCCAGGGTCGCCACCGGAATTCCCGCCGGCATTTGCACCATCGAGAGCAGCGAGTCCATGCCCTTCAGCGACGCGCTTTCCATCGGCACCCCGAGCACCGGCAAAGGTGTCACCGCCGCCGCCACCCCCGCCAGGTGGGCCGCACCGCCCGCCGCCGCAATAATCACCTTCAGCCCGCGACCTGCGGCGCCGCTGCACCATTCGATCGCGAGGTACGGCGTGCGGTGCGCGCTCAAGGCCCGCCGCTCGCACCCGATGCCAAGTTGTTCCAGGGTCTGCGCGCAATGCTGCATCGTCTCCCAGTCGGACGTGCTGCCCATGATGATGCCGACAAGCGGTGTGGTGGTAGCCATAATGTTGGGAAAACACGGGCAACAAAAACGGCGCGAGTCAACTGCCAGCCCGGAATTTCCATCCGCTCAGCATCGCCGGACGCCCAGCTTGGAGGCGGGGTGCCCCCACCCCGCTCTTTTCGGTTTCGCGACCCATGCCTCGCGGGGTAGGGGCACCCCGCCTACATCGAACCCCACACCCGACAAACTCCTACAGTAGCGACACACCCTTCGGCACGCGCACCACCGTGGTGCCGGCGATCTTGTCGTGCCAGGACTGCTTCTCGTAGTCGAAGGCGACCCAGATGAAACCCAGCCCCGCCACGATCATGGAGAGGAAACACCCGAGCGCGCGCACGATCGCCGTCGCCCAGTCGATTTCGCGGTTGTCGATCCGGACCACCTTCAGACCGCAGACGATTCCGCCGATGGTCGTGCCTTTGTTCTTCCACATCACCGCGCCATAGATGGCCAGCCCCAGCAGGACGCCGCCCGGACCGTGATTAAATTGGAGGAACCGCGGCAGGAGACTCGAAGTGAAGCCGAAGATCATCCCGATCAAGATCGCATCCAAGGCCAAGGCGGCGAGACGGATGAAGAATCCCGCCCGCGGCATCGCGCTGGTGAAGATGGATGCCGCGGGCACCGGAACTGCCATCGGTGCCGCGGCCACCGGCGGAGCGGCCGGAGGCGACAACGGCGCGGCGGCCAACTCGGCGACCCCGGCGGCAAAGCCCATCGTCGCGGCCGGTCCGTCCGACGACGGTGTTCCTGAATAACCCGGGCTCACCGCCGGAGCCGGCGCCACGACAGGTGCCACAAACGGGTTGCCGGCCGACGGCGGGGCGATCGGGCCCGACGGCACAGGGACCGGCGGCTTCTCGCGCTTCAACGCCAACGCTATGGTGTAGACGACCACGCCGAGACCGACCCAGCTCAGCAGTTTGTAGAGCAGAAACCCGAATACCGGCACCGTGTAGAGCAGCAGCACCGCCACTCCGCCGATGAGGACGGCAAACACCGGATGCGCGAGCGGGCCGTCGCCGAAAAACTTCGTGAAGCGCCGGCCCAGCCACGCCAACATCACGGTTTTGCCGAACAGGCCGGCAAACATCAGACCGATCGCGAGGAACGGCACAATCACCACGCCAATCACCGTGGCCACGAGCAGCACGATGACCACCGGAGAGAGCAACACCGTGAGCACCGAGGAGACGAGCGACATCCCCGGCCGCGTCTCAAGCGTCGTCACACATTTTTCGATACCACCGCGGAAGAGCAGCGCCAGCAGCGCGTAGAAGCCGAGCAACGACAGCCCCACCAGCCACGCCCAGCCCAGGTCACGGCCGAAAGCGAGCGGCCGGGCCAGAAAGACACAACGCTTCACCCAGGTGGTCAACCAGGAGAGATCGCCTATGCCGCCGAGGATCGGAACATTCACCTGGTTGCCCCGCACGATGGCCTGCGGATCTTTCGTCAGCTTTCCGCCGATCAGCACGATGTCGCGTTCGATGACCGCGTTGGGCCCCAGCCGCATGTCGCCGAAAACGGACACTACCTCGCCCCCGACCGGCCCGTCGATATCGACGCCCCCAAACACACTCACCGCGTCTTTGCCGATCCTGCCCTTGGATTCGAGCGGACCGAGCACGGCCACCGCATCCCCGCCGACCTTGGCGTCGGAACCGATGAAAGTGCGACCGAGCACCGAAACCGTATCGGTTTCAACCTCACCCTCCACCGTCGTCGAACCAAAGATGGAGATCGCTTCGCGCACCCGGTTGCCCTTGCTCACGATGTGGTCGCCAAACGGCGGCCCGTCCGAAGTTGCGGTCCGCGACGAACGACGACGCTTCGACGCCGGCGTCTTCTCGGTCGTGGCGCCATCGGCGTCCGCCGGCACATCGAGGCGGCGCAGCGGTTTTTCGGTATCGGCGGATTTCTCCGCCTCGACTGCGGGAGCGATGGGCTCGGCGGGAGCGATGGGGGCAGCGGGTGCGACGGGTGCGGCGACGGGCGGCACTTCGGGGATGGCCGGTGCAGGAGGAGCGGCGGGAGCGCGTTCGGCCGCCGGAGCCGATTTCGTTTCAACCGGCTTCGGGGTTTCCTGTGCGAAGACGGCGAGTGCGAGGGTGAAGCAGCACGCGAGGATTGCGCCGTAGAAGAGTTGGCGGGAAGTGGATTTCATGGCAGTGGGCGCGCGGGGCGCGCAGTCGAGATGCGAAATTGAATTAACGTTGAGCCCGGATCGCCTTGTAAGCGGCGGCGCCGAGGCCGAAGAGCGCCGCATACATCGCGGCGATGAAGGCGAGGCCCCCGTAGAGCCAGAGCGGCGGAATGTTGCGCAGCATGATGGCAAAGAAACCGGTCATGGCGTCTACGACCGCGCGGGCGCCTTCCATCCAGGCCACCGGCTGCGCAAATGCGCTTTGGACTTGGGCAGGTTCGAAACCAGCCATCGCCCAGACGGTGGCCATGAGCGCCACCTTCACGATGCCCGCCGAAGCGATGATAAATGCCACCCGGGCCGGCATCGGCCAGTACGCGAAACTCTTGTGCCACCACGCCAGGGCCGCCCGCTGGGCGAGCTCGGCCAGCACGCGCTGCTCAAGGGAACGCGGGGCCCGCCGGGCCGGCAGGTCGCGCAGGGCCCGGTGAACAAGCTGTTCCAGTTTTTCCTGGGGATCGCGGGAGTCGGGCATGGGGGTCATGACGGGTCTAGGGGCTGAATTGTTCGTGGGCGGTGCCGCTGCGGACGAGGATCTTGGCGAGGGCGGCACGGGCCCGCAGGATGTCGGTTTTCACCTTGGCGAGCGACACCCGGAGTTTCCGGGCGATCTCGTCGTAGGGCAGGTCTTCGAAATGGTAGAGCACGAGCGGCACGCGCTGATGTTCGGGCAATTGCTCCAGCGCCTGTTCCAACAACGCCCGGCGCTCCGTCGAATCGACCTCGGAAAAAAAGGTGTCGGGGGCGGCAAACTCCGCCTCGGGGGCCTCGCGGTCGTCGGCTGCGGAGTCGCGCTTGAACTCCGAAAAGAACCGCCAGCGGTTGCGGTAGCGGGAAAGGTGGTTCAGCGAGAGATTGGTGGCGACCGTCTTCAACCACCCGCCGGCGGTCGGGCTCGTGCTCAGGTGATCGTAGTTCTCGTAGGCTTTGAGAAAGACCTCCTGCGCAATGTCCTCGGCCTGCGTATCGTTTCCGGTGATCCGCGCCGCGGTCGAATATACCATGTCTTGGTAATTGCGCATGAAGGTCGTGAAATCGGCCGCCGGGCTTACGCCGGCTTCGTTGGTGTGCACTGGAGTTTCATCGTTCATGTGCAAAACACGGGGGCGGCCGGGAAGTCGCAAAAAACTTGATGTCGCTCAAAATCCACCACGGCGAGCGTTAACATCGCACCCGGAACCAAACTCAATCCCCAATCTGCTTACACCGCAGAGACCCAATCTTCAGAGTGCAGAGAGAAAAGGCTCTCCGACGGCAGCTCCACGCCTCCGTGCCTTGGTGGTGAACAACTCCGACGAACCCGCCGCCTGCCTGCTTGCTTGCCGCTTGCGTGGCATCTTTTCTTGGCGGGTGTTATTCCGCCTGTCCCCATTCCTCTGTCATGGGATCGGTCTTGGTTCCTGGTTCTAGCCTCCCGCAGATTCAGAAAGACCGCAGATGGCCGGCCTGCTGATTCGGCATCTGCGGTCTTTCTGATCAGCGGGAGGACCTTTGACTCCGCCGAGAGGGGACCAACACGCCGGGAATCCCAAAGGCAACTTGGCAGAAAATTCCATTCTGGGGGGGGTGAAGGATTGTCGAAACGGCGTGAGCTTGTCGAAACGGCGGCGCTGAGCCGCGGTCGGTATTTTCCACGTGGCGAGCACCGAAATCCGCCCCCGGAGCCCACCTCGCCCTTGCCACGGCCCCGGCGAAGACAAAAACTGCGCCCAACCAAATCCTTCCATGTCCTCCTTTCTCCCGCCCGATCCCGCGCTCGAAACCCGCATCCACACCCTCGGTGACAGCCTGTTTGCCGCGATGGACGCCTCCCCCGCCCCGGGGATTTTTTCCAAAAAGGGCGCCTATGCCCGCGTGATGGAGTGGTCGATGAAGGACCCCGCCTTCAAGACCCAGTTGTTTCGGTTCGTCGATGTCCTCCCCTCCCTGAAGTCCAGCGCCGAAATCGTCCGCCACTTGCAGGAATACCTCGGAGACAAGGCGGTGGAACTGAACCCCGCAATGAAAGCCGGCCTGGCCGCGTCGTCCTTCGCGCCCGCCCTGGTCGCCGGTCCGGTCAAGGCCAACGTCATCTCGATGGCCGGGCAATTCGTCGCCGGAGCGACGCCCGCCGATCTGGTGAAACAACTCCGCAAGAACACCCAGCGCGGCCTCGCCACCACCATCGACCTGCTCGGCGAAACCGTGGTCAGCGAGCAGGAGGCCGACGTGTTCCTCCAGCGCAATCTCGACGTCCTCGACACCGTCGCCGCCGCCCTGGCGAAAGACCCCTCTCCGGCGCTGAGCGATGTCGGCCCCGGCGGCCGGGCCCTGCCGCGGCTCAATCTCTCGGTGAAAATCTCCGCGCTCACGCCGGATGTCCACCCCGCCGATCCCGAAAACTCGATCGCCGCCTTGCAACAGCGGCTCCGCCCGATCCTCCGCCGCGCCGCCGAGGTCGGCGCGTTCGTCAATTTCGACATGGAGAGTTACAAGCTGAAGGACCTCACGCTGGCTCTTTTCAAATCGATTTTGGAGGAACCGGAGTTCCGCGAAAAACCCGCCTGCGGCATCGCCCTGCAGGCCTACCTGCGCGACTGCGAACGCGACTGCCTGGATCTGATCGCCTGGGCGCGGAAAAACCACCGCGTCATCGGCGTCCGCCTCGTGAAGGGCGCGTATTGGGACTATGAGACCATCCTGGCCCAACAGCGCGACTGGCCGGTGCCCGTGTGGTCGCGGAAACCCGAGAGTGACGCCAATTTTGAGAAGATCACCGTGCTCCTCCTCGAAAACGTCGCGGTGATTTCACCCGCGTTCGCCACCCACAACGTCCGCTCGTGCGCGCACGCGATCGCTCAGGCCGAACGCCTCGGGCTCGATCCGCGCGCCTACGAATTTCAGGCCCTCTACGGCATGGCTGACGAGTTGAAGACGGCGCTGCTGCAGAACGGCAACCGCGTGCGCGAGTATTGCGCCATCGGCGAACTCCTGCCGGGCATGGCCTACCTCGTCCGGCGCCTGCTGGAGAACACCAGCAACGAGGGCTTCCTGCGCCAGAAAAATCTGGGCGAGGCGACGCGCGAACAGCTGCTCGAAAATCCGGTGGCGGCGCTTGAAAAGTGGCGTCGGCTTCCCGCCGATGGGTCGGAAAAACCGGCGGCTGGAGGCCGTGGCCACCCGGGGCCCCAGCCTGCGCTCCAGCCGTCAACCCAGGCAGGATCGGAGAGCCGGCCCCACCTTTTCCGCAACGCCGCCAACACCGACTACACGATCGCCGCCAGGCGCGCGCAGCAGCTGGCGGCCTTGCGGCACTTCGAGGCCACCCAACTCGGGAAAAAATGGCCGTGCATCATCAATGGGAAAAAAATCACCGACCGACCGTTCTTGCCCTCGGTCAATCCCGCCCGACCCGCGCAAATCGTCGGCTACTGGGCCAAGGGCACGGTGCGCGACGCCGAGGATGCCGTCGCCGCCTCGGTCGCCTATTTCCCGAAATGGCGCGCCACGCCGGTCGACGACCGCGCGTGCCTGCTCGAACGCGCCGCCGACCTCATGGAGGCGCGCCGCATGGAGATTAATTCGCTCCTCATCCTTGAGGCCGCCAAGCCGTGGATCGAGGCCGACGGCGACACTTCCGAGGCGATCGACTTCCTGCGCTATTACGCGATCGAGATGCGCCGGATGGCGCAACCGATCGTCACCCAGCACGTGCCCGGGGAACGCTGCGTCCAGACGTGGACGCCGCGCGGGGTCGGCGTCGCAGTGGCGCCCTGGAATTTTCCGCTCGCGATCCTCACCGGGCTCACGGTCGCGCCGCTGGTCGCGGGTAATTGCGTCATCATCAAACCGGCGCGCCAGACCTCGATCATCGGCGCGTACCTGATGGACATCCTGGTGGAGGCCGGCGTGCCCGCGGGCGCGTTGCACTATCTGCCCTGTTCCGGCGCCGACGCCGGCGCGCATCTCGTCGCGCACCCCCAGGTCGACTTCATCGCCTTCACCGGCTCACGCGAAGTCGGCTGTGGTATTTGGGAGCAAGCGGGCAAGACCCGCCCGGGTCAGCTCAACCTCAAGAAGGTCGTGTGCGAGATGGGCGGCAAGAACGCCATGATCATCGACAACGACGCCGACCTCGACGAGGCGATCCCGGCGGCGCTCTACAGCGCGTTCGGTTTTGCCGGCCAGAAATGCTCGGCGTTGTCGCGGCTCATCGTGCTTGCGGAGGTGCACGACGAATTCGTGGCGCGGTTCGTCGCCGCCTGCGGATCGCTCCCCGTCGGCGATCCGTCGCTCCCGGGCACGGTCGTCAACCCGGTGATCGACGCCGCCGCGCAAAAATCGATTCTCGGCTACATCGAGGCGGGCCGGCGGGAGTCGAAACTCGCGTGGCAGGCCACGTTGTCGCCCGAGGCCGTCGCGAGTGGCGGCTACTACGTGCCGCCGGCGGTGTTCACCGGCTGCCAGGTTGATCACCAAATCGTCCGCGAGGAAATTTTCGGCCCCGTGCTCGCGATCCTCCGGGCCAGGGACCTCGACGAGGCCTTTGCGATGGCCAACGCCAGCGACTATGCGCTCACGGGCGGCTTTTTCTCGCGCAGCCCGCGGGCGCTGGAGCGCGCGCAGCAGGAATTTCTCGTGGGAAATCTCTATCTCAACCGCGGCTGCACCGGGGCAATCGTGCAACGCCATCCGTTCGGCGGCTTCAAGATGAGCGGCGGCGGCACCAAGGCCGGCGGCCGGGAGTATCTGGAGAATTTTCTGTTCCCGCGCCTGATCGCCGAAAACGTCATGCGCCGCGGCTTCACTCCCCCGGAGGAGTGAGAGGGGCAGCACGCGTCGAATGCGTCTTGTAGGGCGTCTGTCTTGCAGATGCCGGGCGCAGGATTCGCCGGTGGCAAACGGCGTCTGCCAGACCGACGCCCTACGCCGCAGCCACTTTGTCCCGATCCGCCCTCCGAGAGCGTCGAAAAAGGTCTGGGCGACGCAGATACTTCGGAGGGCTGCGCTTCGTCGCAGCCGTTTTTCCATTCGCGGCGACGACGAAGCGGCGCCCTCCGAATGACCTTTTCGACCCCCGCTCAGAAATCGATCGCCTTCAAGGTTCCGATCTTCACCTCGAAACGCTCGGCGTAGGGCTTCACGTGTTTCAGTTCCGCGCGCTTCAGCTCGATCGAGCGACCGCTGCCGATGAAGAGGATCGACCAGTCCGCATCCCCCGCGATGGCCACGAGCGTCGACGGGAATTTCGGATCGACCTGGGCAAAATCGAGGCTCGCATCGCCCGATTTCACCTTGACCACCAGCATCGCGCGAAAGGACGCGCGCAACAACACGGAGATGTTCTCCAGGATCCGGCCTTCCTTCTTCACCCGCGCCTGGACCTGAAATTTTTCCGAGGGAAACCGCTCGCTGGCCGTTTTCAGCAGCGGAATCTCGAACACCCAGTGCGTTGCGGTTTCCTCGGCGATCGCCGAACGATTCACGTCGATCGCCTCGCCCAGGCTCGGCTGGCGGCGCTTGGACGAAACCAGCCGTTCGGGATCGGCGTCCTCGCCCCGGCGGCGGAATTTGGCCTGGTCCCGCGCGCTCGGCTCCTTGCCGTCGATCTTGATCGGCGTCCACTGCTCGGCGAACGGCTTCGAGGGATCGTAGCGCACGATCTGCTCGGATTTGACCTTGCCCTTGCTGTCGCGCAGCACGCGATGCTCGGTGTAGGCCCAGCGGTGGAGGTCGCCCGCGACCTTGTGGAGCGTGTCGTTGAGCAGCGAAATTTCCTCGGGCGTGGCCGCGCGCTCAGTCGTCGAAGCCGCGCGCGAGGAAAGACTCGTGGCGCAAACCGAAAGAAGTGCGAGGCACAGGAGGCGCGGAAGCATGCGGCTGAGTGGGTAGACGTCCCGCCATGTTCCCTGGAGTGAGGGCGTACCGCAAGCACTTCGATTCCTCGCGACATCCGCCCGCCTGAAACCGCCGCGACTCGTCCCGAGTCCACGTCCACCCCACCCCGCGGAGCGTGCAAAACTATGACATACCTATGTCATTGTGTTGTATGGCGCATGAAAAGGCGCGGGCACGCCGATGATGAGCGTGGGGGGGCCGCGACCGGTTTCGGCGGGGCCGGCGCCTGCGGCGCGATCTTGCCTGTCCGGCGTAAATCCTGCTCTGCTTCAAGCGCCATGCGTCCAAAAAAAGTCGCCATTCTGACCGCCGGCGGGCTTGCCCCGTGCCTCAGCGCCTCCATCGCCGGTCTCGTCGATCGTTACACGTTGGTCGCCGCCGACATCGACCTCCTCTGCTACCGCAGCGGCTACAAGGGGTTGCTTTTGGGCGACAGCATCAAGCTCACACCCGCCGATCGCGCCGCGGCCGGTGTGCTGCGGGCGCACGGCGGCAGCCCGATCGGCAACAGCCGCGTCAAACTGACCAACGTCAAGGACTGCGTGAAGCGCGGCCTCGTGCGCGAAGGGCAGGACCCGTTGCAGGTCGCCGCCGAACAATTGGTGCGCGATCACGTCGACGTGCTTCACACGGTGGGCGGAGACGACACCAACACGACGGCCGCCGACCTCGCCGCTTATCTCGCCAAAAACAATTACCAGCTCACCGTGATCGGCCTGCCCAAGACCATCGACAACGACGTCGTGCCCATCCGGCAAAGCCTCGGGGCCTGGACCGCCGCCGAGCAGGGCGCGCTGTTCTTCGAACGGGTGGTGGCCGAGCACGGCGCCAACCCGCGCATGCTGATCATCCACGAGGTCATGGGACGAAACTGCGGCTGGCTCACCGCCGCGACCGCTCGGGAGTACGTGCAGCGCCTCGATCGCCTGACGCTCGCGCCAGGTTTCGGCCTGACGCGCGATCGGCTGGCGATCCACGGGGTTTTCGTGCCCGAACTGGCGCTCGACATCGGCGCGGAGGCGAAACGTCTGAGGGCGGTGATGGACCGCGTCGGAAACGTGAACCTCTTCATCAGCGAAGGAGCCGGGGTCGAAAGCATCGTGGCCGAAATGACCGCCCGCGGGCTGGAAGTGCCGCGGGATGCCTTCGGCCACGTGAAGCTCGACGCGATCAATCCGGGCAGGTGGTTCGGCGATCAGTTCGCCAAAATGCTCGGGGCCGAAAAGGTCCTCGTGCAAAAGAGCGGCTATTTTGCCCGCGCCGCACCCGCGAACGCCGCCGACCTCGCCCTGATCCAGCAGTGTTGCCGCCACGCCGTGGAATGCGCCCTTCGCCGGGAAAGCGGCGTGATCGGGCAGGACGAGGAGCGGGGCGATGAGCTGCGCGCGATCGAGTTCACGCGGATCAAGGGAGGCAAGGCGTTCGACCTTCATACGCCGTGGTTTGGGGAACTTCTGCGCGCGCTGGGGCAGTCGCTCGCCGCCGCTGCTCCGGCAACGGCACATTGAGTGACCCTCCGGCCCACGCCGCCCCGGCGGGCAAATTTAGCCAATTTAGCCTGTCCCTATTTACAGCCCATTCGCAACCGAGGGCTGGACTTCGACGTCTCCGTGGGGAGACTACGACGCAACCCCACGTCCTCTTCCGCATTCTTCGTTGGGCCTCGAAAACCTATTCCATGAACATCTCTCTTCGCTTTGCGCTGGTGGCGCTCTCCATGGCATCGACGGTCATCGGTCCCAGCCGCGCCGCCCAATACGATCAGCGACTGGCCAACCTGTCCACCCGCGCCCAAGTCGGCACCGGCGCAAACGTGATGATCACCGGTTTCGTCGTCCAGGAGGGCGCGCCCAAACGTGTGCTGATTCGGGCGGTCGGAGCTCGGCTCGCCGCCGCGCCGTTCAGCCTCACCGGCGTGCTCGCAGACCCCCAGGTGCAGCTCTTCAACAGTCAGGGCGTGCTCGTCCTCGCCAACGACAACTGGACCACCGATGACCTCGCGACGATGACTTCTGTCGGGGCCTTCGCGCTTGTCTCCGGCAGTCGCGACGCGGCTCTCGTCGCCACCCTCTCTCCGGGCGCGTACACCGCTCAGGTCAGCGGGGTGAACAACACCTCTGGCGTGGCGATTCTCGAGGTTTACGACGTCACCGGCTCGGCGCGGTTGCTGAATCTCTCAACCCGCGCTCTGGTCGGCAGCGGCAACACGACGTTTTTCTCCGGACTCTCCGTCGCCGCGGGCGGCGGCGCCCGCCGGGTGTTGGTGCGCGCCGCCGGGCCATCCCTCGAAGCGCTCGGGGTGGGCGGTGCACTCGCCGATCCCTCGATCGCGATTCTCGATTCCGCAGGCCGCCAGATTGCCAACGGTGCCAACAACGATTGGGAGTCGGGCGGCGCCACTGCGCTCCGCGCCGCCTTCACCCAAGCGGGGGCCTTTCCCTTTGCCACCGGTAGCCGCGACTCCGCCCTGCTGATCGATCTGCCGCCGGGCAATTACACCATTCAAGCCAACGGCGTCGGCGGCGCCGTCGGCGCAGCCTTGGTCGAAGTCTACGATCTTTCGCCCGAGACGCTCGCCACCGTGAGCGTGGCCGCCACGGTGCCCTCCACCGATACGGTCGGCGGCTCGCCCGCCGTGTTCACCTTCTCCCGGGTCGGCTTGGTGACCAACCCCGTCACGGTCGATTACACCATCAATGGAACGGCAACCGCCGGCGTGGATTTCGACACCCTCCCCGGGCGGGTGACGATTCCGGCCGGAGCCACTTCGGCGACCGTCTCGTTTGTGCCCAAGGCCAATCCGGCCAACACCAACAATCGCACGGCGACCCTCGCCATCACTCCACGACTCTCCTACGGCGTCGGGGCCAACGATCGGGCCGGGGTCACGATTTTCGCCAATTCCGGTTCGCTCTACGTGTCAAACCTGCGGACCCTGCCCAACGTCACCGCCTCGACCGCCTACGGCACGGCGACCATCCAACTCGCGGCCGACGAAACCTCGGCCTTCGTCAACGTCTCGTTCTCGAATCTCAGTTCCCCCGAGGTGGTCGCCCACCTCGCGATTGACGGCAATTACGTTTTCAACCTGTCGCAAGGTCAGGTGACAAACGCCCTCTGGGTGTTCTCCCCGGTGGGCACCTACACCACGGCGGCCCTGATCGCCGCCCTCAAGGCTGGCCGCGTCACGGTCAGCATCGACACCGCGTTGAATCCCGCCGGCGAACTCGGCGGCGCCTTTGTCCGCAGCAGCGGCACCGCGGTGTTCAATCCCCCCGCAGCTCCGCCGGCCCTCAATCTCTCGACCATCACGCCCACGGACGCGTCGCGTTTCCTCACGCAGGCGACCTTCGGTGCGACGCAGGCGGAGATAAATGCCCTTACCGCGAAAGGCTACCAGGCCTGGATCACCGAGCAGATGGCGCTGACTCCTTCGTCGCACCGCCTGGAGACGATGGACGACTTCAACCGGAATCAGACCAACGGCGGCACCGGTAATCGCAACGCCGTCACGCTCGCCTACGATCGCCCCGGTGGCCCGCATCGCCAGGCGGCCTGGTGGAAAATCGCCGTGACCGGCCAGGACCAGCTGCGCCAGCGCGTCGCGTTCGCCCTCAGCCAGATCCTCGTGGCCTCCGATCAAAACGGCACCATCGCCCAATGGCAGGAGGGCGCGGCCAACTACTACGACATTCTCGTCAGCGGCGCATTTGGAAATTTTCGCAACGTCCTGGAGTCCGTGTCGCTCAGCCCGATGATGGGCATTTATCTGAGCGCCCTCCGCAACGCCAAGGCGACCTTCGATGCCCGCGGCGCCCAAATCACACAGCCCGACGAAAATTACGCGCGCGAGGTCATGCAGCTCTTCACCATCGGGCTGAACGAGCTCAACCTCGACGGCTCGCTTCGTCTCGACCCCAACGGCCAGCCCATCCCGACCTACACACAGGACACCATCGTCCAGACCGCCAAGGTCTTCACCGGCTGGGGTTATGCCGGAGCCACTCCCGACGCCAACGCCAACCCAAATCTTTTCCGCGGCAGTCCGGCCAACTACATCGCTCCCATGATGCTGTGGCCCTCCTTCCACGACGACACCGCCAAGACCATTGTCGGCGGCCGGGTGCTCCCCGCGGCGCAAGGCGGTCTCAAGGATCTGAAGGACACCCTCGACGCCCTCTTCGAACACCCCAGCACCGCGCCGTTCATCTCTCGCCAGCTCATCCAGCGCCTCGTCACCAGCAACCCAAGCCCCGGCTACATCTACCGGGTCGCACAGGCTTTCGCCAACAATGGCGCCGGCGTGCGCGGCGACCTCGGAGCCGTCGTCCGGGCTGTGCTCCTCGACTACGAGGCGCGTTCGCCCGCCGTCGCCAGCACCGCGACGTTTGGCAAACTGAAGGAGCCCCTCCTGCTTGCCACCACCCTCCTGCGCAATTTCAACGGCGGATCCAACTCCGGGCGTTTCAACATCCCGAATCCCGAGGGCAATCTCGCCCAGGCCGCCCTGCGCGCCCCGACGGTGTTCAACTTCTTCGAGCCAAATTTCGTGCTGCCCGGCACGGTGGCCGAGGCCGGCCTCTACGCCCCCGAGTATCAGATTCTCACGGACACCACTGCCCTCACCCAGCCGAACTTCTACTACAACTTCATCTACACCACCCGCTCAACGACGGACACCGCCCAGCAGACGATCGGCCTCACGCTCACCAGTTGGCTGCCGCTCGCCCGCACTCCCCGCCAACTCGTCGATTCGCTCAACCTGCTGCTCGCGTCCGGGACGATGCCGCGGTCCGCCACGGACCGGGTGTTCTCGGCGATCAGCGCGATGCCCGCCGACACCGGCACCAACACCGCCAACGACCTCGAGCGCGTGCGCTCCGCCATCTACCTCGTCCTCACCTCCCCGCAAGGCGTCATTCAAAAATAAGCCCGCTGTCGCCATGAATCCCAAAAATCCCACCTTCGATCCGAATCGCCGCAAGTTCGTCGGCCAGTGCTGCGCCGCGGTCGGCGCCACCGGCATGCTCTCGACTCTCGCGCAATTGCGCATGATGGGGGCGGTCGCCAGCCCCGACAGCGCACCGGCCGCACCGGCGCGCGCCGGAGCCCTGCCCCCCGATTACAAGGCGCTCGTGTGCCTCTTCCTCGCCGGCGGCAACGATGCCAACAACATGGTCGTGCCCTTCGACACCGCCGGGTACAACGCCTACTCGTCCGCGGCCGGCCGCGGCGCGATTGCCCTGCCGCGCAATCAATTGCTCGGGATCACCCCGCGCAACGCCGACGGCCGCGACTGGGCGCTGCATTCGAGCCTCAACTCCGACGTCGCCAACACCAACACCACCGGCCTCAAGTCGCTCTTCGACGCCGGCCAGATGGCGTTGATCGGCAATGTCGGCACCCTCGTGGTCCCGACGACCAAGGCGCAATACACGGCGCGCTCGGTGCCCCTGCCGCCCCAGCTTTTTTCCCACAACGACCAGCAGGTCGAGTGGCAGAGCAGCGTGCCCGACAAGCCGTTTTCCACCGGCTGGGGCGGCCGCGTCGCCGACCTCACGAACGCGTTCAACTCGAACAACAGCGTCTCGATGTCGATCAGCCTCAACGGGCAAAATTCGTTTCAGGTCGGCCGGAATATCGTGCAATTCGCGGTCAACGCGAGCGGCGCGATTTCCCTCACCAGCGCGGCCGGCAACAACGCCGCGGCCGGCATCCGCACACTCGCGCAAAACGACATGCTGGCCGCCCGCAACGGCAATCTTTTCGAAACCGCCTTCGCCGGTCTCACCCAGAACGCCATCGCCGACAGCGCGATGCTCTCCGGCATCCTGAGCGGCAATCCGCCGTTCACCACCGCTTACAATCTGACCAATCTCGGGCAACAACTCCGCACCATCGCCCGCTTGATCGCCGCGGCCCCACAACTCGGCCTCAAGCGCCAGATCTTCTTCGCCCGCATCGGCGGCTGGGATCTGCACGACGCCCAACTCGGCGCCCACGCCAATCTCTTTGCCGACGTGAGCCGCAATGTCGCCGCGTTCTACCGCACCACCGTCGAACTCGGCTGCGCCGATCAGGTGTCACTCTTCACCTCCTCCGATTTCGGCCGCACCTTCAACACCAACGGCGACGGCTCCGACCACGGCTGGGGCTCGAACCACTTTGTCGTCGGCGGCGCGGTCAAAGGCGGTGACATCTACGGCAAGATGGCCGACCTCACAATTCGCGGCCCGGACGACGCCAGCACCCGCGGCTCCTGGATTCCGACGACCAGTGTCGACGAATACGCCGCGACGCTCGCCACTTGGTTCGGCGTCAGCGGAACCAACCTGCCGGTCGTCTTCCCCAACCTCGGCCGGTTCGCCCGCCCGAATCTCGGTTTCCTCTGAGCAACGTTTTTTTAGACGCGGGGTGCCCCCCACCCCGCGTCTGGCGCGAACCGCGTCAGCGTTTCACACGCGGGGTGAGGGCACCCCGCCTCCAGCGGCGCGAGTGCTTCACGCCATGATTTCATTCCGCCCATCCGTTCTCGCCCTCGCCCTCGCCGGCACCATCGGCGGGCTCTTCCTTTTCTGGCCACGCGCGTCGGACCAACCGGCCGATCGCGGCGCAACAAAAAGTGCGCCGGTCCGCCCGCTCCCGCCCGCCGGCCAAACGCCCGACCGCCCCGGCGCGTATTCCACGTCCTCGCCGCTCGCCGCTGCGGATTCACCTTCCCGTCCAACCGCCGCGGCTCCATTCGATCCCTCCGACTTCCCGCTCGCGGCCCGGCTCAATGCGCCCGATTCGACCATCACGCGCGATCTCGACATCCTGCAGCAACTGTTCGACGCCTGGCGCAGCAACCTCCCCCGCGAAGGCAACCCCGTCGGCGAAAACGCCGATATCACCGCCGCACTCACGGGCGACAATCGCCTCGGGTTCGCACTGCTGCCAAAGACCCACCCCGCCATCAATGCGCGCGGCGAACTCTGCGACCGCTGGGGCACGCCCTTCCGCTTTCATCAGCTCAGCGGAGAAAAAATGGAGGTCCGCAGCGCCGGCCCCGATCGGAAATTCGCCACCGAAGATGATGCCGTGTGGACGCCGCAGTGAGGCGCGCTATTTCGTCCCCGGCACCATCGTCGTCGTAAATGTCGCCCGCTCGGATCTCGCCACCAGTTCGACATAAAAACTCTCGCGCCGCTTCGGCGGCGTGTCCGGCGACGAACCGTGCCACAACTTGAACTCTCCCGGCACGGCCACCGTCACGCGCATCACCACTCCGCTCCCGTAATCGACATCAAACTCCGCGCGATCCCGGAATTCCGCGCTCCGCACCTCGCGCCAGTACTCAAAGGCGCCCGGCCTGCCTGGCGTAAAATCCGCCGCCGTCCGAAATCCCGCCGGCAACCGCACCCGGCCCTGCAGGTGCAGCGCCAGCCCGAGGCGCTGCGCGCCCTGCGTGCTCTCGACGTTCGCCGTGTCGATCAAGGCATCCCCCTCGATCGCGATCGTCCGGGACGCCCGCGCCTCCGGTCGATACTTCGGCTGCGCGACGGATACCTGCGCCGGACTCGCCCCGTACGACAGCAATTGACCGGCATCGTGCCCCTCCTGCCCCTCGCCATTCACCAGCGGCACGTTGTGGTTGAGCCCGCGCGTGTAGTATCCCTTGTGCAACGGCGACCCATAACCCACCGTGCCGGGGTCGTGCGTGATGTCGGTCTCCCCGAAAAAAGCCGAGTAGTTCAACGCCTCGCTCTGACTGTGCGATCGTGTGACCTGTCCGTAGTGCACGAAGACCTGCCACCGCCCCGATTTCAAAATCGCCATGCGCGTTGATTCCAGCTTCCGGCTCGTCACCGGCGGCATTTCGAAATCGCGCGGCGTCCTCGCCGGCGGATCGAGCAGCGTGTTCCAGTCGCGCATCTTCGCCGCTTCCGCCAGCCCCAGCGTCGTCGGAAATACGCGATACGTGTCGGCGAACAGCTGGCGGTTCGGTGCCCGGCCGATGCCACCGCTGTCCGCCGGGTTGGGCAACTGGCCATTGGGGAAACATAAATACAGCGGGGCGATCATCAGGTTTTCCGTCGTCTCCATCTCCTCGTCGAGCTCGTCAGCCCGCCCCTGGATGCCCGCGGCGGTGAACAGCGACATCACCGCCGAGACGACGAAGCTGTTGTAGCCGAGCGACTGCTCGTGCCAGAGATAATCGCTCGTGATGCCCTCGGCCATTTGGCGGCGGAGACCAAACGGGCCGTCGAGCGCCACGCGCCACATCGTCTCGTCCTCGAACAACAGCGCCACCTGCGCGACCGCGCACCGCTGCCACGTCGAAATGTTGTGGATGGTCTGGAAATTCGAATTCAAGGCCTTGACCTCGGGCTCGAAGAACTGCGTCCGCCAGCGTTGCCGCCGCTCGGGCGCCACGGTCGTGCCCAGCAGCCGGACGGCTTCGGTGAATTTCACCAGGTTGGAGGCCTCCGTGAGCGTCTGCCAGAAGAGCCGCGCCGGATGCCCCGGCCGCTGCGGTTCCCACTTCAGGAAGTTGTCGGCATAAAAATCCATCTGCCCGGCGGCCCATTCCGCATAACGCGTCTCGCCGGTGAGCCGGAAGAGCCGCGCCGCGCGCACGAGCGTTTCAACATGACGACCGCGAAACGTGACCACCCACCAGGCGTGGAGCTTGGGCGTGATTTCAATTTGCGGATCGGAGGGGCTCGCGAAGAACTGCACTTCCTCGAGGGGAATCTGCTCCGTCCAGATCACCCGGGAGGCGTCCTTCGGGCTCACGCCATCGTGCGACCAACCCGGCAGCCACTCGACGCGGTCCTGGTGCTTCGCCATCCAGCGATCGACCGCCTCGCGCTCCCGCCGCAACCACTCCGCCCAGATCGCATCGTCCGCGACGCGCCGCCGCGCCCCGTCCCAGTCCTCTTTCGCCGCGCGCCAGGCCCGGCCCTTGGCGTCGTAGACCTTCATCTCGGCGAATTGCCGCGCCGGATTCGGCTTGGGGTACGAGGCGCCCCACGTCACCGCGGCGGGGCCAATCGCAACCGAGAGCAGAAACGCAGCGACCCGGAAACGCGACGGGAGGGACATGCTGGCAAGACCAAACCGAAGCAGCCGCGGGTTCAATCAGGATTCCACCATCAAGCAAAACCCCGGCACAGCTGGAAACGTTGAGCTCGTCGGAGAGTTTCTCAGCGGGAGCCGGGCTGACAATTGACAACGCCGCATGTGTCACACCATTGTGGCACCATGAAAACCACGACAATTCGGGAATTGAAGCACGCTACGACCACGGTCCTTTCATGGGTGGCCGGCGGGGCGAGCGTGGAAGTCCGCCGGCGGGGCGAGCCGGTGGCGGTGCTCTCGCCGACGCGGCGCAAGGCCCGCGTCGTGCGGCCGGATTTTGCGGCGCGGTTGAAGGCAATCTACGGGACGAAGAAGCTGCCCACGACCGGCACCGATCTCGTGGCGGCAGGGCGCGGTGAGTCATGACCGCGTATGCCGACACCGGTTTGCTCTGCTCTCTGTACGCGCCCGATGCGCACACGTCCCGGGCGGTGGCCCGCCTGCGGCGGCAGGCGCTGCCGTTGCCATTTACGTGGCTCCATCAGTTGGAGCTGCGCAATGCCCTTCGGCTGCGCGTTTTTCGACGGGAGATTACGGGCGGGCAACGCGACGCCTCGCTCAACGCCCTGCTGGCTGATTTGGCGGACGGCGTGTTGTCCACTGCCGCGCCACCGCTGTCGGCGGTGGTGACCGAGGCGGAGCGGCTGAGCGCCTTGCACTCGGAAACACTCGGCACCCGCAGTCTCGACATCCTGCATGTCGCCTCGGCGTTGGTGCTCGGCAAGGCGGATTTCCTCACGTTCGACCAACGCCAGGCGAATTTGGCCAGGGCAGCCGGATTGAGCGTGCCGGCGTTGTGAGATGCGCCCGCCCAAACTTGAGCGTTGAGCGTTGAGCGTTCAGCGTTAAACGTTGAGCGTTTCGACCGTGCCCATTCCCCCTCAGGCGATTTTCCTCAGTTACGCGCGTGACGACGCGGCGGCGGCGCGTCGGATCGCCGAGGCGCTGCGGAGCGCAGGGATCGAAGTGTGGTTTGACGAAAACGAACTGCGCGGCGGCGACACGTGGGATGCGAAGATTCGCAAGCAGATCGACACGTGCGCACTATTTGTACCGGTAATCTCCCATAATACGCAGGAGCGCAGCAAAGGGTATTTTCGGCTGGAGTGGAAACTGGCGGTGGACCAGACGCACCTGCTGGCCGAGGGCGTGCCGTTCATCGCGCCGGTTGTGATCGACGACACGCGGGAAGCCGGCGCGGTCGTGCCGGCGGAGTTTCTGCGCGTGCAGTGGACACGGCTGCCGGGCGCGCTGCCGACGCCGCAATTTGTGGAGCAGGTGAAACGGTTGCTGTCCAGTCGGCCTGTAGCCGGGTTCGTTGAACCCGGTCCGGCCTCGGCGAGGCCGGCTACATCGCGACACCCAAACCGCATCCCTTCAGCGGCGTGGATCGGGACGCTGGCGGTGGTGGTAATTGGCGTGACGGCGACGTTTTTCGCCACGCGCAAACCGGAGGGCACGACCACGCCCACCGGCCCGAAAGCCGGCACCTCACCGCCATCCGCGCCGGTGTCTGAGGCGCGGCAACTCGTGGCGAAGGCGCGGGCGCTCTACGAGCCGTGGGATTTTGCCACGGCCGACGATTTCGCGCTGGCGGAGAGGTTGCTCAAGAAGGCAATCGAGCTCGATCCGACGGATGGCGAGGCGTGGGCGTCGTCGGCTCTGGTTTCGTGCGGGGCCTTGATTTTTAGGTGGGGGGATTCTTTGGAGGCGCGCCGGACGCTCGCGCGCACCCAGGCGGAGAATGCCATCAAGCTGGCACCCGACTCGAATCAGGCGCGCTTCGCCCGGGCTTTCAGCCTGCGCTTCAATCCCCTGACCACGGAGGAGTCCATTCGGTTGCTGCGGGAGGAGGCCGTGCGGCAACCGAACAACCGTTTTGTAGTGAGGATATTGGGGGCGACCTTGCGTAGGTCCGGTCAGCCTGAACAGGCGCTGGTCTACCTCGACAAGGCGGCCGCCTTGCCGGGATCCGATCCCATCACGCACTACCTCCGGGGAGACACGCTTGTTCTTTTGAAGCGGTTCGCTGAGGCGGAAGCCGCTTTCGACGATGCTTTGGGGATCGCGCCGAATTATGTGGCCGCGATTAGCCACAAGTTGTACTTGGTGCTGAGAGTGAGCGGAGATGTTGCCCGGGCGCAGGCCCTGCTGGCCAAGGTTCCGCCGGCCTTCTTTGTCCATCCCGGTGGTGCCAGCGAGGCCTTTTACTTCGCGCTCTATCTGCGGGATGCCGGGAAGTGCCTGGAGTACGTGAAGAATGTTGCGGACTATCATTCGTATGATGGGCCCAAGGCGCTGCTGACCGGACGAGCGCAGCGCCTGGCGGGCAATGAAGAGGCGGCCCGGACGGACTTTCGCGCCGCGTTGCGGGTGCTGGACGATCGCCTGGCCGCTGAACCCAACAACAGCCGCCTGCTTTTTTTCCGGGCGGACATTTTGGCCAAATTGGGCGACCGCCTTGCCGCCGAGCCCTTGGTCCGCGAAGTCAGCCAGCGGGTGGCAAGTGGAGATCGCAACATCGATGAAACAGATGTGGCCGCATTGCAGGTGCAGTTGCATCAGCGAGAAGCGGCGCTCGTGACCCTGGAGAAATATTTTCACGACGTGAAGTCGGCGCATGACGGCCGGGTCTGGCTTCGTTATGACCCCATCTGGGACCCGTTGCGCGGCGACCCGCGGTTCGAGGCGCTGCTGAAGGCGCCGGAGCGAAAGAAGTGACCGTGCTTCGCCCGCCTTCAGTCCCGGCCTTGATCGGATTGACGGTTAAATGACATTTATCCGCCGGCATGGAAACGCTCACGATCACGAACGTGCGGCAAACCTCCGCGCCGGGCCGGCCATTCCCGTCGTGTTCGGCGTGGTTCCCGGCCTGTTGCGCCGCGATTTCGCTGGCAACCACGACGACGTGCAAACCTACCTGAAGAACCGCGCCCGAGGAGAGCCGACAGACTACGCAGGAATTCGGTTCAGGCGTTTCCAAGGCAAGCGGAGCCCCGCTACTCCGCCGCCTCCTCGTTGGAAAAGACCTGCTGCACGTCTTCGAACTCGTCGAGGGCGTCGTGCAGTTTCTCGAGCGCCTGGGCGTGCGCGGCGTCCTTGACCGGCACGATGATCGTCGGGATGTAGGCGATTTCGCCGCTGGCGGGCTTGATCCCCTTCTCCTCCAACGCGTGCGCCACCTTGTCGAAGATGTGCAGGTCGCAGCGGAGCTCGAATCCCTGCTCGCTCGCGATCACGTCGTCGGCGCCGGCCTCGAGGGCGACCTCCATCAACGCTTCCTCGGTGGTCTGTTCCCGCGCGATCAAGAACTGGCCGGCGTGCAGGAACTGGAAAGCCACGGCGCCGCTGATGGCGAGGTGCCCGCCCCACCGGGTGAAGAGGGACCGCACCTCCTGGGCGGCGCGCTGCTTGTTGTCGGTCGCGACCTTGACGACGAAGGCGACGCCGCCCGGACCGTAGGCCTCGTAAGTGATTTCCTCGTACGCCACGCCCGGCAGTTCGCCGGTGCCCTTCTTGATGGCGCGATCGACGTTGTCGGCGGGCATGTTGGCCTCGCGGGCCTTGAGGACGAGGGTGCGCAGACGGGCGTTGGCGCCGGGGATGCCGCCGCCGTTCTTCGCCGCGAGCGTGATTTCGCGGGCGAGACGGGAGAAGATCCTGCCCCGGCGCGCATCGGTGACGGCCTTGAGCCGCTTGACTTTGGACCACTTGTTATGACCGGCCATGGTGAGGGAACGGGAGACAGCAATCAGTATGCGGTGAACAGTAATCGGAAGGCAAGTGGGCGATGGGCACGGATCAGAAGACTCAGGCTTGCGCGCCGCGCAGACCTCACGGCAGCTCCTCGATCGTCAGGTTGCGAAACATGATCTCCGCCTGGCAGTTGCCGTGGATCTGCAGCGCGATCAGGCCGTCGGGCACGATCGCCGAGTCCCCCTCGGTGTACGCGACCGTGCGCTCACCGTTGAGCGTCAACTCGACCCGCGCGCCTTCACATCGAATCTCGTAGCGATTCCAATCCCCCGGTTTCTCGAGTCGCTTGATCTGATCGGCCGACGCGGTCGCGAGGAATTTCTTGCGGCGCGACTCGTCGTAGAGACTCCCCGAGTGCCCCGCCCCGATGTCGGCCTGGTAGCCGCTCATCTCATTGGGCGGCTGTGGCACCCGCACGCTGCGAATCTGCACGCCGCCATTCACGAAGCCTTCCGTGCCGACGAGCTTGTAGTCGAGGCGCAGGACAAAATTCTGGTAGCGCTTGGTCGTCGCGAGGAACTCGTTGCGCGGATTGCCCAGCATCGACCCGCCGATGATCACCCCGTCGCGCACGCGCCAGACCCCGGGATCACCGTCCCAGTTGCCGAGATCCCGGCCGTTGAAGAGCTGCCCCGCCGCCAGCGGCACCACAGGCGCCGGCCCCGGCGCGGCCTTCGCGGCCTTGCCCTTCGGCGCCGGCACCGCACCGCCCTTCGCCAAACGCGCCGCCTTGCGCCGGACTTCCTCATCCTTGTCGGTCGCGGCAATCCGTTCGAGCACGCCCTTGATGGCCGCGGCATTCTTCGCCCCCGCCAGCGCCGGAGCCACTTGCACCACCGCGAACGCCGCCTCCGCCTTCACGTCCGCATCGTCGAGGTACGGTTGCAGCATCTGCACGGCCTCGATGCGACGCAGGCTGCCCAGGCCCGACACAATCATCATCTTCTCCTCCTTGCTGCGCACCGCGCGATTCGCCTGCTCCAACGACTCCAGCACGTTGAGCGGCGAGCGCTCCCGCCCCGCCGCCACGTTGGTCGCCATCCGAATCGCGCCGCGCAAGGCCGTCTCGCGCTGCGCCGGCAGCACGCCCGGCTTAAGCGCAATTTCCAACAACGTCGTCGCCGGCGTCGCATCCGGCCAGTCCGCGAGGCAGGTCAACGCCGCCACCCGCACGACCGCAGCCGGATCCTTGAGGGCCGCGCGTACGGCAAAAAACACGTCGTGGTTCCCGCCCATCGAGCGCATGATCGCCCCCAGCGGACGCAGCAGCGCCGCCTTCGTGGCGGGATCGGTCGTCTCGCGAAACGCGCGCAGCACCGCTTCCGCGCGCCGCTCCGGCTCGAGCACTTTCATCGCGGTCGTCACGATCGCCCGGTCCGCGAGCGATTTCACCGCGTCGTCCCGCGCGGCGATTGCGAGCGCGATCAACCGCGGAAGTTCGGCCGGACTCGCCACAAGTCCGAGCGCGCGAAAGGCCGGCTTCGCGATTTCGAGATCCACCCCCGTCGCCAGCTTCATCAACTCGCCCGTCGCACTCTCCGCTTTGCGCTCTCCCAGCACGCCGATCAGGCGCGCCTTCGTCGCCGAATCGACCACCGCCAGAGTCCTCAAAATCTGCGCATCCGCATCCGCCGCGATCATCCGCGACAGACTCGCGAAAGCGGCGTCCGCGACCGCCGCACCCGACGGCGGCCGAATCGCCTCCAACAGGATCGGCAGACTTGAGGATCGACCGATCGTTCCGAGCGCCCGCAAGGCGACGATGCGCACCGCGTCGCCGCCCGATCTCGCCCGCGCCTCGATCGCATCCAGCGCGTCAGCGTCGCCGCGATCGACCAGCACCGTGAGCAGCGCGGCCTGTTGCGACGGCGGGAGCCTGTCCATTTCAGCCACCAGCGCAGTCGTGGTCATCGGATCGCGGAGATCGCGGGCGGTCCGCAACGCCATGTCGCGCAAATCGGGATCGGCGGAGCGCAGTTGCTCGATCATCAGCGGCAACGCCTCCACTCCAGCCGCGAGAATAGCGCCACGCGTGGCCGTCACGCGCCACGCCGCCGGCACCTCGGCACGCCGCACGAGGTCGTAAAGCGCCCGCGCCGCCGGCCCCTTGCCTTCCATCAACAGCCGGTCCGCGTGCAACACACATCCCTCCGCCGCCGCCGCCCGCAGCTCCACCGGACCGCGTCCCAGCGCCAATTCCAACACGCGCATCGCCTCGGGCGTGCCAATCCGGCCCAACGCCAGCAGGGCGGGCGGCGCCGTTGCGGAGTTCGCCTCCCCCGCGAGCCGGCCGAGCGCGCCGACCGCCGACGCGTCACGCCGCAGGCCGAGAGAATTTACCACGCCGATGAGCGCCCTGCCCTGCAATCTGCCCAGCGCTGCCCGCAAGGCCTCTCCGGCCGCCGCGTCGGGCATCTGCTCGAGTACGTCGCGGGCATACTGGCCAAGTTTTTCGTCCGCCAATAATCCGACCAGCACCGGCACCGCTTCCGGCGAAGCGACGAGCGCGAGTTGTTGGAGCGCGCGGGCGCGCTCCGCGAGATCCGCGCCGGATTGCACGACCCCGATCAACTGGCGCGTCTTCGCCGGATCAGGGCTCGCCGCAAACGCCATCCCACTCATCCATACACCCGCCAGGCCCATTAAGATAAAGAGCTGCTTCATTCGATTGTTCAGTTAGCGAGGCGGAGCCTCAGACCAAGGGACCAAAAGACCTGGAAGAAAACTTGACCCGTTCACAACGAATTTCGGTTTTCAAGGACTCTAGCCCGCATAAATCACTTTTCGTGAGGATTTTTTCACAGAGCGCACGGAGGTCGGACACAGAGTTCACGGAGGCAATCACGCTGTCTTGCTCCGTGGCCCCTGTGGCTGGGCTCCGTGTCCTCTGTGACTCCTGCCTTGGCTTCTTTCGGGTATGAATTTTCCAGGCTAGTGTGCCGACCGCAAAGTAGCGTGACAAGTAGCTGCGAGCGCCAGCGAGTGGAGCGCGCCGGTGGTCCACTCGCTGGCGCTCGCAGCTACACGTCACGAAAGTTATTGGTCGCGCCACTAGTCCTTTGGTCCCTTGGTCCGTCGTCCATTGTCCGTCGTCCGTCGTCCGTCGTCCATTGTCCGTCGTCCGTCGTCCTCACACACACCACGGCTCGCGCATCGCCCGCGAGCGCATCCGGTTCGCCTCCTCATCGCCGATGAACTCTTCCTTTGCTGGATCGAAGCGGACCTTCCGCCCGAGCATCCACGCGATCGCGGCCGCGTGACACGCCAGGTGCGAGTGCCGCATCACGGAGAAATTCGCCGCGGGCAACCCGCGCGACTTCACGCAGTCGAGCCACTCGCGCGTGTGCTGCGCCGGATCCGTCCCGCGCATCGTGAACGCGCGCCACTCGTGGCGCAACGACGCCGGGTGCAGTTCGATCGATCCGTTGTCCCCTGTCTCCACCCAGCCCTCGTCGCCCTCGAAGCGCACCGGACAGGTGCCGGTCGAGCCCACCGCAAAGTTCGCCGCATTCGCCGCCGCAAGCGGCTGCCCAATCCAGCCTTCCGGCCGCATGACCAGTTTCACGCCGTTGGCATAACGCGCGTAGATGGTCCCACCGCTGGGTTCGTATTCCACCGGCATCGTGTCGTCGGCTTTGTTCGCCAGCTGGCAGATGTCCACGGTGTGCGCACCCCAGTCGAGCAGCTTGGCGCCCGAATCAAAATCATAGTACCCGCGCCACCGCCGATCGACGACGTAGGAGCGGTTGAACGGCCGCCACGGACACGGGCCGAGCCACATGTCCCAATCAATCACGTCCTTCGCCGGCTCGGGTTCGGCCGGCAACCAGCTCGTGTTGCATTCGAGTTTGTAGATTGAGGCATGCATCGTGTGCAGCCGGCCGAGCTTGCCGCTGCGCGCGAGGTGCGCGGCAAACTGGAAATTCGGCACGTTGCGCCGCTGCGTGCCCGCCTGGAAAACCCGGCCGGTCCGCCGGATCGTGTCCGCCAGCGCCTGGCACTGGCCGATGGTCAGGCCGCAGGGTTTCTCGCTGTAAACATCCTTGCCCGCCTTCGCCGCGAGGATCGATCCAAGCGCGTGCCAGCGGTCGCCGGTGGCGATCAACACGGCATCGATGTCAGGCCGCGCCAGCAATTCCCGCAGGTCATGGTACGTCTTGCAGTCCTGGTTGCCGTAGTGTTCGTCGGCCATCGCCTTGACGGATGCGCGCATCGTCGCCTGCACATCGCAGGTCGCGAGGTACTGCACATCCTGCTCCGCGATCATCGAAGCGAGCACCTGCCCGCCGCGCGGGCCGATGCCGATGCCGCCAAGCACGATGCGGTTGCTCGGCGCCACTCCGCCCCCGCGCCCAAGGACGTGCGAGGGCACAATCAGCGGCGCCATCAGCGCGCCGCCGGTCATCACCGACTGCTTCAAAAAGGCGCGACGCGTGGTCGATCGCCCCGGGGATTTTTTCGCATGCATGATTCGGACCTCCGTCACGGGTTGGCACCGAGCAAGTGCCCACAATTCGTTTTGCTCAATCCCATATGCGCCACGCGTGGCCGGCATCCGTCCTTGTCCGCCGACGCGCGGCCCCCTATCGTACCACCGCTTCCCGGATGAACACGCACGAACGCCTCCGCATTTTGGTCACCGGCGCCACCGGTTACATCGGCGGACGCCTCGTCCCGCGGCTCCTGGCGAAGGGCCATGCGGTGCGCTGCGTCGCGCGCAACCCCAGCCGACTTGCGGGCCACCCGTGGCCCGGCGTGGAAATAGTGCCGGGCAATCTCGGCGACGCTGCGGCCGCCGCGCTCGCGCTCAAGGACATCGACGTGGCGTACTATCTCGTTCACTCCATGGCGGCCGGCCACGCCTTCCGGGAGCGGGATCGCCTCATGGCGCAGGCGTTCGGCGAGGCGGCCGCGCGAGCCGGGGTTCGCCGCATCATCTATCTCGGCGGTCTCGGCGACCCCGCCCACGTGCAGAGCAGGCATCTCGTCTCTCGCCAGGAGGTCGGAAGCTGCCTCGCGGCCGGCGGCGTGCCGGTGGTTGAATTCCGGGCGGCCGTGATCGTGGGCTCCGGCAGTGCAAGTTTTGAAATGATCCGGCATCTCACGGAGCATCTGCCGGTGATGATCACTCCCACCTGGGTCAACACCCGCTGCCAGCCGATCGGCATCCGGTCGGTGTTGAAGTATCTGATCGAGGCGCTCGATCATCCCGAGGCACTGGGCATCTATGAAATCGGCGGTCAGGATGTCCTCACCTATCGTGAGATGATGCTCCACTATGCCCGCCTGCGTGGCTTGCATCGCGTCATCCTCTCGTTGCCTGTGCCCCTGCCACAGCTCAGCAGCCTCTGGGTCGCAATCGTGACGCCGATTCCCTCGAGCATCGCCCGCCCTCTCGTGGAGAGTCTGCGCACCGAGGTCGTGGTGCGGGACGACCGCGCCCTGCGCACCTTCAGCGTGAAGCCCACCGGCTACGATGAAGCCGTGCGGCTCGCCCTCGCCCGGCTGGCGGCCGACGACATTGAAACCACCTGGGCTTCGAGCCTTTCCAGCCTCGCCCAGGATCAGCCGGAAGCCGACGTCCTGCGCTCCTTCGAGGGCATGCTCCTCGACAGCCGGCGCCGGCGGGTGCGGGCTTCGCCCGAAAAAGTCTTCGAAGCGATCTGTTCACTCGGAGGAGACGAAGGTTGGCCGGCGGGAAATATTCTCTGGCAGTTGCGCGGCCTGATGGACCGGTTGGTCGGCGGCACCGGCATGCGGCGCGGACGCCGGCGACCGCGGGAACTGATTGTGGGCGACCCCGTGGACTTCTGGCGCGTGGAGGCTCTCGAAGCCCCGCGGCTGCTCCGGCTCCGGGCCGAAATGAAACTCCCCGGCCGGGCGTGGTTGCAGTTCGAGGTCCAGGCCGACGCCGAGGGCGCCCGCGTCGAACAGACGGCCTTCTTTGAGCCCGACGGCGTACCCGGCTATCTCTACTGGTACGCGGTGCTGCCGCTCCATCGCTTTGTCTTCCCCGGCTTGGTCGACGCGCTGAAAAGTGCGGCTGAGAAAAGCGAACGGGCGGCAGTCGTGGCGTGAAGGCCGGCCATCTGCGGTCGTTCTGAATCGACCCGCCTCACTCGTACGTCCACTTGTGGATCCACGGATCCTTCGTCGCCGCCTGGAAGGTCTTCAGTTTCTCGATCAGCTCCTGTTTCACCGCCAGCTGCGCCGGGGCGTCGGCGAGGTTGACCACCTCGTCAGGATCGCCCGCCAAGTCGTAGAGTTCGAATTCCGGCCGGTGCATGAATCGCGCGATCGGACGGCGCGCGTAGACCGTCGCCCCGCTCTTCCGCACCCCCACCCACGTGGGCGACTGGACGAGATCGAGGGCGAAAGGAAACTGCAGCCCGTGCGCCAGGTTGTGGATCAGTTTGTACCGCCGCGTCCGCACGCTGCGCATCGGATAGTACATCGTGATTTCGTGAGACGTATGCGACCCGTACACCTCGTCCCAGCCGGCCAGGGGCGCACCATCGAGCCCGGCGCGAAATGATCGCCCGTCGAAATCCTCCGCCAGCACCGGCGCACCCGCAAATTCGAGCAAGGTCGGCGCCAGATCCACCCAGGTCACCATCGCCGCCTGCACACCGCCAGGCCGCTGCCGGCCCGGCGCCCGCACGATGCACGGCAGTCGCGTGCCTGGATCGTAGAGCGTCGTCTTGGCCCCCGGGAAGGCGACGCCGTTGTCCGCAAGGTACACGATGAGCGTGCGCTCGTACTGCCCCGCTTCCTTGAGTAATTGCACGAGCCGCCCCACGCCTTGGTCGAGCCGCGACACCGCCTGGTAGTACTCCGCCAATTCCGCGCGGCACTCGGGAGTGTCCGGCAGAAAGGGCGGCACGAGCACGTCGGCCGGGTGGTATTTCACCGGCCGCACGCCCGGATAGCCGGCCGCCCGGTTGCCGAAGGGATTCGGCGCGGGGTAGGTGTCGAACGACGGCCGGCCGTTCGGCAGCACGAGGTTGCCCCGGTGCGGATCATCGACCGCGAAATAAAGAAAGAACGGTCGCGCATCCTTTGCCGCAATGACGCCACGCGTCTGCTCCGCCATCTCGACCGGGCTGCGTCCGAGGCTCGCGGGATCGTTGGCCGCGCCGCCGGACAGCACGGCTTGAAACGCATAGGCCGACTCGGGCGCCACGTGAAATTTTCCGATGCGCGCGGTGCGATAACCGGCCTCGGCCAGCCGTACCGGCAGTCCCTTCACCGTCGCGAAGGACTGGAAGTGATGCATGTCATGCTGCAGGCCATACATGCCGTTGCGGTGGTTGTGCTGGCCGCTGAGGATCACCGACCGCGACGGGCTGCAGCTCGCCGTCGTGCAGAAGGCGTGGGTGAAACGCGTGCCATCGGCCGCGAGCGCGTCGAGGTGCGGCGTCTTGATCACGGGGTTGCCATAGCAGCCGAGCGCGTCCGTGCCATGGTCGTCCGCGACGATGAGCACGATGTTCGGCCGCGGCGCCGCGGCGGACTCCGCCGCACCAAGCCCGCCGCCGCCGAAACTGAGCAGCGTCAGGGAAACCAGGAGGTATCTCATGCCGGAGGATTAACCGCGCGGACGAGAAAGGAAACCGCGAAACATTCCGACTGGCGACCGGACCAAAATCTCGCGTTTCTTTCCTACGGCTTCACGCGCAACGGCTCGATCACGGCGGACATGTCCTGCGCCCCGCAGCCCGCCGCGATCGCACGCTCGAACGTCGCCAGCGCCGCGACCGCCGTGGCGAGGTGCAGCGAGCGGGCGCCCGCCTCCTTGATCGCGTATCCAATATCCTTGGCCATGAGACTCAGGTGGAAATTCGGCGTGTAGTCCGGCGTGGTCATCCGGACCGACAGGGTCTTCACGAGCGGACTGCCGGGCGCGCCGGTCGTCAGGACTTCAAGCGCTTTGGCCCGATCGAGCCCCCCCCGTTCCATCAACACGATCGCCTCGGCGAGCACGGCGACCTGCACCCCACAGACGAAATTGTTGATCAACTTGACGAGCGCCCCGCTCCCGACCGGGCCCAGCAACGTGATGCTCCGGCTCATCGCGGCCAGAACCGGCCGGACCGGTTCGAGCGCTTCCGCCGCGCCGCCCACCAGAAAATTGAGTTCGCCCGCGGCGGCCTGCAGCCGGCTGCCCGTGACCGGAGCATCGATGAACTCGCACCCACGCGCCGCCGCGGCTGCGGCGAGTTCGTGCACCCAGCCCACCGTGAGTGTGCTCGACTCGATGCACACGGTGCCGCGCGCGGCGCCAGCCAGGGCGCCGCTCTCGCCCAACCAAAGATTCCGCGACGCCACGTCGTCCGCGACCATGCAGAGGATGACATTCGCCCCGGTCGCCGCGTCACGCGGCGTGGCGGCGACGCGGGCGCCGGTCGCGGCCAGGGGCGCGGCTTTCGCCGGGTCGCGGTTGTAGACGGTCAGCGGAAACCCGGCTGAGAGCAGGCGACGTGCCATGCCGGAGCCCATGAGGCCGAGACCGAGGAGAGTGACGCGCGTTTGCGCTGGGGAAGAATTCATCGGGTTTAGTTCTCTGGTCTAACTACTCGAGCGCCGAGACCAACACGTTTGTCGCAACGCCCGGAAGATATTTTCAACGCAGCCCGCGCGAACCCTGCCGAGCGGTCACATTGAACCGTGTTCGAGCAATGGCGAAAACCATGCGATGAGTTTTCAACCGGTCATCGCCCGCCGCGCGGAGCGGAGCTGGCCGGGATGCGCTGGCGGTCGGAGCCCGCACCATTTTCCACGCCGTGTAGGAATTGCCGTGGTCAACGTCGATTCGGCAATGCTGCGTCAGCGTCGCGAAGGTGCACCCCCGAGTCGTCGCCGGACCGTTTGGCGCCGTAGGATCGGCGGTTGCCCAACCGCCGCCACGCTGCTGTCACCCTGGGCGCTTGGGCAAGCGCCCCCCTTCGACCCGCACACCGACTCGCGGCGTCAACTCGAACTCGGAGATGCACCCGCGTCGCGGCGCCGGCGGCGAGTTCGACCGCCGCATCGGGCCGGCGAGGTTGTCGTCGTGATAACGCCAGCCCGTAAGAATCTCTCCTCAATCGCCACTGGCATAATCCGCCCACAAAAAAGCCGGACAGGGGAACCGTCCGGCCGCTGGATCGTCAAGGCCCTCAGGCTTACGGCGCGGACGGCCCGGAGAAAGGCCCACCGTGGCTGTTGTTGAAGGCGTCCATCCAGTTTTTCACGTATGTCTTGTACGAGCTCGACGTGGAGTTCTTCAGGGCAAATTCGCCCCACGCGATGAAGGCAAACGTCAGCGGCTGGCTGCGATTGATCAGGCGCCCGCTCACATAATTGTATTCCGAGGCGAGAAGTTGCAGCGCCAGTTGATCCGAACCCGACATTACTGATACGGCATTCGGCATCGTCATCCCGTAAAACGGCGAGAGATACAGCGTGCTGATGGTATTGGTGTACGCCGTCAGATTCGTTTTCGTCTCTTGCGTGCCACCGGTCTTCCCAGCGATCGCCTTTGACAGATTATTTTTCCAATAACCGTGCGAATAACCGTCACCCACCATTCCTTGAAGCGCGCACATGTTCAGCCCGAGACCAATATCGCGCACACTCTGAGTTCCGGTTGAAGCGGACGTCACGACCACCGTGCGCTCGACTGAATCGGTGGGGGTAAGACCGGCGGGCTCTTGGACGTCGATTACATAAGAACCGGCGCCAACCGCCGTGAACGAATAGGCTCCTGCGCTCGAAGTGACGGCCGTTCTCGACGGCTGGCCAGTCTGGATCAACTTGACCGTGATACCAGCGAGCAACGGCTCGTCGGTCCCGCGCAGCGCATTGAAGGGGCTCATGTCCAAAAACACGATACCACTAATCGTCACCGACACATTCGTCGCCGACGTCACCGTGAGTATCCCGGGCAAGTAGGAGATCGTGTAATTCGCCGCCGTGCCGCCGCTGACCGTGATGGAATAGGTTCCGACCGGGCTCGCCGCTGTCGCATTGATTACAAAAGCAAGTCCCGTGACTACCGTCGAAAGATCACCATTGACCAGGCCTGTCATCGAAGCGGTCGGGTTCGGGTTGGCCTCCCCTTGCACTTTGGTCCTGTCGTCAGCTTTAACCGTCAACAGGGCCTTGGTGATGGTGAAAGTACCGGAATTGAAGGTAATCATGTAATTCGGATTCGCGGCAGAGGTTAGTGTGCCCTGGTTGATCGCGTAACCGCCCGGGACGACGTTCTGACCAGCCACACGAGCGAGCCCACCACTGAGAATGTCATTAAGCACCAACGGTGTGTTGACACTGACCGTGTAGGTCAGCGCCGGATCGCTCCCACCGTAGACTTTGGTTTTGTTCTCCGCCGTCACCGTGATCGGCTTCGGCGTGATCGTCAGCGCGCCATTTACAAAGATGAAACTGTAGTTGACCGCCTTCAGCGTGCCGATCCTCGGCACGATCGCGTAGCCTCCCACCGGGGTTGCCTGGGCATCGCTGCTAGTCACCGCCGCGGCTCCGAGGATTTCGGCGGCTTCGCCAGAGAACTGGCCGGTAACCACTGCTGTGAAAGTGGGATTCGCCGCGCCATAGACCCTCGACGCGTTCTGGGCCGTCACCGTCAACGGACGCTTGATCACCGTCAGCGTCGCCGCCGGGCTGGCCGTCATGGAGGCAAGACTGGCACCGACCTTGCAGCGGAACTTGTCGCCGCTCATCGGCAAAACGGTACGCGCGATCGAGAGGGTGGCGGTGCTCGTGCCGGAGTAGGTACCGTCGTTGCTCAACGCCACCCAAATTGAACCCGCGCCCGCCGCCTGCCGCTCCCACTGGTAAGCCAAGCCCGGTTTAACCCCACCTGTCGCCGCGACGCTGAAGGTCGCACCCAGGAAAGCGTCTTTCGTGACATCCACCGGCGCCGTCACGCGGTTGACCCAAAACGTGGCCGTAGCCGGCGTGCTGGTCGCGTACTTGTTTCTGGCCGTCACCCGCAGGGTGTACTGGCCGCTGACCGGTGCGAAGAAATTTAGCAGTGACGTGGCCGAGGCCGAGGCCGTACCGAGGCCGACCGGTGAGCTGACTGTCAACGCCTGGGGTGCGGCCGAGCCAGGCAGAAGCAGTTCCGCGGCAAAGCTCTTGATGGTCGTTCCAGCCGCGGTGGTCCCCGCAAAATTGTTCGCGACTTCCAACGTCGGCGTGCCCACGAACCACGTGTAGTCCGGGTCGCCGGACGGTATCGTGATCACCACTACGGGAGGGACCGCGGGCACCGTGACGGTGAACGCATGGGCCGTGGTGGCGGTTCCGCTTCCATTGGTGGCAGCCGCCGTCAGGGAGTAAGTTCCCGGACCGGGCACCGACATCGATCCGGTGACAGATACTGCCGCGGTATTGAGCCCATCTACGGTTGCCACGGTCACTGGACTTCCGTTGCTCAGATTCGCCGCGACGCTGGAAATCGGGCTCGGATTCGTGCCGCCGGCGGTGGCCGTAAAACTAAAGGGAATCGAGGCGGGAAAAGTCGCGCCCGCCGCCAACGCGATCGTCTCCCCGCTGGCAGGAGTCGTGATGACCACGGTCGGCGCAGGAGAAGCGGTGGAGCGATCACTTACCGTGGCATTGAGGAAAGTTCCTAAATTTTCGATGGTGCCGCCGGGGTTCGGAGAAAATCCATTGGCCAGAATCTTATAGCCATATTCGCCAGCGACGGTGTTCGCGGGTATCGTCACGGTCACGCTAATCGTCTGCACTTGGTTCGGAGCGGTGAAAACGGGATTGGCCGGCGACACGGACACGTAGCTGAGCGCGGTCGCCGGAATGGCCCCAGCGGGCAAGGTAGGCACACCAGCGACAGAGCTAATCGAAATCGAAAAAGTCACCGGGACCGACGACCCCGCAACCACGTTGACCGGAGCCTGAACCGTGAAGGTTGTCGTGTGGCTAAAGGGGAAAAGTCCCGAAACCGACTGGATCGAAGGGGCGTAATTACCCCGCACCAGAGGCACCGGATCTCCGGCGCGGACGAGTGACGCGCCGCCAAGGACCAAACCCAGCACGCTGCACAAAAGGAATGCCTTCGAAGACTGAAAGGCGAGGGAGCAAATTGTTTTCATCTCAGGGGGATTTATTAACCGGCAAGTGGTGGAAAACGGTTCAGAAAGAGAAATTTTTCGGGGACATTCAGCAATGCAGGTGATCATCCTCATTAGTCTAGGGTAAAAAGCTCGCTAAGCGTTTCCCACCGGGCCACTACGTAGTCCGAAATCCCTCGACTACGTAGTCTCTGTCGTCGGCCCGAAAAACCGCCAAATCGGTCGCAACGGGCTCTGTACGCCCAGTAACCGCCGCACAAACTCAGGCCTTCGCGCCTGCCTTCGCCTCTCCGGAAAAACTAGGGTCTACCCCCTAAAGATCCTGTTGACCTTTTCCGAAAAATGCCGATGGTGCACGAGTCCGACAAACGTCATGCAGCCCCAACGCAAACGACTGGTCGCGCCTTGGAGCGCGTGTATCCACAGAATGGTGGCGCGGGTGGCGTGGTTCGGTTTCGCGCTGGCGATGCTCACCGCGCCGACGGTACTGCGCGCGGCCACCGTCACGTGGAACGGGGGCGCCACCGATAACCTCTTCTCGTCGGCGGCAAACTGGGGCGGCACCGCGCCCACCAGCGGCACCGGAACCCTGCTGGCTTTCGCGGGCGGCACCAGGCTCACCCCGAGCAACGATCAGACTAGTTTCACGTACGGCAGCATCACCTTCAACGCCGGGGCGAGCGCCTTTACGGTCGGCGGCAATTCATTCACCCTGAGTGGAGTGACCGCCGCGATTACCAACCAGAGCGCCGCCACCCAGACAATCAATAACAACATCGCCGTCGGCCAGGCGCAGACTTGGAAGGCCGAAAGCGGGGAGTTGGCTTTCGGCGGCGTTGTGGGCACCGGCGGGTTTGGCCTCACCCTTGATAGCACCAAGACGAACAAGATTGCGCTCTCCAACACGATCAGCGGCACGGGCAGTCTGATCGTCAACCAAACCGGCACCAGCGTCGAAGCAGCGGCAGCTCTTAACAATACGTCGCTGAGCGGCGCCAATGCCTACTCGGGCGGCACCACGATCACCCGGGGCGTCTTGACCATCTCGAATGCCCTGGCGCTGGGCACCGGCCCAGTCTCGGTAAATGGCAGCGGCGTCCTTGTAGATCAAAGCGATGGCTCTCGCGCTCAGCTGCAACTGGAGGGCGTCACCGTCGCGGGACTGACCCTCACGCTTTCCGGCATCGGGGCCACCAATACCCTTACCACTCCCGCCGGCATCGACGGAGACGGAGCGCTGCGATCCATCGGCGCCACTTCGGGATGGACCGGAAACATTCTGCTGAGCGGCTCCACCGATGTGCATTTCCGGTCTGGAGGCACCACCTTGTTGATTTCCGGCAACGTCACCTCCCTCGCCAATCAAGGGCTCAACACCGGTGGCGGCGGCAACACGACCTTTAGCGGCGTCCTGGGCCTCGGGAGTGGCGGCGTCACAAAGATGGGGGCCGGCACGGTTACACTTTCAAACGCAGGCAACACCTATACCGGGACCACCACGATCAACGCCGGCACGCTCTCCACGGGCAACATCGTGGTCAGCGCTGGCGCCAGCGGATTGGGCAACGCCACCGCGGCCGTCCTCCTCGGCAATGCGACTAACACCGGTACGCTCTCGTACACTGGCTCCACCGCCACCTACACCCGCGGTTTCACCATCGGCGCCGGAGGCGGCAGGTTCGACACCACGACCGCCGGCCAGACCCTCACTATCGGCACCGGAGGCATCGCTGCAGGCGGCGTCTTCACCGTCGGCGGGGCGGGGAACACCGCCATCAACAGCTCGATTTCGGGCGTGGGCGGTGTCACCAAGGCGGACGCCGGCACCCTCACCCTCGCCGGTACCAACACATACGCCGGCGGCACCACGCTCAATGCCGGCACGCTTAACATCAACAGCACCACCGCCCTCGGTGCGACCGCCAGCACGTTTACGATCAACGCGGGCACCACCATCGACAACACGAGCGGTGGCGCCATCACCCTTGCGAACAACAACGCGCAAAACTGGAACGGCAACTTCACCTTCACCGGCACGAACAACCTGAACCTCGGCACCGGCGCGGTAACGATGAATGCCAGCCGCCAGATCACCACCACCGCCGGCAACCTCATCGTGAACGGCGCGATTTCCGGCAGCGGCTTCAGTCTCACCAAGGCCGGCGCCGGCGCCCTCACCCTGGGCGGCGCCAACGGCTACACTGGCGGCACGATCCTCAATGCTGGCACCCTGAATCTCAACAACGCGTCCGCGCTCGGGTCTGGCGCGTTCACCATCGCCGCCGGCACGACCATCGACAACACCAGCGGTGGAGCGATCACCCTCTCGACCAACAACGCCCAGTCTTGGAACGGCAACTTCACGTTCACCGGCACGAACAACCTCAACCTCGGAACGGGCGCGGTCACCATGAGCGGAACTCGCGACCTGACGGTGAATTCCGGCGTCCTCACCGTTGGCGGCATCATCGGCGGTGGGGCGTTCGGCCTGACAAAATCAGGCGCCGGCACCCTCACCCTCACGGGCGCCAACACCTTCTCCGGCGGCACCACCCTCAACGCCGGCACGCTACGCGCCACGACCAGCACGGGGGCCCTCGGGGCCGGCGCCCTCACCCTTGCCGGCGGCACTCTCCAACTGGCCAATGACTCAAATTTGAACTTCGGGCGCAACACGGTCGTGACCAACAATGTCACCATCACGTCCGACCGGAGCACCGGCACCGGCGCCGGCACGACCCATACGCTCGGTACGCTCTCCATCGGCAACCAGAAGACGCTCAACATCACCGCTGGCGCCAACGCCACGAGCAGCAACGCCGGTATCACGTTTGGGGCGACCACGCTCACCGGCGGCACCACCTTCAACGTCGTTAACAACGGCCTGGGCAGCACCACCGTCCTCACGCTCGGCGCGCTCGACGGCGGCGCCACGGTTCCCCGCACGCTCACCAAGACCGGCGATGGCACCCTCACGCTCGGCACCAACGCGACGAATCTCGTCAATGGCACCGCGATCAACGTCACCGGAGGCACCCTGAACTCCAACACCGCCACCGCCCTCGGCTTGCTCGCCAACGTCACCGTACAGGGCTCCGGCGCCACCCTCGGCGTCGGTGCGACTCAGACTGTCGGCGCGCTCAACGGCTCAGGGAGCGGCACTGTCTCGCTCGGTGCCAACACGCTCACGGTCGGCACCACCAACAATCTCGATTCAAACTTCACCGGCACCATCACCAGCACCGGCGGCGGCCTCACCAAGGCCGGCAACGGCACCCTCACCGTCACCGGCAACAACACCTACACCGGCCTGACCACGATTTCTGGCGGCACCTTGAAACTCGGTTCCGCCGGCAATGCCACCAGCACCCCCCTCGGGACCACCGCCGGAGCCACCACCGTTTCCGCCGGCGGCGCCCTCGATCTCAACGGTATCACTCTCGCCAATACCGGCACCTTCGAAGGACTCACGATTGCCGGCACCGGAGTCCGCTCCACGGGCGCCCTCACCAACACCGGCGCCGCCGCCACGTGGAACGGCACCGTCGCCCTCGGCGCCGCCACCAGCATCGGCGGGACCGGTAATATTGTCCTCGCCGGCGTGGTCAGCGGCGCCAACGCCCTCACCAAGGTCGGCTCCAACACCCTCACCCTCCAAGCGGCCAACACCAACTCCAGCTCTGTCTTCATCAATCAGGGCGTGCTGAAACTCAGCGGTTCCGGCTCGATGACCGCCGTTGGTGCGAATGTTACTCTCAATCCCGGCGGCACGCTTACGCTCGACGATAGCGGCGGAAACCTCGCCCGGCTGAACACCTTCGCCGTTATCACCGCCAACGGCGGCATCCTCAACTACACCCCCGCCACGAGCGGAACCACCGCTCAAACCGTAGGCCCCCTTACCCTGAATGGCGGGGCCACTCTAAACACCACTTCCACCGCAGGTACCGCCTCCACGTTGGCCTTTGGGGCGTTTACCCGCACGAGCGGCGGCACCATGACATTTTCAGGCGATACCAACTTTGGCGCCGCCAAAGGTCTCGTTACGTTCTTCAGTGGTACGACGTCGGTTTCCGGGGTTCTGCCGTGGGCCGTGGTCACGAAGGACGGCGGCTCCACCTACAATTTCGCGGATTACGTCAGCGGGATCGTCGCTCAAACGACCTACCAAACAGGAGCGGAAACCAACTGGTCGGCGAATACGGTCGAAGCGCGACCGAGTGCCGACCAGACACTCTCTAACAACCGCATCTTAAACGTACTCGCTCTCGATACCGGAATCGACGTCGCTCTCGGCACCAGAACCCTGACGATGGGCAACGGCACTAACCCCGGTGCCATTCTCCAGACTTCGGGCACCAGCGTGATATCAGGGGGCGCCGGGGCACTGACATATGGAACCAAGGAAGCAATCTTCCACGTTTTCGGCAACCTTACCGTAAGCTCACTTGTCACCGGATCCGGCGGCCTCACCAAATCCGGCACCGGCACCCTTACCCTCTCTAACGCCAATCCGGGTTTGTCCGGCGCAGTGGAACTCAACCAAGGCATTCTTCGTGCCGTGACGAACGCCAGCGCCCTCGGCACGGTTTCCGGCGGCCTCATCATCAACGGCGGCACGCTCGAACTCGCCGCGAACTCCGCCACCACGTTCGGTTACAACACCACCCTGAATAACAACGCCACGATCAAGTCCGACGTGGTGTCAGGGTCCACCGGAGTCGCGCAAACCTTGGGAACACTGGCCATGGGTAGCGTTAACAATCCCGTCGTGACGCTGAACATCGATCGCGGCAGCCTTGCGACCGGTGGCGCCCCGGCCATCACTTTTGGCGCGACGACACTCGCCGGGAGCGGATCCACGTTCAGCGTCGCCTCGGGAGTGATTCTCAACCTCGCCGCGGTCAGTGGCAACACGTTCGATTTCAGCATTGATGGAGCGGGGAATACCAACATCACCGGAATTATCGGGACCACGACTGGCGGCCTCACCAAGAACGGCGCCGGAACTCTCACGCTTTCCGGAGTCAACACCTACACTGGCACCACCACCATCAACGCCGGGACCCTCGCAATCAGTGCCAACGACCGACTCAGTAACACCACTCCCGTCGTGATCGACGGAGGCACTCTTTCGCTCAGTACTTTCACTGACACCGTGGGTGCTGTCACTCTCAAGTCCGGCAACATCACCGGCACCGGCACGGGCGCGCTGACCGGTTCCTCCTACGACCTGCGATCCGGCAACGTCACCGCCAAGCTCGGTGGCGCCGGCGCGCTGGCCAAGACCGGCAGCGGCACGGTGACGCTCAGCGGCGACAACTCCGGGCTCTCCGGCGGGGTCAAGCTCAACGGCGGCATCCTCAATTTTTCCGCGCTCAACAACCTCGGCAGTGGCACCAACGCCCTCACTTTCAACGAGGGCACCTTGCAGTGGAACACCGGCAACACCGCCGATATTTCGACCGGGCGCACCGTCACACTCAGCGGTGGCGCCATCCTCGATACCGTCGCCAACAACGTCAACCTCACGAGTGCGATTGGCAGCAACGGGGCGGGCTCACTGACCAAGATCGGCAGTGGCGCGCTGACCTTGGGCGGTGCCAACACCTACACCGGCGGCACGATCTTCACCGCCGGCACACTGAACATCAACAACGCCTCCGCGCTCGGCACCGGCACCTTTACCATCGCCGGCGGCACGACGATCGACTCCAGCGCCGGAGCGATCACGCTTTCGACCAACAATGCCCAGAATTGGAACAGCGACTTCACCTTCGCCGGCACGAACAACCTGAATCTCGGCACCGGCGCGGTGGCAATGAACGCCAGTCGCCAGATCACCACCAACGCCAACAACCTCACCGTGGGCGGTGCGATTTCCGGCACCGGCTACAGTCTCACCAAGGCCGGCAACGGCGCCCTCACCCTTGGCGGCGCCAACACCTACCCCGGCGGCACGATCCTCAATGCCGGCACCCTGAACCTCAACAACGCCGCCGCACTCGGCACCGGCGCGTTCACCATCGCCGGCGGCACCATCGACAACACGAGCGGCGGCGCGATCACGCTCTCGACCAACAACGCTCAGAATTGGAACGGTAACTTCACCTTCACCGGCACGAACAACCTGAATCTCGGCACCGGCGCGGTGGCGATGAATGCCAGCCGCCAGATCACCACCACCGCCGGCAACCTCACCGTGGGCGGCGCGATTTCCGGCACCGGCTACAGTCTCACCAAGGCCGGCAACGGCGCCCTCACCTTGGGCGGTGCCAATACCTATTCCGGCGGCACGATCCTCAATGCCGGAACCCTGAACCTCAACAACGCCGCCGCACTCGGCACCGGCGCGTTCACCATCGCCGCCGGCACGACGATCGACAACACCAGCGGCAGCGGCATCACCCTCTCGACCAACAACGCCCAGAATTGGAACGGCAACTTCACCTACACCGGCACGAATGATCTGAATCTCGGCACCGGCGCCGTCGCGATGAACGCGAACCGCCAGGTCACGACCACCGGCGGCACGCTCACCGTCGGCGGCGCGATTTCCGGCAGCGGCTTCGGCCTCACCAAGGCCGGCAACGGTACGCTCATCCTCACCGGCACCAATACCTACGACGGCGGCACGACGCTATCCGCCGGATCGCTCTCCGTGAACGGCGGAACGATGGCGGCGAGCACCGGTGCCCTGACGGTTAATGGCGGCACCCTGAATCTTAACATTGCGGCCCAAACCGTCGGCTCACTCAACGGCTCCGGCGGCACCATCGCCTTGGGCGGCAGCCACAACTTGACCGTCAACAACACGTCGCCAACCGATGCCTTTGCCGGCACGTTTACTGGCGGAGCCGGTACGACGCTGACCAAGTCCGGCACGGCCGGCAGCGTGCTCGCCCTATCCGGCAGCAGCACGGGTTTCCTCGGCGCGGTGGCGGTGACCGGTGGCACGCTGAAACTGCAAAGCGACAACGCCCTCGGCACGGGCACCGCCGGCACCACGGTGTCTTCCGGCGCGACGCTCCAAATCGACGGTGGCCGCCTCACCACCAGCAACGGGCTCCTCACCATCAGCGGCACGGGCGTGGGCGGAGCCGGCGCGTTGATTGGCTCGGCTGGCAACAACTACTGGAACGGCAACATCACGTTGGCGGGTGACACCAAAGTATCCACCAGCGGTTCCTCCGCCCTTGAACTCGGCATCACGACCACTTCACACGATCGAGTCACCATGGATCCGTTGCTGATCCCGCCGTCGGATCCGTCC
>SXSC01000368.1 GCA_005792355.1 Opitutaceae bacterium
CCGTGCTGCTCGCGCGGCTGGGCGTGTGGAACGTGAACTTCTGTAAAGGCGCAGCGGTCGCGGGCCAACAATCGCATTCACGCGCTGGAGAAAATGCGGGCGGAGCGCGTCGCCCGGCGCGATCGCGCGGGCCAGGCGAAGCTGACGGCGCAGGAGGCGGACCGCAGTGGTTTCAAGGTGATCGCCTGCGAGGGTGCGGGCTTTCGCTACCAGGATCGCTGGATTGTGCGGGACCTGACGACGCGGATCGAGCGGGGCGACAAGATCGGGATCGTGGGGCCCAATGGCGCGGGCAAGACCACGCTACTGCGGCTGCTGCTCGGCCAGTTGGCCCCGCAGCAGGGCACGGTTGAACAGGGCACGCGACTCGAGATTGTCTACTTCGATCAGTTGCGCGCCCAGCTGGACGACACGATGCGGGTGCAGGACGCGGTTGCGGATGGGAACGCGACCGTGACGATCAATGGCCGGAACCGGCACGTGATTTCCTATTTGGAAGATTTTCTGTTCGAGCCGACGCGGGCGCGCACGCCGATCAAGGCGCTGTCGGGAGGGGAGCGGAACCGGTTGTTGCTGGCGCGGCTGTTCACGAAGCCGTGCAATGTGCTCGTGCTCGACGAGCCGACGAACGATCTCGACGCGGAGACACTCGAGTTGCTGGAGGACCTGCTGGTGGAGTTTGGCGGCACGGTGCTGCTCGTGAGCCACGATCGGGCGTTCTTGAACGAAGTCTGCACGAGTCTGCTGGTGTTTGAAGGCGACGGAAAGTTTGCCGACTACATTGGCGGCTACGATGACTGGCAGCGGGAGCGGGCGGCGAGGGCCGCGGCGGTTGCGGCGACAGAGGAGAAGGCGAAGCGCGATGCGAGAGACGCGGCGGCCAGGGAGGCGGCAGGTGTGGCGCCGAAGAAGGCGCGCAAGCTCAACAACAAAGAGCGCGCGGAAATGGAGGCATTGCCGAAACAAATCGAGGCGAAGGAAGCGGAGCAGGTGATCTTGACGGCGAAACTGGCCGACCCCCTGTTTTTCAAGAAGCCCGCGATTGAGGTGACCCGGGCCACGGTGCGGTTGCACGAACTGGAGGCCGAACTCGCGGCGGCCTATGCGCGGTGGGCGGAACTGGAAGGGTAGCCGGTCGGCCTCGCCTACGCAAAGACCGCTGGGAGGGGCATCAACTTTTTTTGATGCGTCCACGTTAGTTTCGTGTGTTGTCTGGACTCTTCTTTTCCTGCGTCGCGCCATGGCCATTCGCGTCAATCTTCCGAATTCCAAGAAACCTCCGATCCAGGTTGACCGAAATTTCAGCGGAGATCGGGCCGACGCCGTGGCGCGCCTGGCCAAGCCGGGTCCAGTGCCCGTGGCTCCGCCGTCTGCCCCGGCGTCGTCGCGCCCGCCAATGCCAGTCGCCCCGGTGTCGTCTCGGCCACCAATGCCGATCGCCCAGGTTTCATCTCGGCCGCCAATGCCAATTGCGTCGGTGTCGTCCCGGCCGCCATTGCCGAATGCGCCGGCGAGGATTTCAGGGGCAGCGGCTTTGGACAATCTCAGGGTGGAGCCCCGCGCGGCCACCCCGGGGGATGCGATGCCGCCTCCCGGGACCCCGGAGTCGGAGGACGTGCTCAAGACCGGGGACACCGCAGAGAACGCAGAACAGCGATCGGCAGGAGAGAGTCCGATGGCCGGCGATGGCGTAGTGCGGGAAGGTGTGGTGGAGGCGGATGTCCCGCTGTCCGGGGGGTTGATGAATCACTCGAGCTCTCCGGCGCTAATCCGCGCGGCAGGGATGTTCTTCAAATGGGGCTTTATGCTGGCGGTGTTCATTGGCGGTGGATTCATGGCCATCCGCTATCTGATCCCGATCCTGCAGGAAATGCGCAGTCCGACCAAGTCGGGCACGGTCGACAAGAAGGCATCGGTGGCGGTGCAGGCCCTTCAGCAGACCCGCGCGGTGGTCGCGAAGAGCGATGCGAACGTCTCCCATCTCAACGAGGTGCTGGGGATCATTGAGTCGCCCAAAGTCGTGGCCGCGCCACCTCCACCTCCCCCGCCGCCGGTGAAACCGAAGAGGGCACCGGTGGCCTCTGCCGGCAAGGTTGACCTGATACTGTTTCAGGAGGCGGTGGCGCGATTGAAGGTCGGGGGCGTTTTGGAGGGTGCGGTGCCGCGGATTTACCTAAACGATCGAATCGTGACCTACGGGGAGATCATCGACAAAGATCTTGGGCTGAGATTCATGGGCGTGGATGTGAAGGAAAACGCGGTGCTCTTCACCAACGCGGACAACGTGGTTTTCCGGAAATACTACTGACGAGGCCGATTTCACCTTTTGAGTTTTCGGCCGCCGCCTACCCCGTCGAGGCAGTCGTCCCACGCGCTGACGCTCGCGGCTATTGGCCGAAGCGGCGAACAAGCTCCGCGAACGTCACCTCCGCGAGGGATGCGACCAGCCAGTCGACGTGCGTGAAATCGTGATGGGCGGTCGACTCGTTGGGTGCGGCGACGGTCCAGAGGTGGGCGCGTTTGGCCGCGAGGGAGCCGGTGTGCGAATCCTCGAAGGCGACCGCCTCGAGGCCGCGCAGGCCGAAGCGGTTGAGGACAAGTTTGTACATGTCGGGTTCGGGCTTGGGGGAGGGCACATCCTCGCGGCAGGCGACGAAGTCGAAGCGTTCGAAGAGGCCGAGCCGCGTGAGATGGGCGTCGACCCACGAGTGAGGCGAGTTCGAGGCGAGGCCGACGCGCAGGTCGTGCTCCCGCGCCGCATCGAGCAGCGCGACGACGCCGGGAAGGATGGCGAGGCGCAGCATCAGCGCGTCCTTGCAGGTGCGACGTTCCAGCTCGAGCGCCGCGCGATCGGCGTGCGGACTGAAACCGTGCCAAGGGTCAAACGCATAGTCGGCGTGGCCGACGCTGCGCAGGAACAGCGGGCGGTCGAAGGGCACGCTGTGGGCGGCGTGAACGTTGCCATAGGCGTCGATGAGTGGTGTTTCGGTGTCGAGGATGAGCCCGTCGAAGTCGAAGATGAAGGCGCGGATCATAAAGGGAAGGGCTGTCTGTGTCCGCGCGGGAAGACGGAGGCAATCCTGCTCCTGCCAGGCCGATCCTCCGGTTGCGGTGGCCGCAGGATTGACGTGACCGGCGCATCCCGAGAACTTTGCCGGACGATTTCGGCGTCGTTCCGCCGCTTTCGCGCCTATGCTCCCACCCGAAACGCCGGATGATCCCGGCCAAAGTCATCTCAGCCTGACGGATTCGGTTTCCGTCATCGTCGGAATTGTGATCGGCGCGGGGATCTACGAGACAGCGCCGTTCATCTTGAGCTGCGTTGCGAGCCCGGGGCAGGCGATGCTGGTCTGGACGCTCGGGGGCGTCTTGTCGGTGATAGGCGCGCTGTGTTATGCGGAGCTGGCCACGACGTATCCGCGCGTGGGCGGCGATTATTTTTTCCAGCGGCGGGCGTTCGGGCCCTGGGCGGGGTTTCTCTTCAGCTGGTCGCAGCTCACGGTGATCATGAGTGGAAGCATCGGCCTGATGGCCTTTGTTTTTGCGGACTATGCGGTGCGGTTGTTTGGGTGGGGCGCGAAGGATGCACCGTGGCTGGCGGTGGCGTCGGTCGTGGTGCTTTCCCTGGCCAACCTCGCCGGCCTCCGGTTTGGCCGGCGAACCCAAAACGTGCTGACGGCGCTGAAGGCGCTCGGCCTGATCGCGATTGTGCTGGCCGGCTTTTTTTGGCCGCAGACCGCGGCGGCGACTCCGGTCGCCGACGCGGGCCTGAGCAGCGGGCCGGGATTCGGCCTGGCCCTGATTCTCGTGTTGTACACTTACGGTGGCTGGAACGACGCGGCCTTCATTGTGGCGGAAATGAAGGACAAGCGGCGCAACATCCCGCGTGCGTTGCTGCTGGGCACCGGCGGTGTGGCGGTGATTTACCTCATCGTGAACGCGGCCTATCTCAACGGGCTGGGCTTCGCCGCCGCGCGCAGTTCCAAGGCGATCGCCGCGGATGTGTTGCAAGGTCCCCTCGGCTCCGCGGGGGCGGGCATGATGGCGGCGCTCGTGATGGTCTCCGCACTTGGTGCCCTCAACGGCCTGGTCCTCACCGGCGCGCGCATCTACGCGGCGGCGGGTGCCGACTTTCCGGCGTTTGCCTTTCTGGCGCGCTGGCCTTCGCGCTGGGGTACGCCGGTGCCGGCGATTCTGATCCAGATGGTCATCACCCTCGCCTTGGTGCTGCTGGTGGGCCACGACTCCGGGCGGGCGCTGCTGACCGCGGTGATGGCGGGGGCCGGTTTTGGAACCTTGGCATGGGAGGGGCACGGCGGCTTTGACACTCTGCTGAAATGCACGGCGCCGGTCTTCTGGATGTTTTTCCTGATGACCGGGCTTTCCCTGTTTGTGTTGCGGGTGAAGGACCGCGGCATCGAACGTCCGTTCACCGTGCCGTTTTTCCCGCTGCTGCCGCTCGTGTTTTGTGGCATGTGCGCCTACATGCTCCAGGCGGCGATCGCCTACGCGGGGAAGCTCTCGCTCGTGGGGTTGGCGCCGCTGGTGGCGGGACTGGTGCTCTACCGGGTTTTCGGGCGCGCTTCGGAGTAGGCTCAGGCGAAGCCGCGAAGCCGCGAACGTGGGCGGGGACCGGCGCGTGGGTCCGTCGGCGGTTTGACGGTAGTGGGTGCGTCTCGGAGGGCGCCGTCCCTCGACCCCGCTCGGGACCCTGAGCTTGTCGAACGGGCTTCGTCGGCGCCGCTGCTGCCGTTCGGGGCACGGCTGCGACGAAGCGCAGCCCTTCGGAATCGAGTGAAGTAGTGGGCGACGCGCCTGACCGACAATCGGGAAATGCGCCCCCGGCGCGTGCCTTCGCGAGATTCGAGTTGTCAAAGGGCGGCGTTGGGAGCGGATTCTAGGGGATGCGCTCCACCGTTGCCCTTTGTGTCGCCCTCTTCCCGTTTCGCGGTTTGACGATGGCCGGCTTCGTCGCGGCGGCGCTCTGCGTCACGCCCGCGGCTCGGGCTCAGCTGGGGGCCCGTACCACGGAGCAATGGCTGAAGACGCTGGATGCACAGGCGCGCGTGGTGAAGCTGAGAGTCGATGAGGCGGTCGCGGCCCTGAAGCTCCGACCGAATGGCGTCGTGGCCGACATCGGTGCGGGCTCCGGGGTGTTTACGTTGTCACTGGCAAAAGCCGTGGCGGGATCGGGCAAGGTCTATGCGGTGGACATCGACCAGGGGTTGGTCGATCACATCGCGAAGAAAGCGAAGGATCAGAAAGTGACCAATGTGCAGGCGGTGCTGGGCAAGTTCACCGATCCGAACCTGCCGGCGCGCGACGTGGACCTGGCGTTCATTTACGACGTGCTGCATCACATCGAGAATCGCGCGGAGTATCTCAAAAATCTCGCGCCGTATGTGAAGCCGGCCGGGCGGATCGCCGTGATCGACTTCTACCCGGAACTGGGACCGCACAAGAACGATCCGACGCTGCAGACCACCAAGGACCAGAACAAGGCGTGGATGGCGGCCGCCGGATTCAAGCCGGTGGCGGAGCACAAATTTTACGACGACAAGTGGTTTGTGGTGTACGCGAGATAGCGCGCCAAACTCCGCGCTCGTCAGACTCCCGGCGCACGTTCCATTGTGGTGGTTCGCATGGTCACACCCGCCGCTTCCCCGCACGCCGCCGCCGCGCTTCGCCGGCTGACGGCGTTGCTGCCGCCGGGGCGCGTGATGGCGGGGCCGGCGCAGCTCGCGGCGTATGCGAGCGACGGGCTCACCGCGTTCCAGGCCACGCCGCTCGCGGTGGCCGTGCCGGAGACGCAGGACGAGGTGATCGCGGTCGTGCGGTTTTGCCACGCCGAGAAACTGCCGTTCGTCGCGCGGGGCAGCGGCACCAGCTTGTCGGGCGGATCGCTGCCGATTGCCGGGGGGATTGTCATCGCCTTGAACCGGCTCAACCGCCTGGTGCGCCTGGATCCGGCGCAGCGCCTCGCGGTGGTCGAACCGGGGATCGTGAATCTCGCCGTGACGGCGGCGGCGCAGCCGTACGGGCTGCACTATGCGCCCGATCCATCGAGCCAGTCGATCTGCACCATCGGGGGCAACGTGGCGTTCAACGCGGGCGGGGCGCAGTGCCTGAAATACGGCATGACCTCGAACCACGTGCTCGGGCTGAAGGCCGTGCTCGCCACCGGCGAGGTGGTCGAGTTTGGCGGGGCGAGCCGGGAGCAGATCGGTCCGGATTGGACGGGGTTGTTCGTCGGCAACGAGGGGCTTTTTGGCGTGGCGCTGGAGATCACGTTGCAGTTGCTGCCGCGGGCGGAGTGTTTTCACACGGTGCTGGCGGGCTATCGCACCCTGGAGGAGGCGGGGGACGCCGTCACCGCGGTGGTGGCGAGCGGGCTGCTGCCGGGGGCGATCGAGATCATGGATGCGCTGGCGCTCGAGGCGGCGACGGCGGCGGTGCACGCGGACTATCCGCCGGGCTGCGCGGCGGTGTTGATCGTGGAGCTCGAGGGGCCGCGGGAAGTGGTGGCGGCGGACCGCGGGCGGCTCGATGCGATCATCGCGGCGAGCCGGCCGGTGGAAGTGCGGCCGGCGCGGGATGCGGCGGAGCGGCTGGCGATTTGGAAGGGGCGGAAGAGCGCGTTCAGCGCGGTGGGCCGGTTGTCGCCGGATTTCATCGTGCAGGATGGCGTGGTGCCGCGCCGCCGGCTCGGAGAGGCCCTGCGGAAAATCAATGCGTGGTCGCAGGAAATGGGCATTCGTTGCGCGAATGTGTTTCACGCCGGCGACGGCACTCTGCACCCGCTGATTCTCTACGACGGCCGCGAAGCCGGGGCGTTGCAGCGGGCGGAGGAGCTGGCGGGAAAAATCCTGCACATGTGCATTGCGATGGGCGGATCCATCACTGGCGAACATGGCGTGGGAGTGGAGAAACGCGACTACCTCGAGGTGATGTTCAACCCGGAAGAGGTGGCGTGCCTCAAGCGGTTGCGGGCGGCGTTCGATCCGCTGGGGATCGCCAATCCGGGAAAGATGTTTCCCGAAAAGAATGCGCCGGCGCTGGCGCAACACGGGCTGCATCCGCTGGAGAAGGCGGGAGTGATTTCACGCGAATGAAGAGCGCCAGGACATCTTGCTCGAACAACGCGCCGCCAGCGATCGTCCTCGCCGGTGTATCCCCATGGAGGCGGGGTGCCCTCACCCCGCGTTTGGGCGGGCGCGACGATCATATCTCGCGGGGTGGGGGCACCCCGCCTCCAGGGCCGCCCCTGGTCACCACGCGGAGGCCGGGCGAATGAAACACGTGTTTGCTCCCGCCACTCCCGCCGAACTGGTCGACGCCGTGCGTTCGGCGCCGCGCGCGCTGGTGGTCGGCGCGGGCACGAAATCGCGGCTCGCGCGGGTGTCCGACGAGTTCACGCGCATCTCCACCGCGAAGCTGACCGGCCTGATTGAATACGAGCCGAGCGAGTTCACGTTTACGGCGCTGGCCGGCACGCCGGTGCGCGAGATTGCGGCGGCGCTCGCGGAGAAGGGGCAGTACCTGCCGTTCGATCCGATGCTCGCGGAAGCGGGGGCGACACTCGGCGGCACCGTGGCGGCGGGCCTGGGCGGACCGGGCCGGTGGCGATTCGGCGGGTTGCGCGACTTCATCCTCGGCGTGCGCTTTGTCGACGGGGAAGGCCGGCTGCTGCGTCTGGGCGGCAAGGTCGTGAAGAACGCCGCCGGTTTCGATCTGCCGAAGTTTTTCGTGGGGAGCGCGGGGCGCTTTGGCGGGCTGGCCGAGCTGTCCTTCAAGGTTTTTCCGCGGCCGACGTCGACGCGGACGCTCCGCCTGGACGCGAACGACGACGCGACCAAGGCGAAGATTCTGACGGAGTGTGCGGGGTCGCGGTGGGAGCTCGATGCGCTCGATGCGGCGGTGGCGGAGCCCGCGGTTTATGCGCGGCTGGGCGGGCCGGTGCCGGCCCTGGAGGCGCTCGGTGCTGAAATTCTGGCGCGCTTCCCCGGCGCGATCCTCGCGGACGAAGCGGCGCGGAGTTTCTGGCGGACGATTGCGGAGTTTGGTTGGGCGCCGGCGCATGGCACGCTCGCGAAGCTGGCGATCCTGCCGCTGCAGGTGCCGGAATTTGCGGCATGGGTGCGGGCGCAGGCCGGTGCGTGCGGCTGGGTGAGCACGGGTGGAAACACCGGGTATGTCGCGCTGCAGCCGGGCGCGACGCTGGCGGCGGCGAAATGGCCGGGGATGACCTTGCGCGGCGACGGCGGGTTGTGGCTGGGGCCGCGTCGCGATTTCGCCGTGATGCGCGCGGTGAAGGCGGCGCTCGATCCGCAGAATCGGTTTCCCGATTTGGATGAAGCACGACCATGCGCATGATGCGCGAGCGCCGGTCTAAATTGATCCCACTCCGCTGAACCCATGCTCCACGCGATCAAACCCCACGAACACGGCCCGCTTGGGGATCCGATGGCGCACGCGGTGCAGGCGTGTGTGCATTGCGGGTTTTGCCTCGCGGCGTGCCCGACCTACCAAGAACTCGGGCAGGAGATGGATTCGCCACGCGGTCGCATCATTCTAATGAAACAGGTGCTCGAGGGCACGCTGTCGGCGGGCGAGGCCCAGCCGCACATTGATCGCTGTCTCGGCTGCCTGGCGTGCGAGCCGGCGTGCCCCAGCGGCGTGCCCTATCGCGATTTGATCAGTCCGTATCGCGCAGCGGTGGAGGAAAGCGCCACGCGCACTCCGGGCGAAAAACTGCGCCGTTGGCTCGCGGCGCAGACGATCCCCTATCCGGCGCGATTCCGGCTGGCGCTGCGCGGAGCGGCGATCGGTCGGGCGCTGGGCGCGCTCGTGCCAAAGGTGTTGCGGCCGATGCTCGAACTCGCGCCCAAGGAGATTCCACCCATGGTGATGTTGCCGCGCGTGACACCGGCGCGGGGCGAACGCCGGGCGCGCGTCGCGCTGCTGGCCGGCTGTGCGCAGCAGGTGCTCGATCCGGATATCAATGTCGCGACGATCGATGTCCTCGCGCGCAACGGCGTGGAGGTCGTCGTACCGGAGGCGCAGGGTTGTTGTGGCGGGCTGGCCTGGCACACCGGCGATTTGCGGGCGGCGCAGGCCTTCGCGCGGAGAAACCTCGACGCCTTTCCCGCCGACGCGGACGCGATTCTCACGAACGCCGCCGGCTGCGGCTCGGCGATGCACGAGTATCATCTCATCTTGCGCGGCACGCCGGACGAGCCACGGGCGGCGAATTTTTGCAAACGCGTGGTCGACGTCAGCGTGTTTCTCGCGCGGCTGGGGTTGCGCGAAAAGCCGGTCGGCTGGCGCGAACCGCACCCCGTGGCGTACCACGATGCGTGTCACCTCGCGAATGCGCAGGGCGTGCGGGCGGAACCACGCGGGTTGCTGCGGGCGATTCCGGGAGTCGAGGTGCGCGAGATCGCCAACGCCCATCTCTGCTGCGGCAGCGCGGGCACGTACAATCTCGATCAGCCGGAGATCGCGCACTCGCTGGGCGCGCAAAAGTCCCTGGCGGTCGTGGCGACCGGTGCGACCACGGTGGCGACGGGCAACATCGGCTGTCTCACTCAGCTGAAGACGCACCTCGCAAAATCGCATTCACCCATTCGCGTGCGGCACACGATGCAGGTGTTGCGCGACGCCTATGCGGCGAGCGAAGGGGAAAGTGAGAGTGGCGGCGGGCGCGGGCGATGAGGCGAGATTTTTGTGCCGCGGGTTCCGCGGACGATGCGGATAATACCGGAACCAACGGATCAACCCTCGGAATGCCATGAAACAAATTCTACGCTGGATGACCGTGATCGGGCTGACGGTGGGTGGGCTGGGCGCGGTGGAGTCGCCCGTCGCCGCCGTGTTGCGGGCGGACGCGGCTCGTTGCGAAGCGATGATGAAGGGCGATGGGCCGGCCCTGGCGGCCCTGATGTCGGACGGGTTGCGCTTTGTACATTCCGACGGACGGGTGGAATTGAAAGCCGACTATGTGAAAAACATGCTGGCCGGCGACACGGAGTACGCCGGCGTGAAGACTTTGGACGTGCAGGCCCTCGAGCCCGCGCCCGGCGTGGTCGTGCTGATTGGCGCGCAGGAGATGCGCAAGCGCCTCGGCGCGACCTGGTCCGGCGTCAAACTGCGTTACCTCGCGGTGTGGCGCAACGAAGGCGGCACATGGCGGATGTTCGCGTGGCAGTCGATGCGGCCGGCGGGGAACAGCGTTGTGCCGCGATGATGGGTTGCGGCGTCGGTCACCGATGCCCCTTCAAATCATTTCGGCACCACGCTCGTCCAGACGTAGGCTTGGAACATCACGAGCACACCGACGAGGAGGGCGAGGGCGACACTGTGCCAGAAGACGGAGCGCAGAATCGTGCCGGCGGAGGGGCTTTCCGGGTGGCCGCCGGTCGCCACGCTCGCCACGACGATGCTCTGCGCGTCGATCATCTGGCC
>SXSC01000369.1 GCA_005792355.1 Opitutaceae bacterium
ATCCGCACGCCGATGAACGGCGTCATCGGCATGACCGGTCTCCTCCTCGACACCAAACTGACCCGCGAGCAGCGCCAGTTCGCGGAGTCGGTGCGCAATTCGGCGGACAACCTGATGACGGTGATCAACGACATCCTGGATTTCTCCAAGATCGAAGCCGGCAAGCTCACGTTCGAGTTGCTCGATTTCAATCTCGTGGAAACGGTCGAGAGCACCCTGGACATGCTGGCGGAGCGGGCGCAGGGCAAGGGCATCGAACTCGTCGACGGCATCGCTCCCGACGTCCCCACGCGGCTGCGCGGCGACCCGGGGCGGCTGCGCCAGGTGCTCGCCAATCTCATCGGCAACGCGATCAAATTCACGGAGCACGGCGAGGTGGTGGTGCGCGTCCAGCTCGTGAACGAGACCGCGACGCACGCCGTCGTGCGCTTTGACATCAAGGACACTGGCATCGGTCTGACGCTTGAAGCCCAGGGCCGGCTCTTTCAATCCTTCAGCCAAGCCGACAGCTCGACCACGCGAAAGTATGGCGGCACCGGCCTCGGCCTCGCGATTTCCAAACAGCTCGTCGGGCTGATGCACGGTCAGATCGGTGTGCAGAGTGCGCCGGGCGAAGGCTCGACGTTTTGGTTTATCGTGCAGCTCGAAAAACAAACCGGCGACCCCAAGCCCAACCGTCGGTCCGCCCCGAACCTGCTCAATCTCCGGGTGCTCGTCGTCGACGACAACGCCACCAACCGGCAGATCCTGCGGCACCAGATCGTCGCTTGGAAAATGCAGAAGGGCAGCGCGGCCGGGGGCTTCGAGGCGCTCAAGCTCCTCCGGGCCGCCGCCGCCGCCGGCGCCCCCTACGATCTCGCGCTGCTCGACATGCAGATGCCGGAAATGGACGGCATGACCCTGGCGCGCGCCATCAAGGCCGACCCCGCCATCGCGTCGACGCGGCTGATCATGCTGACCTCGCTCGGACACCGGTTCGAAACGGAGGAACTGCGCGCCGTCGGCCTCGATGCCTATTTGGTCAAACCCGTGAAGCAGTCGCGGCTGTTCGACTGCCTCGCCGAGGTGATGGGCAGCGACGAGATTGGCCGGGCTCTGACCGAGACCGTCGAACTTTCCGCGCCGGCCCCGGTGGACGCCGCGCCGCCGGTGCGGTTGCACGTCCTTCTCGCGGAGGACAACCGCGTGAACCAAATCGTGGCGATGGCGCAGTTGAAAAAACTGGGCTGCACGGTGGATGCCGTCGGCAACGGACTCGAAGTCCTCGAAGCCCTGCCGCGCATGAAGTATGATGTGATCTTCATGGACTGCCAGATGCCGGAGATGGATGGCTACGAAGCGAGCCGCACCATCCGCCAGCGCGAGGAGGACCGGGAGCACCCGTGCCGCTGGAAAGCGCCGGTGCACATCATCGCGATGACCGCACATGCCATGCAGGGAGACCGCGAAAAGTGCCTCGCGGCCGGCATGAACGATGACCTCACCAAGCCTGTGCGCCCGGATGAACTGCGCGGCGTCCTCGAGCGCGCCAAAGTCCCGCCGCCATGACAACCCGCGCCCACGCCCACCCCGGCGCCGAGCCTGCGAGCCTCGCCAGCGCGGAAATGAAAGCGCTCGCGCAAATCACCGGGGGCCTCGCTCCGGCGCTCAGCGATCTGCTCACGGTGATCCGGGGGCAGGCCGGTGTGTTGCTGGACCGCGCCGACGGCGACGCCACGACGCAGGAGCCGTTGAAGCAGATCCATACTGCCGCTGAAAAAGCCGTGTGCCTCCTCCGGCAATTGCAGATTTTCAGCGGTGAGCAAACCGCGCACACCGAGATCACGGAGCTGAACAGCCTCATCACGGAGAGTGCCCGCGCACTGCACCAGCTGCTCGGCGACGGCATCGCCGCGGAATTCCGACTGGCCGCCGACTTGCCGCTTGTGATGGCGGACCGGGCGATGCTGGAGCAGTTGCTGATTATTCTCGCCCTCAACGCGCACGACGCCATGCCCACCGGCGGCCGCGTGGTCATCCAAACGGATGCGGTGGAAATCACGGACGCCGCCGTGCTCGACTGGCCCGGGGGTCGCCCGGGGAAATTCGTCGTGCTGAGCCTGGAGGACAACGGCCGGGGGATCGCACCGGAAATTCTCCCCCGCATTTTTGAACCCTTCTTCACGACCAAACCCGCGGGCCGGAGCCTCGGTCTGGGCCTGGCCACGGCGCACGGCATCGTCCGGCAGCATGCGGGCTGGATGACGGTAAGAAGCAGCATCGGAAGCGGCACCCGCTTCCAGGCCATTTTGCCGATTGCGCCCGCCGATGCGGTCGCGGCCCACGCTCCGGGCGCGGACACGGGCCAGCACAGCGGAAACGAAACCATTTTGCTCGTCGAAGACGAGGCGGGGGTCAGGGAGTTCATCGCGTGCGTGCTCCGGGACAAGGGCTACCGGGTGTTGCAGGCGGCGAACGGTCTCGATGCGCTGGAAGTGTGGCAGTGGCACGGCCCGCGCGTGCGGTTGCTGCTGACGGACATGGTGCTCGCGGACGACATGACCGGACTGGAATTGGCGGCCCATCTGCGGACCGAAAATCCAAGCCTGAAGGTGATCTGCACCACCGACTATCAGCGCGCGGCCCTGAAGCGCTTCCCCGACCTGGCGGGCGGCTACCACTATCTGCAAAAACCCTGCCGGCCCCAAACGCTGGCGGCGGCGGTGCGCGCCGTGCTCGACGGGCAGCAACCCTGACCCGACGAACTAATTCGCGCCCAACCCCTGAAACCCATGCTCACGCCAGCACCCTCCGAAGGAATAGCCACCAAGGCATTTTACCGCGGATTACGTGGATGGCGCGGATGGTCGGAGATTCTCCTGCCTTTATCCGCGTTATCAGCGCAATCCGCGGTCAAAGATTTCAGAGGTTTGAAAATTGTCGAAAACCGGAACAGACCAGATCAATGCGAACCCATCGAGGCACGAATCACGCGCACCAAAAATAGGAGCGCACGAACTTATGCAAAGACTGATGGTTTGTGGGGGCTGCTCCTCGCAGACCGGAAAGTTCGCGATGGGCGAACCCCAAAAACTTGCCGCGAAGGCGATGAGCCGAAGCTCGTTTGGAAGATTTCATCCATTGATGAAATCCGATTAGCGGTTACTCCGCCGGGATCTTCGCTGGAAGTTCCTCGCCGTGTAACAAGAAATGCGAACCGTGTATTCACAGCGAGGACCGGCGCGGCGTCGCACCTCGGCCTTGATCCTCGCGTTCACGACCGGGCGTCAGGCGGCCGACCGCGTCCGATTCAGCGAAAACCGGGCTTTGGATTTGAGAAATTCCAGCGCGCTGGCCACCGCCACATAATTATCCAATCATGAACCTGCCCTATCTGATCCAGACCGCCCAGCTGCTCCGCCAACCGACCACCGCCGCCGCCACCGAATTCGAGGGCGCGCGCGACAGCCTCGCCGAGGAGCTCAGCCGCGAAATGACCGCACGACCGGACTTGGAAAAACTCATCGGGCCGGGCAACCTGCCGATGATGCAGGACAACAGCCGCAATTTCTGCCGCTCCATGGGCGCAATGTTCGCGGCCTGCGAGCCGGCGGTGCTGGCGCAGACCGCCCTGTGGATTTTCCGCGCTTATCGCGCGCACGGATTCCACTCCACCTACTGGCCGGCAAACCTGGACACCTTTGTCGAAATCGCCCGTGCCCGCCTCGTGCCGGCGACGTTTGCGGAGACGTATCCGTTCTTCCAGTGGCTCATCGCCAACATCCCGTCGTTTGTGAAGATCAGCGACGAGCAACTGGCGGAGCCGCTGTCACCCGCGCCCGGCCATGGGCCAAAAATACACCCATGAACCAGTCCTTCCGCATTTTGGTCGTGGACGATGATCCCGACATTTTGGACGGCACGGCGCACCTGCTGGAGAAAGCGGGCTACATGGTGGACCGCGCCGCCAGTGGCGAGGCTGCGCTGGCGGCGATCGCTGCCAAAACGCCCGATCTCGTGCTGTTGGATCGCGACCTCGAAGGCATCGATGGCCTCGAGGTGTGCCGCCGGATCAAGCAGGTGCCCGCCTACGCGAACATGCTGGTCGTCCTCGTGTCGGCCTCCTACACCACGACGGAAAATCAGGCCGAAGGTCTCGAGGCAGGGGCGGATGGTTATCTTGCCCGACCCGTCGCCAACCGGGAATTGCTCGCCCGGGTGGGTGTCTACGTCCGCATTCTTACCCTGTCCCGCGCCCTGCGGCACCAAGCCGCGGAACTCGCCCAAGAAACCGCCACCGCCACGCAGGCGCAACTGGCCTCGCTCAACTTGATGGAGGATGCGATGGCCGCGCAGCAGGCCGCCGAGCGCGCGAATCTGAAATTGCAGGAAGAGATCGCCACGCGCCGGCAGGCCGAGGCCGCAATCGCGCAACAGCTGGACGAGCTCCGGCGCTGGCAGGAGGTCATGCTGGATCGCGAAGATCGCGTGCAGGAGCTCAAGCACGAGGTCAACGACCTGGCCGCCCGTTTGGGCGAGACCGCGAAATATCGCAGCCAGGTCGGCGAGTAGCCCGGCCAATTTCTCACTCCATGAAAAGGACATTCGCCGCCTTGCAGTCGGATCACTTTCCACCCGTGAGCACACGGAAACCAATGGGTGTAGGGCTGGCGCTTGTCGCCACGCCGCGTTTTTTTTCGAAGGATGGCGCGTCATGAAATTCCGGGAAGACTTTTTGGCAAAAACAGGGGTGATAAAAAAAGGACAAGCATTGGGCCTTCATGGCCGAATGGGAGGTGGCTCGAAGAATCTCGATCGCACCGTTTCCTCCGCTTTTTTTGCCAACCCTTTTTTTGCCATCTCCCGTGCCGAATATTCCCCCCTGGCGCGGTGGAGTTTCATGGTGGCGCCTGACCGCAATCATTCGCCGCAGCACGGCCGCGGCGAAAAATGGATCCAACCGCGGATGCAAGACATCTCCCGCCCGGCGCCGGGCGCATCTCCCGATTGTCGGTCCCCGGAGCGGTCGTGCATCCGACGGATCGGCGACACTCCTGTCGCCGTGCTTGGGCGGCGGGAAAGCCGCCCCACCGTGCGAACCGTCAACCGGCAGATGTGCCGCCCTGAGCGTACCATGCAATTCCCCCGTTGCGTGGGGGATTTGCATGGTGTAGCGTCACCCTCATGATCGCTCGAACCACCGATCTTCATGCCGTCCGCACCGCCCTGAAACGCAGTCGCGTGGTCGGTCTCCTGGGCCCCCGCCAGTGTGGCAAAACCACGCTCGCGCGCGAATTCGTCGCGCCCGACTCCCTGAACTATTTCGACCTCGAATCCCCCGCCAGCCTGGCCCGGCTGGCCGAACCCGAAACCGCGCTGCGCCCGCTCAAGGGCTTGGTCGTGATCGATGAAATCCAGCGCCGGCCCGAGCTTTTCCCCCTGTTGCGCGTCCTGGCGGATCGCCGGCCCCTGCCAGCGTGTTTCCTGATTCTGGGCAGCGCCGCGCCGGACCTGCACCGCCAATCCTCCGAAACGCTGGCCGGCCGGTTGGAGACCCTCCCGCTGGAGGGATTTCGCCTCGCCGACCTCGGGGCCGCCGCGCAGGGCCGGCATTGGCTGAGGGGCGGGTTCCCGCTCGCCTACACGGCGCGGAGCGAGGCCGATTCCGTCCAGTGGCGCCGGCAGTTTCTCCAGACCTTCCTCGAACGGGACATCCCGCAACTGGGCCTCGGCATCCCGGCGGTGGCGCTGTGGCGCTTTTGGAACATGGTGGCGCATTACCACGGCCAGACGTGGAACGGAGCCGAGTTGGCCCGCGCCCTCGCCGTGGGGGAGTCCACCGTGCGGCGCTACCTGGACCTCATGACCGGTGTCTTCATGGTCCGGCAGTTGCCGCCTTGGTTTGAGAACCTGGGCAAGCGGCAGGTCAAGGCCCCCAAGGTCTACGTGCGCGACTCCGGTCTGCTGCACGCGCTGTTGGGCCTCACCGACCGACATGCCCTGGAGCATCACCCGAAAGTGGGCGCCTCCTGGGAAGGCTACGCCGTTGAGGAAGTGCTCAAGGCGCTCCAGCCGGACGAGGCCTACTACTGGGCCACCCACAACGGCGCCGAGCTCGATCTGCTCCTGTTCAAGAACGGGCGCCGGATCGGCGTGGAGTGCAAACGCGCGGATGCGCCCACGCTGACGCCGTCCATGCGCACCGCCCGGCGCGATCTGCAGCTGGATGAACTGCGCGTGGTTTATCCAGGCACCACGCGCTATCCGCTGGGCGAAGGCGTCGAGGCGGTGCCGCTGGCGGACTGTGTCGCCGCGAAATAAGCCCATGATGAAGCCCTCACTCGAAACCACGAAGGCCCACGCACCGCGCAAATTCCTATGAACCGACGAACCCCAATGGGTGCAGGGCTGGCGCTAGCCCGCTCGACAAGCTCAGAGTCCCGGGCGATCGCCCCGCCGCGCTTTTCCGTCGCGCCGCGGCACGTCGGCGAGCGGCGGCCCTGCGATCAATCCTTGCGGAGATTCATGCACCACTTTGAACCGACCGGTTTTCCCCGCCGGGAAAGTCGCCGGAGTGAAGGTAGGAAGATTTCATGGGCAGGAAATTTTTCTACCAGTAAAATCTTCCTGCCTCAATTTCTGAAACTGCCGGGTGTCTTTCCGCGGCCCCGCGAGGTTCAAATTCCGTGGCTGGCAGAGGCACGCAGGAAGACAACGCCGTTGAAACCACGCATCTCACGGATGAACACGGATGGAAAACAGCTCCGTCCGGCTTCCGGCCTTATCCGTGTCCTCCGTGGTAAAAATCCGAGCTCTTAAAAGTTTACGACCATGACCAAGGAAGGACACACGCTTACCCCTGAGGCCACTGCCAGCCGCGAGGCCACGTTCCGCCTGATTTTGACGGACCGCGCGCCCAAGCTGTCGGCCGTGAGCGACGGCGTGCAGGCGTTGCTCGGCTACCCCGCGGCGGATTTTCTTTCCGGCCAGAGGGCGTTGCCCTCCTTGATTCATCCCGACGACCGGGATGTCGCCGACCCCCTTTTTTCGCTGGCCCGGCCGGGCGGCGAGGGCGACTGCAATCTCCGCGTCCGGCAGGCCAGCGGCCGCATCCTCTGCGTCAAAGGGGTCTATCTCCGGGAGGCCACGGCCGACGGCGTGGTGCTCGAGTTGCAGTTGCAGGACGCCAAGAGCCTGCCCCGGACCATGCCCGAGGCCCGCACGTCGCCGATGTTTGCGGCCATGATGGAAAACACGGACGACTACATCTACTTCAAGGATCGCAACCACGTCTTCACCGGTGCCAGCCAGACCCTGGTGGCCCTTTGCTCCCCGGCCACCCACTGGACCGATTTGCTCGGCCAGACCGACTACGACGTTTTCCCCGAGGAATTCGCCGACATCTATTACCGGCTCGAGAAGCAGGTCTTCGCCGGCCTGGCGGTGGCCCGCGAAGTCCAAAAAACCCTGGGTAAGGACGGCCAGGCTGGCTGGGTGGACAATCGCAAATATCCGATCCGGGATGCGAGCGGAGTGCTCATCGGTCTCTACGGCATCGCCCGCGATATCACGGCGGTGAAGCAGAAGGAAGTGGAATTGGAGGCGAGCGAACGCCGCTGGAAATTCGCCGTCGAAGGCTCGGGCGACGGACTCTGGGACTGGAATGTGCCGGCCAGCACCGTGTTCTTATCGAAGCGCTGGAAAGAAATGCTCGGCTTCACGGAGGCCGAAATTGGCAGCAGTCTGGAGGAATGGAGCAAGCGCATCCATCCCGACGACCTGGCCCGGGTCATGGCCGAAGTGCAGGCGCACCTCGCCGGCACGTCGCCGACCTACAGCTGCGAACACCGCGTCCTTTGCAAAGACGGCAGTTGGAAATGGATCCTGGATCGCGGTCGGGTGATCGAGCGGGATGCCGCAGGCAAACCCCTCCGGATGATCGGCACGCAATCGGACATCACCGAAAGCAAGCAGGCGGAGGCCGTCGTGCAGCAAAACCAGGTGGCCGCGGAACGCATGCGCCGGGCCTTGCTCAGCACCTTGGAGGATGAGAAGCGGGCGCAGACGGCGGTGCGCGAACGCGAGACGCGCTATGGCGCGATGGTCAATTCGATTTCCGACGCCATCATCAGCGCCGACAGCGCGGGCCAGATTATTGGCTGGAATAACGGGGCCGAGAGCATCTTCGGCTATCCGGAAAGCGAGATCCTCGGCCAACCGCTCATGCTCCTGCTGCCGGCCAGGCACCACGACCGCCACACGGCCGGCATGGCACGGGTGGCGGCGGGCGGGCCGCATCACATCATCGGCACCACCGTGGAGGTCGAGGGGCGGCGGAAGGATGGGACGGAATTCCCCCTGAACCTGTCCCTCTCCGAATGGCAGATTGGCGGGCGGAAATTCTTTACCGCGATCATCCGCGACATCACCGAGCACCGGGCGCGGGATGCTCGACTGCGCAAGCTCTCGGCCATCATCGAGCAGGCGCCGCTCTCCGTCATCATCACCGACCTCAACGGCACAATCGAATATGTAAATCCGCGGTTCTGCCTCGTGACCGGCTACACACCGGCGGAGGTGCTCGGGCGGAACCCCCGAATGCTCAAGTCGGGCGAAACGCCGCCGGAGGCCTATCGCACCATGTGGGAGACCCTCAGACGCGGCGAGGTGTGGACCGGCGAACTGCGCAATCGAGCCAAGAGCGGCGAACTCTATCTTGAAACTGCGGTCATTGCCCCCGTGGTCAATGAGCAGGGCCGCGCCACCCACTACGTCGCCCTGAAAGACGACATCACCGCGAAAAAGCGCCACGAGGCCGAGCTGACTGCCAAGCTCGCGCGCGAGCATGAGCTGTCCGAGATGAAGACGCGGTTCATCTCTGTAACCTCGCACGAATTTCGCACGCCGATGGCCGCGGCCATGGGCTCGGTTGAAATCCTCGCCAATCATCTCGACCGCCTCGCCCCCGATAAGCGCCGGGAGTTGCTCGACCGCATTACCTCCTCGCTCCACCGCATGACGGAGATGCTCGACGAAATCCTCCTCCTGAACCGGATGGATGCGAACCGCGTCGCCGTCCGGCTCACCTCGGTCGACCTCCGCCAGTTCACGCAAAACGTCCTGGAGGAAATCCGCCTGGGCGACCGCGACGCCCACCGGTTCGAACTATCCGCAACCGGCGAGACGGCGGCCGTGGTCACCGATCCCAACCTGCTCCATCACATTCTTTCCAACCTGCTCAGCAATGCCGTGCGTTATTCGCCCGCCGGCACGCTCATCACCGTGCGCCTCGACCTTGCCGCCGGGCGAACGCAGATCGCCGTCGAGGATCAGGGTATTGGGATCCCCGAGGCGGATCGTGCGCGCATCTTCGAGCCCTTTGAGCGCGGCTCCAACGTGGGTTCCGTCAACGGCACGGGCCTCGGGCTCAACATTGTGCGGCGGATGACAGGGCTCCTCGGTGGCACGGTGGCCCTGGCCGCCGCGGCCGGCGGGGGCAGCCGCTTCACCCTCGACTTTCCCTACCACTCAAATCCCCCCTTTCCAACATGAACATCCTGCAACACGCCACCGTGCTGGTTATCGAGGACGATGAGGCCGTCCGCCGCACCCTGGTCGACATGCTCGAACTGAACGGCATCCGCACCGTGACCGCCGCCAACGGCACCGAGGGCTTCGCCGCCGCCAAACACGAGCCCCCCTCGCTCATCATCACCGATGTCGCGATGCCCGGCATGACGGGATTTGAACTGCTCGTGGAATTTCGCCGCGACGAGGCGCTGCGCAACATTCCCGTGATTGTGATTTCGGCCACGGTGGAGCGCGCCGCCACCCGCCGCGGCATGGACCTCGGCGCCGCCGACTTCATCACCAAGCCGTTTACCGAGGACGAAGTGATCCACTCCATCGCCACCCGGCTGGAGAAAAAGGAGCTGCTCGACGAGCTCGACGCCTTCGCCCACACGGTGGCGCACGATCTCAAGAACCCGCTCGCCACGCTCTGCGGCCGGCTCGAACTCACCGCCATGCTGCTCGGCCATTCCGACGAGGCGACGCTGCGACATCACCTCGCCGAAGCCGCCAAGTCCGCCAGCCGGCTCGGCAGCATCATCGACGAGCTCCTGCTCCTCGCCGGAGCCCGGCGGCAGACGATCATCCCCCAGCCCCTCGAGATGGCGGCGATCGCCCTCGAGTCGATCGATCGCCTCGAAAATATTCTCCAGGAAAAGTCCGCCGTGCTCCGGCAGCCCGACAGGTGGCCCGCCGCGGTCGGCCACGCCCCCTGGGTCATTGAAGTCTGGGTTAATTTTATCAGCAACGCCGCGAAATATGGTGGCGCCAATCCCCAGATCACCCTCGGGGGCGAGACGAGCGCGGACGGGCGCTCGGCCCGTTTCTGGGTGCAGGACAGCGGACCCGGCCTCGACGAGGCCGGCCGGCAAAAGATGTTCGTGCCCTTCACCCGCATCTCCACGGTGCGCGCCAAGGGTCACGGGCTCGGCCTGTCGATCGTGCGCCGCATCGTCGAAAAACTTGGCGGCCAGGTCGGCGTCGAAAGTTCGCCCGGCGCCGGCGCGCGCTTCTGGTTCGAGCTACCCACGACCGCACCGGGGCCGACGCCGGCGAATCCCGCTCTGCCGCCCGCCCTTTTTACGCCATGAATATCCTCATCATCGAAGACGAATCCGAGGTTCGGCACACCCTGCAGGACCTGCTCGAACTCAACGGCCACACCGTGCTCGCCGCCGCCGACGGCCGGACGGGCATCGAACTCGCGGCCGGCCGGCCGGATTTCATTTTCTGCGACATGATGATGCCGGGCATGGATGGTGACGAAGTCATCGCCGCCATCCGCCAGCTCCCGCAGTGCCGCGATCTCCCCTTTGTTTTCCTGACCGCGCTGGCTGACCGCGCGGACCAGCGCCTGGGCATGTCGCTCGGGGCCGACGACTACATCACCAAGCCTTTTACCGAGCGCGACATCGTCGACGCGATCGCGGCGCGCGTCCGCCGGCAGCAACCGCTCCGCGAGCGCATCGAAGAACTCGTCGTTGCCCACCGCACGGAGATTGCGGCGCATTGGTCGCATGAATTGATGACGCCGCTAAACGGCATCCTCGGCGGCCTGGAGCTGCTCGAATCGAAGGCGGGATCGATCGATCCCGATGAACTCGCGAAACTGCTGCGGCTCATCCGCACCGGTGCCGAACGGCAGTACGCGCTCGCGCGAAAACTCGTGCTTTTCTTCGAGTTGGAGCAGATCAAAGCGGCACCCCCGCGGGCCCAACCGTCACCCTGTAACGTGGCAGCGGCCGCCGGGGCTGGGGGGCTGCGCGCCGCGGAAGAAGCGATGCGGGCGCCCGATCTCACGGTGCGCTGCGACCCTGGCTTCGTGCCGGTGGCCCAGGAACACCTCGCGACGGCCATCGCGGAAGTGGTCGGCAACGCGTTCCGTTTCTCGCGGGCGGGCCAGCCTGTGGTCGTCACGGGCTCCAGTCGTGGCGCGCGCTACCTCATCGAGATCGCGGATCAGGGCCCGGGCATGACGGCGGAGGAGCGGGCCGGCTTCAATGCGTTCGTGCAGTTCGGGCGCGACCGCCGCGAGCAACAGGGCTTGGGGCTCGGGCTGGCCATCGCCCGGGGCGTCGCCGAAATCAGCGGAGGCCACCTGAGCCTGAGCGCCGGCCCCGGCGAGCGCGGCCTGCATGTGACCTTTGATCTCCCCGGCGGGTGACGGTGGCGGACGGGGGGTTGAGCGGTTCGATCCGCCTTTCCGATCATCAGAAAACGGCCCCAAGCAGAGGCCCACGGATTCGAAGCGTCCATGGATTAGCCGGGCTCAGTGCCTTGAATCCATGTACCGCTTCGAATCCATGGGCTCTCAGGGATCGGCGCTCATCACGGCAGGTTCACGATTGGCTCACCGACCGAATTGCAGGACCTCCCGCAGATTCAGAAAGACCACAGCTGCCGAGTCAGCGAGACCGGCCATCTGCCGCACTGCTATATCTGGGTTTGTTGTTTTGCCGCGGGCATTTTCTCACCAGCCATTTGGAACCGCTAATCTTCGCTAATACTCAGAATCGAGGGCGGGGCGATGGCGTGGGTGCCTCGCCTAATCGGCGAAGCCCGAGAGTGAGGGATGATGGCTGAGTTTTCCTTGGCGGAGATTAGCGGTTAAGAACTGTCTTGGTTCATTTGGTTGCGGCTGCGCCGCCTTGGGACCTTTCTGAATCTGCGGTTCAACTCCGGTACCTTGAGCCTAGGCTGAGGTTGTCAGAAAAATGGGGTCAAAAAGATTCCCCGGCCTCGGTGGCTGAAATTTTTCGGACCCAATTTTTCTGACAAAAGATTGGCGGTTTGTGCCCCATCCCTGACCAAGACACTTCGGCCGGCGCACGCGATCTGTCTGCGGCATTTATCATGAAAAAATCCTCCGGAAATTTCGTGACGCGCTCCACCCAAGGGTCCAAAGCGGATCTCACCAACTGCAATGAACCTAAATCCCGCAGTTGAGGTTCAGGGGGCCAGTTTTGGGAGCCAGTCGTCCGGACTGAGCGGATTATTCCAGCACAAATAACGTTCGAAGGTTTGCTGCGGGTTCAACTGCGGCGCAGTTGAAGCGAGCCAGCGTTGG